>CAYTJL010000310.1:0-10220 GCA_964437785.1 uncultured Polyangiaceae bacterium
GATTACCCCTCGGCGCCGAGCGCCGCGAGGATCTCCTCAGGCGCCTTGCCGAGCCAACGCGCCTTGATCTCGTCGTAACACGCGAAGGTGCGCGAGATCATGCGGTCGATGTAGAGCGTGCCGCCCAGGTGATCGATCTCGTGCTGCGCGATGCGCGCGGGCCACCCGCGGTACACCTGCCGAATCGGATCACCGTTGACGTCCACCCCCGCGACCTCGACCTCGAGATCGCGTGAGACGATGGCCATGTAGCCGGCCACGCTCAAGCACCCTTCGAAGAACACGGCCCGACCGCCGCCCCGCCGCACGATCGTCGGGTTGACGAACGTGACGAGCGGGAGCGGCGTCCGGCCGCGCGCCGCGCGCTCCTCGGGAGAGAGCTTGGACATGAGCGCCTCCGAGTCCTCCATCACGAGCACGCGAAGACCCACGCCGATCTGCGGCGCGGCGAGGCCGACCCCGGGCGCCGCGCGCATGACCTCGACCATCGTGGCCACCAAATCGCGGAGCTCCCGCGTGCCAAAGCGATCGTGGGGGACCAAGGCCGCTTCGGCACGCAGGACCGGGTGACCTGCTTGAACGATGGTGGCTGTCACTTCGCGACGGGCTGAGCCGGAGGTGCCGCCGGAGGAGGCGCCGCGGGCTGCGCGGGAGGCGGCGCCTCCGCGGGCTTGGGCGGCGGGAGCGGCGCGCACGCAGGGCACTGCGGCGCGAGGGCCTTCGTCGGATACGCGATACCAAAGGTGAGGAACAAGGTGTTTTGCACCTGGAACGCGTCGAGCACCGAAGGATCGCGGAAGAGACGGAGGTTATAATCGAGCGACGCCCACTCCACGAGCTTGAAGGACAACGTGCCTGCGAGCTGGATGGTGGTGAGCTGAACCGCGCTCTTACCCGTGTTGGCCGCCGTGTTGGTCTTGATGAACGGCGTGAGGAAGTTGCCTTCGAGCCGGTACGAGACGCGGTTGTCGACGAGCTTGCCCCACGCCGCAATGCCGAGCTCGGCGCCGACCAGGTTCGCGTTGGTGAGCCGCACGACCTCGATCTTGTTCGCGGTCGTGGCGTCGTCTTTGACCGCGAGCTGGCTGTCCGCGAACGTCTCCTGCGCGCCGAGGCCCGCGCGGAGCTCGATGGTCAGAGGGTCCTTTGCGTACGGCTGCACGAAGAGACCAATCGACTGCTTGAGCGTGGTGGGCTTGAACGGATCCGACAGCGAGAGCTTGCTCACCACCTGTTGTGACGCGGTGCCGGGCAATACGTTGGGATCGTCGGCCGAGCAGAGCCCGTCCGCGCCGATCGTCTTGCCCGAGACGCCGCACACCGTAGCGGGGTTCTTCCCGTCGGCGTCCGAGATTTGATACGGCGTGTTGCCCGCCCGGACGTCCGAGCCGCGGAACATCTGCGTGTTGATCGAGAAGCGCACGAAGGGGCCGAACCAAGGCACCACGTGATAGAGATAGATGGAGTCGAACGCCAAGAGGTCGCTCGTCTTGACGAACTGATCCACCGCGGGCGTGCGCGTCGTGCCGGCGACGACGCCGAGCGTGTTGCGCCACTCGTGGCTGCCTTTGTTGAGGTTGAGCCCGGCGTCCAGCTTGATGCCGAACGAGAAGGTCGAGCCGTCCACCTGGCCGACGACGCTGCTGTTGTTGGCGAACGCCAGCGTGCCGCCGACCGCGATGCTCGGATCCCAACCCTGTTTGCGCTTCTCGACAGGCTTGAAATCCGGCTTCTCGGTGTACTCTTGTTTGACCTGGAGCGGCGCGGGCGCCGGCGCGGGGGGCGGCGGCGCAGGGGGCGGCGGCGCAGGGGCCTGCGCGCTGGCCAAGCTGGTGATGAGCACGAGGGGAGCCGCGAGCCCCAGGGCGATGATCGAAGATCGAGTCACGGAATATCCTCCTGTAAGCATGCGCTCCCTCACTTCTTCCGCTCGATCACCACGAACTGCACACGCCGGTTCTTCGCGCGGCCGTCTTCGGTGTTGTTGTCGGCGATCGGCTTCTCTTCGCCATAGCCCTTGGCGACGAGGCGTTTCTTGTCGATACCGAGCTTGATGAGCGCCTTCTGCACGGCGTCGGCGCGGTTGGCCGAGAGGCCCTTGTTGAGCTTGGGAGCGCCCTTGTTGTCGGTGTGCCCTTGGACCTCGATCTTGAGGATCTCCGGGTGCTCCTTGAGCACGCCGGCGACCTCGGCGAGCAGCGTGTTGCTGACGGGCTTGATGCGCGCGGTGCCGGTGTCGAACTCGACCTGTTGGAGGATGATGATCTCATCACCCTTCACGCGGACGGCCTTGGGGCAGCCGTTCTTGTGCGGATCGGGGTCGGCCGCGCCCTTCTCGCCGGGGCAAGCGTCCTTGTCGTCGCGGATGCCGTCACCGTCGGTGTCGCCGGGGCAGCCGTTCTCTTTGGGGTCGTTCGACGCCTTGCCGGCGTGGTTCGGACAAGCGTCCTTGTCGTCCATGATGCCGTCGCCGTCGGTGTCTTTGGGCAGCGGGCAGCCGTTCTTCTTGGGGTCTTGTTGCGGGACGCCCTTGTCGGCCGGGCACGCGTCGACGTCGTCGGTCACGCCGTCGCCGTCGGTGTCTTTGGGCGCCGGGCAGCCGCCGCGCTCGACGGGGCCGGGCTGCGCCGGACAAGCGTCCTTCTCGTCGTCGACGCCGTCACCATCCGAGTCCTTGGCCGGGGGACAGCCAGGCTTCTCGGCGTTCTCGCCGCGCGCCGCCGGCTCGTCCGGGCACTTGTCCTCGGTGTCCGGGACGCCGTCTTTGTCGCGGTCGTCGATGACCTTCTTTTGATTGGGCGTATAAGCGATCATGCCGACGAAGCGGAGGTCCGGCGTGCCGAGGCCCACGGTGAGGCCCGGGCCCGCGGCGACGCCCGCCTCCAGGTCGTCGAAGATTCGATATTTGGCGCCGAGGAGCAGCTCGACGTTGGTGGTCTTGCGGTTGATCTCCTTGGTCACGAACGACGCGCGGACCTCGGGGCCGATCTGCACCTGGTTCTTCGAGCCGAGGAGCGCCGCGAGTCCGGCGCCGAAGTGCATGCTCGTGCCCTGCGCGATGCCGTCGAATTCGAACGAGGATCGGATTTGCACGCCCGCGTTGAACGACCAAACGATGTCGTCGGTCATGCCGCCGAGGAGCAAGGAGGGCATGCCGCGCACCTTGCCGTCGCTCAAGTAGGTGCCTTGATCCTGGACGGGCACCCAAATCATGCCGCCGACGCCGAGCTGGAAGGGCGAGTTGTACTCACCGAAGATCCGAACGCGCGCGGCGACGCGCAGATCGCCGAAGCCGGCCGCGTGCGGCGAGAGGTACGTCCTGCCGTTGAAGGTGGGATCGTCGCCGTCTTGAACGACCGCCGCGGGCACCGAGAGGTTGAGCGTGAGGCGCTTGAACAGCGCCAGCGACAAGCTCACGTGCATGAAGAGCTGATCGCCTACGACCGCCTTGGGCTCGAGCAGGCTCGGCGCGCGTTGGAGCGCATAGGGGTTGTGGCCGTAGTCCACGTAGACCGCCGCATGAACGGCCACGTTGCCCTCGCCGCTCGCCCCTTGCGAGCTGAACGAGGCCGCGTAGGGCGATTCGACGCCGAACATGCGATCACCCGCGGGCGCCGGCTCGAATTTATTGAGCGCTACGCTCTGCGCGCGGGCAGGGTAAGAGAAGGTCGCGGCGGCCGCGAGAGCGGCCCCGCATACCCATCGCGAAACTTGTTTGTCGCGCATTCCGACACGTCGCCTTTCTAAAAAGATGGTGAAGACCCGCTTTGGCCGGGGGATGGTAGATCGGCGCGAGTCTGTAGAAAAAAAAGTTGCCAAACAATCAGGGTTAGCCCGAGCCGCCGTTTCCGTCCCCATTCCCCCTCCCGCTCTCCCCCCGCTACCGATATCGTCTTTCTCTCCAACGTGGTCCCCCTCTCGCTCGCCGATCTGAACCGACACGCCGACGCGTTCGACGCCGACGTCCGCGCCTCCGCGCTCATCGATCACTTCTGCTCGTCCACCGATTGGATCCTCCCCGCGGCGGAGGCGCTCATGCCGAACCGAGAGCCTTTTTTGAGGCGCGGAGAGGCTGGTTGGGTCGCGCTCATGCGGGGCAACGCGTCGGCCGAGATGCGCTACCTCGAACCGCTCGAGGCCATGTGGGGGCTCGCGTGCCCGCTCATCAGCACGAACGCTGCGCTCTTTGCGCGCGAGGCGCAGGCCGCGCTCGACGACGAGGTCCCCTTCGAGGTGCTGGTCTTGTGCGGCCTCGCTGAGCGATCCGAGCTCTTCTCGGAGGTCGCCGTGAGGCTCGATCGGAGGCGCGAGCTTCGGATCGGGCCGAGGACGGGCCGTATCGTCGCGAGCCTCGCGGGCGGCCTCGACGGCTTCTTGAGCCGGCGCTCGGCGAACTTTCGAAAGGCGCTCAAGCAGGCGAAGAAGCGGGTCGCCGAGGCGGGGATTGTCTTCGAGCCCTATGTCCCGAACGGCGCTCCGGGCGAGGCTGCTTTGCTCTACGATCGCATCGTCGCCATCGAGCACAAGAGTTGGAAGGGCCGTGAGGGGACAGGCATCGTCGACGCGCCCATGAACGGGTTTTATAGGAGCATGGTGCGGAGGCTCCTTGCCCGGGGAACCCTTAGGCTCCTCATCGGCACGCGAGGCGGGGACGACGTCGCGTTCGTGCTCGGCGCGTTGGCCTCCGGGACCTTCCGCGGGCTCCAAGCGAGCTTCGACGACGATTTTGCGGACGTCTCCCTCGGGACGGCGGCGCACCACGAGCAGATTCGATTGCTCTGCGAGGAGGGCGTGCGCGCGTACGACCTAGGGACCGACGTGCCTTATAAGCGTCGTTGGGGGGAGCCTGGATTGGAGACGGTGACGCTCATCGCGCTCCCGCGTATGTGAGCGCGAGATGGGTTATCGCTGCGGGGCGCGGTCACCCCAGTTGAAGTGGCCAGTCGGGTTGGCGGGCTTCTCGACCTCGTATTGCATCGGCGGGGGCCCTTGAGGGCCGGTGCAGCACGCGCAGCCTTGAGGCGGCGGCTGCGCCACGGGCTTTTGGCAGCCGGCGGCGCCGAGGAGCGCGATCACACCCAAAAAAACCGAGGATCGCGCGTGCATGTCAGGCCTCCTCTTCGTCTTTGGCGCGCTCCGCTTCTCGCAATTTTCGCGACTCTTCGAGGCGCTCGGCGAGCACCTTGCGGAGCTTGGGGAGGTCGTAGCGCAAAGGCCGGTCGCTCCCGGAGAGATCGACGATCTCCTGCGCGATCGCGTCGGCGTGCTTGCGCGGGAGCTCGGGGATCATGAGCGCGCCGCCGAGCTCGTGCAGGGCTTCGATCTCTTTGTCGTGCACGACGCCGTCGAGCCTCGTCATCCACGACGCGACCGCGTAGACGAAGAGCCGATCGGCCTTGGTCATCCCCGATCGATCGATCGACGTCATGGCGATGGGCTTCTTGGTCGCCTCCTCGATCGCGGAGATCTCATCGAGCTCGAGGCCCTCTTCCAGCGCGGTGCGGACGATCGCGTCCGCCTCCTCCTGGTCGAGGTTGCCATCGGCCCAACCGATCGCGGCCAGGGCCAAAAAAACGTCGCGTCCAAGGCGGTGCTCGCTCATCGCGGATCAAGATACACCCGCTCGGAGGCGTCCATCCAAGGAAACTGAGCCTCGATTCGCCGTCATCGCGCGTGGCGCAGGTCCTCGACGACGCCCGCCAGATACACGGCCTCGGGGGTCCCGCGAGGGAGCTCGGCCGCCGCGCCCGCGAGCCCTTCCCACGGCCTGCGCAGGATCGGGAGCGCCGCGCGGACGAGCGCGATCCACCGCGCGAGCACGCGCTTCTCTCCGCGGCGCATCGTGATCGCCGCGCGCGACGGCGCGTCGAGCCCGGGATCGCCGAGCAGCGCGTCGTCGTCCTCGACGCTCGTCGTGAAGGCGCGGAGCGAGGTCTCACACGCCGCGGCGAGCGCCGTGAGCGCCGAGGCTTCGCAGCGCGCGCTGAGCGGAGGGACGATCCCCGCGCGCGGCGCGATCGCGGCGAGCTCGCTCGGGCTCGCGTGCGCGGCGCGCAGGAACGAGAGGGCCTGCCTCGCGCCGCCGCTGCCCGCGCGCGCGCCGATCGCGATCGTCTGGGCCGCGCCGCCGAGGAGCCTCTCGCGCGCGGCGCGCTGCGGATCGCGCGCGGACAGGCGCAGCGTGACGCTCGCTTCGTTGTCGTCGTTGTCGGCCAGCGCGAACCCGTAGCTCACGAAGAAGCGGCTGTTGCACTTGCGACCGTAGCTGTGATGGAGCAGCTCGCCGCGCTCGACGCGGCGCTCGGCGGTCATCACGAACGCGCCCCTCGCGTCGTCGAGCTCCCAGCGCACGTTCGGCGACGGCGCGTGGTTCATCATGTCCGACAAAGGCACGAGCGCGGCCGTGTCGCGGCCTTGGATCGCGATGCTGAAGATGCGCGAGCCCACCGCGGTCCGCGCCCACAAAAAATCCTTCCGGCGGTGCCGCGCGATCGCGGGGATCGCGCGTCTCAACGCCTCATATTCAGCGCGGAGCGCGCGGCGTCGCTCGGCGATCGTCGCGAGCGTGAACGAGCCCTCGAGCAGCGCGAGGTGCGACGGCCCGTAGAAGATCGGCACCGTGGGGAACGCGCGCGGCAGCGCGTCGATGTAAGGCTCGAACGCCGATCGCGCCGCGCGCCGCTGCTCCAAGAGGTACATCGCGAGGTACGACTGCACGTTGCGGAGCGCGACGCCCGAGGCCGCGATCCGCTTGCCGATCGGCGATCGTCGCGCGGCGTCCCGCGTGAGGAGGCAGCCGAGCGGCACCGCGATCACCTCTTCTCCCGCGGCGAAGCCCGCGATCGCGCGCACGCCGAGCTCCCCATCTTCGCGATCGATCGCGACGCGGCCGGCGGTCGCTCCCCTCCGCGTGAGCCACCGGATGAGGCGCTCACAAGCGCGGGCGCGAGCGCTGTCGAGGAGGATCGACAAGGCCCGCTGCTCTCAGGGACGCGGCCTCGATCCGCGTTTGTGCTCGACCAGGATGCGCACGCGCGGGCCGACCTCGATGCTGAGCGGCCCCTCGTGATCGTACACGTCGCCATCCATGCAGTAGCGGACGACGCCGTCGGTCGCCTCGATCACCGCGCGCGTCGCGAGCTTGTCGTACGTGTGCGCGTCGCCCATCGGCCGCGCGCGCCAGATGTCGGGGAGCTTCTTGACGAAGCCGAGCGCCGTCGTGTGGATGCCGAGCGCGTGGAAGCCGTGCGCGCGCGCGACGTCGGTGGTGCGATAAAACGGCCTGAAACCAAGGCCGATTTGATCGACCGTGCCGCACCCGATCGCGAGGTAGCTCCGCTCCGGGAAGACGGTGCCGTCGTCGAGGGTGACCTTGCCGTGCCAGCGCTCGGCCACGGGCGTGGGCTTGCCCGCGATGACCGCGGCGGCGGCGCGGCCGAGCACCTTGGCGGCCCACAAGGCGTCGCGCTCGGGCACCGTGTTGTAGTCCGCGATGTAGCCGTAGATCGCGCCGGTGCCGAAGATAAAGCCGTGGTGGCCCGCGACGCGCATCACGTGGCGCTCCACCCAGCGCAGCGGCTCGCGCCGCTGGTAGAGCTCGATCACGCGCGCGAGGAGGCCGTCGGGCTTGCCGCGCGGGACGCCCACCGAGTTCGCGACGGTGTTGAACGTGCCGCCGCGGAGGAAGGCGAGCGGGGGCAGCGGCTCGTCCTCGTAGACGCGGAGGAAGCCCGTGATGGTGTGGCCGTTGGTGCCGTCTCCGCCCGAGATCCCGAGCAGATCGATGCGGAGGCGCTTGAAGTCCTCGGCGACGCGCGCGAGCTCCTCGCGGTCCTTGGCCGTGCGCACGACGCCGTGATCGCCGAGCGCGCGCGAGAGCCGGAGCGCGGCGCCGGGGTCACGCAGGTTGTGGCCCGATCGAGGGTTGAGGATGACGCCGATACCGCTCATCGCGCCGCACCGTTCAAGCGCTTCACGCGCGCGTCAATCGCTCTCGTCACGGGCATGATCCGGCGCAGAGGGGCGCGGGACATTGGTTCTCTCCAGAGGTGCTCACGCAGGTGAAGCCAACCACGGTGTTGCCACAACAGACCTCGGTGTCGGAGCAGCACGTGTCTCCGCAGCACTTGCCGGAGCATGGTTGGCCGGTGAGGCACGGGGTCTTCACGCATTTTCCACCGAAGCAGATCTCGTCGAAGCCGCACGCCTTGCCGCACGCGCCGCAGCTCGCCGCGTCGCTCGCGAGGTCGGTGCAGAAGCCGAAGCACGTGGAGCACGTCGGCGTCGGGAGGTTGCCGCCGCCCCCGCCGCCGCCCCCCTCGCCGCTCGGCGGATCCACGAAGACCTTGCCCCCGCACGAGGCCGAGACCAAGAGCCCAAAGGCACAAGCAACGATCGATGTTACGGCGCGCATCTTGGCACTTTATCGCATCTCGGCCGGCGCTACGAAGAGCGCCTCCGTGTGACGAAGCCCATCGCGAGGACCACCAACGTCGCGATGTACCAAGGCACGTCGCCGATCATGCCGTAGACGGTCTTCGCTTGGAGCATGCTCACGACGCCGATGAGCGACTCCTCTTTGAAGGGACGGCTCACGAGGGGCACCCGGCCGACGGGATCGACGATCGCCGAGACGCCGCTGTTCGTCGAGCGGACGAGGTATCTCCTGTGCTCGACCGCGCGGAGCTTGGCGAGCGCGAGATGGATCCAGGGCTCGGTCGAGTTGCCGAACCACGCGTCGTTCGTGATGTTCACGAGCAGATCGGGGTTCGCGTGGCGGACCATCTTGTTGACGAAGCTCGGGATGATGTCCTCGTAGCAGATGAGCGCGCTGATCCTGTACTTGCCGAAGACGAGCGGCTCCAGCGAGGTGCCTGACTTGAACTGCGACGAGTTCGGCGAGTACTTGTAGAGCACGGGGAACGTCTCGCCGAACGGCAGGTACTCGCCGAACGCGAGCAAGAACTGCTTGTCGTAGCGGCCGATCGGGTTGCCCTTGCCGTCGGTGAGGACGGCCGCGTTGTAGAGGCCGCGCGGCTTCTTGGGGCCGGTCTTCGACGGGTCGCTGCTCTGTCCGATGATGATGGTGCCGATGATCGCGGGCACCTTGACGTGGTTCGTGATGAGGCCCCTGAGCTCCTCGTTCCCCGGGCTCTCACGCGTGGCGATGGCGCTCGCGCCCTCGCTCCAGACCACGAGATCGACGCCCGCCTTGCGCAGCTCCTCGGTGCGCTTCGTGTGGGTGACGAGCGCGCGCGGCTTGCGCACGAGCGGCTGGTTGCCCTGCACGATGCCGACCTTGAGCTTCTCGCCCGCGGCCGCGGCTTTGTCGGCCGCGAGGAGCCGCACGTTGCCGTAGATCATCGCGAGCCCGGGCGCGATGAGCGCCGCCGCCATCACGCGGCGATCGAGCGAGGCGAAGCTCCTTTTGTCGAGCCGCGCGAACGCGATCTCGGCGACGGCGAGGTTCACCGCGATGAGCACGAGCGCGATGAGGTACGGCCCGCCGAGGTCGGCCACCTGGAGGAAGATGACCGCGTTGTGGACCGTGGCCCCGTAATACCAGGGGAAGAGCAGCGGATAGACGAGCTCGCTCGCCACGAACGCGAGCGCGAACACGAGGCCCGGGTGCCACCCCCTCTTCTCGGCGCGGCCGTACAAGTAGCCGAGGAGCGCGATGCGGCCGCCTTGGTACGCGCACAAAATCACCATGAAAAGCAGCGCGAGCGGCGTGTTGAAGCCGCCGAAGACCTTGAGCATCTCGAGCAGCCAATAGAAGCCCACCATCGTCATGGTGAAGCCCGCGGCCCACCCGAGCCCCGCGGCGCGCTTCGGGGTTTGACCGCGCATCGCGACGATGAGCGGGGCGAGCGCCACGAACGACAGCGGCCACGCGTCCATCCCCGGGAAGGCCAAAAAATAGAGGACTCCGCACGCTACGGCGAGCGCGTACGCGGGCCGGGCGGGGAGCGGCGCGGGGGCGGGTGACGCTTCGGTGCTCTGCACCGGCCGACTATAGAGCGGCTCTCACGGATCTGGCTATCTTACGCGCTTGCGCCTACGTTCCCGCCCGTGACCCACACGAGCGACTTCCTCGTCATCGGCGGCGGGATCGCGGGCCTCACGTTCGCCCTCGACGCCGCGGAATTCGGCACCGTTCAGCTCATCACGAAGCGCGCGCGCGACGAGAGCAACACCAAGTACGCGCAGGGCGGCATCGC
>CAYTJL010000311.1:0-10118 GCA_964437785.1 uncultured Polyangiaceae bacterium
AAGCTCATGTGATGAAGGTCCCGAACGATGGCATAGCCATCCTTCGGGCACACGCTCGCCCAAGCTTGATGTTAATTCAAGGAGCCTATTCGTCCCTACTTGTTAATGAAGTCTGCCCGTCATAAACAGTTGCAGCCGCCGACACGCGCCTTCTCGATCTTCCTTATCGACGGCGCACGCGGTCTGAAGGGCCCACAAGCGTTCTTCTTCGTCGTCCGACTCGCTGAACAGGTCGGAGCAAGCGTTGGGGACACCCTTTTGGCAGTCGCTCCTGAGACGGGCCCGCCGTTGTTGGGCGGAGAGAGCCGGCGACACCGACGCGCTTGGCTTCGGCGCAGAGGCGCCAACCGATGCGCTCGACTTCGGCGCGGGAGCGTCCATCGCGGCCGATGCGCTCGGCGGAGGCGCGGAGGCGGGGGGGGCGACCACGGGCGGAAGAGCCGACACCGGGGCGCTCGACACCATGGGGGCGGAGCTGGGTTTAACCGGGTCGCGAGCTTCGCCCTGAGGCAATCCCGATGAAGAAGGAGAGCAGGCGCACGTTGCGCCGACAACGATTAAGGTCATCCAGGTTCTCATCACGGCACCTTCACCCCCGCCCGCGTCACGGTTTCCTTCACTTTCTGATAGTTCATGATGATCACGTTGCCGTCGTCGAAATCGACCAAGGTCACATCGCTGTTGGGGAACAAGAAGTCACATTGGGCCTGCTTGCCCAGGAGATAGCCCCTGTTCTTCTCGTCATACACGACAACATCATCGGGCCCAGGCTTCGCGCCCTCGGGGATGAGGCCCGGGAACCCGGGCACCGTGAGGGTAGATTTTCCAGGCGTGTGATCGCGAACGCTCTTGGGGCTCTTGCCCGTGTGCATGGGCGTCCAATAGTTGTCCATGAGGCGCTGAAACCCGTAAACCACCTTGAGCATGGTTGCTTTGAGGTACACTACCCTCTTCTCGGATCCTTTGGGGTGCTCCTTCACCCTCACCTTCAGCTCAGCCACGGCCGCGCTCCACGCGTCCCGCTGGATGTGACGCATGATGTAGCGGAAGGCCGCTTTGGCAAGGGCCCGATCGCGCTCCTCACCTTTGGGGAGCTGCTTCTCGGTCGCGTCGAAGTGATCGATGGCCCACTTGATCACGCCCGTCGCGCCGGCCTTGCCGATGCCCCAGTTGTGGACCACCTCGGCCACGAACACGTAGAGCGCCTCGCTCGCGATCTCCTCCGCGCCGCCTACGTCGATGAGGCTCTCCAGGGCCTCATAGTTCGCGTCGAACACGGTCTTGCGGGTCAGCTCATCGCGCGAGAGGGCGATGAGCATCCACAGAAGCTCGATCTGCTCGACGAACACGCGGAGCACCTTGTACGCCGCGTAGTCCCGCTGGTTCTTGCGGAGCAAGATGCGGGATGCGTTGTCCGGGTGGCGTTGCTCGCAATGAGAGAAGTTGTCGCGAAAGACCACGACCGGGATGTGCCCGCGCAGATCCACGACTTGATACGCGCCGTCGAGGGGCGTGCCCTCGTAGCGGAACCCGCAGAGGTACATCACCTTGCGCACGATGGGATCGCGCGAAATCTTCGTGAAGACCCATTGGAGCTTGCCTTGGACCGCGAAGCCCGAGCACCACGTGAGCACCGTCCCGTCGTAGGTGTTGATCGCGGCGGGCAACCCTTCTTGGTGCATGACAGCCGCGCACGCCGCGGCGTGCCACATCATGATGAGGGCCTGGCCCTTCTCGCTCGGGCTCGCGCCCGGGTTGGCGCTCAGCTCGTCAAAGCGAGCCTTGGCGTCGTCGTACTTCTTGTGCATCTCCTGCCAGCACCACGTGGCGTATTCGCTCTTGGGTGACTCGACGTACATCCACCCAAAGGTCTTTTTGGGCGGGTAGTCGGACCACGCCATCACGCCGGCCGGCTGCTTCTTGACCTTGCCTTTCTCGCCGTGCGGCACGGGCTCCAACATCGCCCGCGCCTTCTTGATGTTCTCGACCACACGCGGGTTCTTGATCAGCTCGGCAAATGGTGCCTTGTACTCATCCGGCGTGCTCCTGATGTGCCAATTGTCAAAGGCGATCGCCGCGTCCGAGACGTGGACTACATCCTTGGGGACGGTGATGTCTCGCACCGAGCCCGCCACGGCGTTGGCCGCCCGAAGGCCGGCGTCCGCCGCCATCTTGAGCAAGGAGTCGGCCGGACCGAGATCCACGAGGGCTTGGTCGATCTTCTGCTGGGCCTCGACGGCGAGCGCGTTCGCGTCGCGCGCCTCTTCGGAGGTGCCGAGGAAGATCACCGTCTTGCGGCGGGCGCGCTCTTCTTCGAGGTCAAAGGCTTCGATCAAGTCTTTGAGCTTCTTCGGCTTCGGCGGGGGAGGCGGCGGCGGAAGGAGGTAGTCGATCGCCTGCTCGACCGAGGCGCGCATCGTGCGCTCCCACGAGAGCAGCTCCTCCTTGCCCTCGCGGATGAGCGTGGCGAGTTCATCGTCTTGGTCTTCTTGGTTAAAGGCCATGCGCTCTTCATCGCCGCTCGTAGGCGATGTCCATTGCAAAATGGATATTTACAAGTCGCCGTTTCATCGCCTCTTATTATGGCGTGCTAAGGCGAAAATTTCGCGAGAAAGATGTCCTGGCCTCCGGCGCTCATGAGGGGCCCATTGCCGAAGTCCACTTTACCTTGAAAAGACCCAACAAGAATGAGGTTGCCATCGAGGTCATATGCTACGCCTTGACCAACTTGATCCTGATCGTCGCCGAAACGCTTAGACCACTGGTGGGCCCCGCCCGCGTCGAATTTGACAAGATAAATGTCGTTGCCAAGAGAGGCGAGCTGCCCTCCACCAAAATCAAGGGCGCCCTGGAAGTAGCCGGTCAGCGCGACGTTCCCGGCCGTGTCCGTGGCACCAAATGAGCCAACGGCGACGCTCAATGGATTGATCGTGTCGCCGAACCCCTTTGACCAAGCGTGGCTCCCTGCTGCGTCGAAGTCTGCGACGAAGAGACCGGATTGCGAGGCCAACGAGATGATATCACCACCGAAGCTCACCGAGCCGACACCGCCCATGTACCCTGTGAGCAGAGTGCGACCGCTGGCGCCGCCAACTGCGCTCATGTTGATGGTCGCCAGGACGAGCCCAGGCGCCCCAAATCGATTGGACCACAAGGGAGCGCCATCCGTGTTGGCGAGCTTGGCGATAAACACGTCTTGGGGCCCTTGGTTCGTGATCATCCCCTCGCCCAAGTCCATCGAACCGAGGAGGTTTCCAGAGATCACTACGTTCTGGTTGGTGTCTACGGTTACGCTCGACACGTATTGATCTTGGACGTCTCCAAATGCCTTTGACCAGAGGTGCTCCCCGCTCGGGCTGATCTTGGCGACGAAGATGTCCCGGCTCCCCGCGCTCGTAAACGGACTTGTTCCAAGATCGGAGAGCGTTCCGGCGAATGACCCTGCAAGGAAGATGTTCCCGGCCGCGTCAGCGGCGACGCTCAAGCCGTCTTGATTCTCCCCATCGCCGAAACGCTTTGACCAAATGTGAACTCCGCTCGAATCGAGCTTGCTCACGAAAGCGTCTCGCCCTCCCTTGCTGACCAGCACGCCGCCGCCGAAATCGACGCTGCCGGCAAAGCTCCCCGCAAAGATCACGTTTCCTTCTTTGTCTACGGCAACGCCGTAGTTGAGCTGGGCCGACGCATCGCCGAAACGCTTTGACCAAAGGTGGTCCCCGTTCGGTCCAAGCTTGGCTACGAAGACGTCTGTCGCTCCCTCGCTCGTCAGCGCTCCCCCCCCGAAATCGATGACGCCCGCGAAATAGCCGGTGAGCACGATGTTGCCTTGGCCGTCCACAGCGACGGCTTGCCCCCATTGTTGATCCTGTGCGTCCCCAAACCGCCGTGCCCAGAGCAGATCACCCTTGCAAGGCGGCGCTTGGCCGTCGCAGTCTTCGTCCTCCGGCGTAGCGCAGTTCTCGATCGCGGGCTTGACCGCGCCTGAGCACGAGAACCAGCTCGAACCATCGGGGAAACAGGTCTGTACGCCGGCCTTGCAGATCCCTTTGCCCTCGGTGCCCTCGGGCCCGTCGTAACAGGGCCTCGTCTCGCCCGGCGTGCAGGCCCCGCCGCCGCCCGTACCCCCCGCGCCGCCCGTGCCGGTGGCGGACCCGGCAGCTTGATCCGTGTAAAAGTAGACCGGCACGATGCAGCCCACCGAGCACGACAGCGCGAGGGCCAACGAAGGCAACACCGTTTTGGAGAGCGCGTGGATCATCGTGGTGCTCCGGCGTCAGACTGGGCAGCAAGGGTTTGTTGCGCGCGCGCCCGGATCGATTCGCGCGTGCGAGCGAACGGTGAGCGAGGATAACGCGCCGCGTGCTTGTCGAGGAGAGCTATCGCGCGCTTGGGTTGGTCCCCGTTCACGAGCGCGTTCGCGGCGTCCAGCATGCCGAGGTCGCTGTGCAGATCCGGCCCGCTTGGCGCGGCGGTTTGAGCGGACGCGGATGCCGTGGCCGAAGGAGCCGCGAACGCGATCGCCGATGGCGCGGGCGCCGCGCTCGCGATCGGGCCGAGCTCCGCCGCAACGGGGGCCAGGCTCGGCTCGGCCGTGATGATGGCCTGGGGCTCGGGGGCCGACGCAAAACGCGCGTTGGCGAGCAAACCCGAGCCGAGACCCGCCGCGAAGATGAACGCGACGACGGCGGCGAGCTGGAGCCCGGAGAGCATCGCGAGCTTGCCCGCGACGCCGAGACCCAGCGCGCGAACGAGCCCGGCCATGACGCGCTTCTGCATCGCTGCGATGTCGCCCGGGTCGATGACGTTGGCCGCTTCGATGAGCGCGGCGGGCGAGGACAAGATGGGAACGAGGAGCCCGCGGCCGGGGCGCTCTTCGTCGGCTCGGACGCGATCAAGCTCCTCATTGAATCGGGCTCGCGCCGAATGAAGCCTTGACTTTACGGTCGAAACGTCGATCGCAAGCTCCGTAGCGACCTCGTCCAGCTTGCACCCTTCGACATCCACGAGCGCGAGCACTTCGCGCTGCGACTCGGGGATTTTATCGAGGACTTCGCGCAGGATGCGCTCGGCATCGCTCACCATGGCGCGATGATCCGCGTGTTGCGGCTCCACCCGTTCTGCCTCCTTCATCTCCTCGTGGCGCATCCAAGGGCGCGGACGCCCCTTCGATCGCATGTAGTCGAGCGCCGTGAAGCGCGCGATCCGCAGGACGCTCACCAAGCCGCCGGTCTTGCTCTGCATCTGCCACACGCGCACGAACGTCTCCTGCGAGGCGTCTTCGATGTCCCGCTCCGGGACGCCGCTCCTGCGCATCACGCGAGCGACGCGCGCGAGGTAGCGCTCGACCAGGGCTCGGATCGGAGCCCTCCCGGTCGGAGTGCTGGGGGGCTCCGGCGTGTTGTCGCTCATGCCTATAGTTCGAAGTGAACCCGAAAAAGGATGGAAGAAATCGACCGCCTCCTTCACTTTTTTTGAAAACCCTACAAAACAAGGGTTCCTAGCTCGGGCGAGCGGAGCGGGCTGCGGGGGCCCGGAAGGAGACGGGGGAGTCCCCGGATTTTGCCCCGGACGTCGTTCGATAGGTCTACAGCGACACCCAGAGGAAGAGCACCTTCTCGGACGCGTGCGCCCGTTGCGCGAGACCAACGATGTCATCGAGCACGCCGGCCACGGTCGAGACATCCCATCCCGCGAATTCATCGGTGGCCGCCCAGAGACTCGCAACGCGTGGCATCTCCGCTTGCGGAAGCTGGGCGAGCTTGGTCGTCAGCTCTTGGGCGAGCTGGAAGACCCAGGGGCCCTCGTCACTGGCCATGAACGTGGGCTCGCGGTACATGGGGCGCAGCTCCGTCAAGTCGCGCCCGGTGACGATCGCGTGGAGCGACCAAATCTTCACCCAATCGACCCCTTGATATCGATCCCTCCAAATTCTTGGAACGGGGCGCTCGCATTGGCGACAAGCTCGGCGTCGCCGTCCTTGGCCATGACCATGTCACACAACAATCCCATATTGATCCATTGCTCCTCTGCGTTTCAGCGAACGCGCGATCACGATCGAGGCTTGTACGGTACGCCGATCGCACGACTAAGCTTTGGGACCGACATAGGCTTCTTGGTGAAGGGGTTCACCCCGGTGTGCATCTCGCGCATAAACATGGTGTCGAACACATCGATCCCCGACGCCCACGCTTCGAACCACGACGGAAGGGAACGTTCGGTATCGGTCAGGCCGCCTTCGTCCAGCGTGAGGACATGGCCGGTTTGACCATCGACGCAGGACCAAATCGCGCCCCCCCATTCGCACAGCGGCACAACGTGAGCCGGGAGCGGAGTTTCAGCGTCAAGCCAGAGAATATCTCGAAGCTCGATCATCGTTCTACCATCCGCGTCCGAATGCCCGCCGCTCAGACCGATAAGGCCATACCCAGGTCCAAATCCACCATTTGCGATGTCGAGGAGAAGCCGGCGGTGGAAGGGGTGCAGCGAAAAGCCGAGGCGATGCTCCGCCGCCTCCACCTCGCTTACGCTAGCCTTCTTGGGGAGAGGTCCAGGAGGAGAGATGCTCACCGTATCTGTCCGTGTCGATGGTGTCCTGGCTCGAGTTTGAATGTCGGCGAGGATCTGCTCTACCTCTTTCATGACTCCTCCTAAAATTCGAACGTATGAGGACCAGTGATGCGGCCCCCAACCGCTTCGATTTGAACTTCCGTGCAATGCTTGCAGATAGCCATTGTTGTTACACCGCGCGTAGGGGTAAACCCAAGTTGCCCAGCTCCGTTGATAGCGGTAGGCTCGGCGTGAAATCCAGGCATAGGAGGTGCCGGCATGAGCCCCAACTGCCTCGCCATTGCAATTTGGGCCGGCGACAAGTCAGACGTGCCACCGGCGACCAACGTAGGCCCCTCTCGCGTTTCAAGAAGAGCGATGGTTCGTCGAAAATTCATCGGGAATTTCTCGACGTTCGCAACCTCAAGCGCAAGCTCGCGCGTCGCGGCGGGACCTTTCTCGAAAGGAACTTCGATAACTCCAAGCCCAACTCGCGACAAGGCGGCATCGGCTTGCAGCCCTCGGTTCACCGACTTGAACAAGACCCCAGGGCCCTTGACCGCCATGACGTTCAGCACCGCTTCAGCGGTTGGGTTCACGCGTGTTGGCAGCGCCTTGGCCTCTTCTGGAGTGCTAAGCGGATTTTCGTCGAACGCCGCGACGGCTGCGCGCCTGGCTTCGGCCCGTGGCCCCATCGCAGAGTCGGTGCCGAGCATGGCCCCGATCATTCGAAGACCTGCGACGAAAGACCAGATGACCGGATCGTCACCCATCTTCGCTCGCGGGAGCGGCGCCACGGCATTCCCATGGCACGTTGGACAAGGTGGCTTTGGTCCCAGGATGGATCCGCCGGGCGCCCTAGGTCCAACAGGCAAGCTCACCGGCCGCTTGTCCTCGACGGCTTGCACGGGCGGCGGCGCGCTGCTCCCTTTAGGGGGTGAAGCTCCAGCGTTTGGGTCCGCGGAGGGAGGATAGACGCCGCCCGGATATCCATCGAGGCTCGGCGCGTTCCCCGAAGAGGAATTGTCGCACGAGAAGTTGATGCCGCAGCCTTGGGGATAGTCGGCCCACCAATCAAACCCGGTTGGGTCGGTCAGATTGGTTGGACTGTTGATCACGTAAGAAAAACGGTTGTAGCTTTGGCTCCTGAACGGGTCGGTGACGTGCGGGTCGGGCGTGATGAACCGCCGCGTGATCGGATCCATGATGCGACCACGCATGTTGATGAGCCCCAGCTCGTCATCGTGCTCATGGCCGGTGAAGCCGAGGCTCGGGTCGCCGCTGAACGAGGAGAGCGCCGTGCCGTCTTGATCGCGACGGCCGCCGAAGGGCTCATAGTGAAGGCGCTCGACCAACGCGCCGGCCGCGTCTGTGACCGCGATGACGCTGCCGAGCGCATCGGTGTGGAGGTAACGCGCTTCGGTGCTCGGCGCCCCTTCTTCGTAGTCGAACCGGGCGACTAACCCCTCTCCGCCGGCCACGTAAAAGACGTGACGTGTCCCCGTCGCGCCCACCCTGCGCTCGTAGAGCCCTCCGAAGGTTAAGACTTCCTCCGTGGCGCTCTGCTTCTTGATGCGCGCCCCCGAGGCATCGTAAAGGAAGCTCGTGACGCCCGCGCTCGTGGTGACGGTGCGCGGCAAGTCACGCTCGGTGAAGGTCACATCGCGCCCCGGAGCCTTGGTTTGCCGGCCCCGCGCGTCGTAGGTGTAGGTGCCAAACGTGTTGCTCGTGACGGCGTGAGGCATGCCGTTTTGCGCGTACGTGTGGCTCTCGGTGAGCGCTCCGTTCTCGACCACGGCGGTGAGGTTCCCGAGGTTGTCGAAGGTGTATTGCGTGTCCCGGATGGGCGAGACGGCCGGGGGCACGCCGGGCGGGCCCTGGACGATGCTCGAACGCGACCAATGAACGAGGCGATGGAGCGCATCGTATTCGAACCCATCCTGCCGGTTCGTCTTGATGTCTGTGCGCGTGGAGACGAGCCCGGCAGCGTCGTACGTGTAGCCGAGCGACACATCCGGCCCTTCTTGGAGCGCGCTCAGGCGGCCTGTCGTCGCGTCGTATTGCCGGCCTTGCAAGAGGCCATTGCCCAAGGTGGCTTGGACGAGGCCATCCGGGCCCACGTCATCCGCCGCCCAAAGCTTGTGTTGGGTGAGCGTCGCCGCGTCAAAGACGGTCTTGAGGTAGCCCGCGCTGTTGTAGGTTTGGCCGATGGAGAAGCGAGGAAGGCCGGGCGCCTCGGGATACAGCAGCGTATCGAGCCGGCCTTGGGCGTCGTAGTGGTAGTCGAAGGTGAAGTGATCGACGCCGGTCTTGAGCATGCGCCACGCGAGGCGCCCCTTCGCGTCGTAGCTGTAAATCTGCTGAACGCCGTCCGCGCTCGCCGTGCTCGCGAGCTTGCCGATGCCGTGAGCGGCGGTGTCCCACGTGAAGGTTGCTGCTCCATCCGCGTCGGTGCGTTGTTTGAGCCGGCCGATCGCGTCGTATTCGTAGCTGACGGGGAGCGCGGCGGGTGGCAGCTCGGCCGTACGCTCGCCAAAGCCGCTGTACGCCGAGACGTGGAGGCCCGCGTTGGGCTCCTGGATCCACGTGGGGCGCCCGAGATGGTCATAGCCCATCGACGTGACGTTGCCCTTGGGATCGGTGATGGTGTCGAGCTGGCCAAAGGCGCCATAAGCAAACGTGGTGGTGAGCGCTTCATGGCCGATAAGCTCCACCCGCTCCGCGACCCGGCCATCCACGTCGAACAGGGTCGCCGTCTCGTTGAGCTTGGGATCCCATGTGTGGATCGCAAAGAAGCTATGGGTGTGGGTCGTTGTCGCGCCGTCCGGCGCGATCTCGTCCACCACGCGACCGAGCAGATCGTAGACATAGCTGCTCTTGTGAGGCGAGGGAGCACCGACGCCGGGCCGGCTCTGCGACGCGACGCGGCCCAAAACATCATAGGTGGTCTCGGCTTCGATCCATTGCCCATCGAACCCTTTGTAACGAGCACGTGCGGGCCGCCCCAACGCATCAAGGTCTACCTCGGCAGCGCTCCCCGTCGCGCTTCCCGTGTGAACGCGCGAGCGACCTTCGGTAAGCATGGAAAAGCTCCATGCGACCTTGGCGCCGCCGTCCGGCGAGACCTCGATGCGGCGGCCCATGTCGTCGATCGTGGTCGTCGTCTTCACGCCGTTGGGGTCCTCGACCACGAGCGGGACGCCGAGCGCGGGATGCACCCAAGCGCGGGTGATGTGGCCAAGGTCGTTCCACGCGGACACCGGGAAAATCCGCTCGGCTGCGTCGTACTCAAGATGCGATGTCCGGTGCGCGAGCCCAGCGGCCGAGCGGGTCACGGCGCGGACTTGGCCATCCTCCGCGCGATGATAGGTGATCACCTGCGGGATCGAGGGATCTGCGTTGTTCCTCTCGATGAAGGTGTGACAGAGCAGGCCGCGCGAAGGGTCGTATTGGTGCTCGATACGCCTCGGCTTCGGGACGGCCTCTCCCTCGTTGTACGAGACGACGTTTTGCGTCCAGAGCAAGCTCACGAGCCAATCCGCGGGCCTGTGCTCGTAGACCGCGGTCATCTC
>CAYTJL010000312.1:0-10063 GCA_964437785.1 uncultured Polyangiaceae bacterium
GTCGAGCACCATCAGCATCGCCGCGGGCGCCTGCTTGGCCTCGGCCGAGAACTTGGTGCACCCCATGAACCCGCCGGCCCCCGAGCTCGACGTCGATCCCGAGATGACGCCGCCTCCAGCCCCGCCCGACCCGGACGAGGTGCTCGTGGTCTGCGTGGGATTGCCGGCCGCGCAGCTCACCGTCCATCCGACCGAGCTCGCCAACGTCAGCGCGATGCCGTAGTGCCAGAACCTCATGTGTCCTCCTCCGAAAAAGCACAGAATCAAGCCATCCACGCGAGCGCACACAAGAGGTGCGCTTCACCGCGAGCCAAGCGCACCTCTTGTGCGCGCTTCGTCCACGGTCGAGACTATCGCCGCGTCTTGCGCCTGAACAGAGGCCCCACCCCCTCCCCTTCTCTTTGCGTCTTTGCGCCTTTGCGTTAAAAATCCAAAAGACGGGGCCCGAGCGCGCCAAAAGCGGAGAGAACGCCGAAGAAGAGCCACGCTATGTTGTTCTCCCCCGCCGCCGAGCGCGCCCTCCAAACCATCTTCGACGAGCACGAAGGCGAAGAGAGCGCCGCGCTCGTCCCGCTCCTCCGCGTGATCGAGCGCACGTACGGCTTCGTCTCGGACGAGGCCCTCGCTGAGGTCGCGCGCCGCGCAGCCGTCGCGATCGAGGACGCCGAGAACATCGCCTCGTTCTTCTCGCTGCCCCGCACGCCGCCGCCCGCGCGCTTCGTCCTCGAGGTCTGTCACAACATCAACTGCGCGCGGCGCGGGGGCGGCGCGATCATGCAGCACCTCCGCGAGCGCCTCGGCGTCGCCGCGAACGAGCCCACGCCCGACAAACGCTTCATGCTCCGCGAGGTGATGTGCTTGGGCCTCTGTCAATCCGGCCCGGCCCTCCGCGTCGGGCGCGAGCTGCACGACGGGATGACGCCCGTCAGGGCCGACGCGCTGCTCGACGAGCTCCGCGCGCGTGCAGAAGAAGCAAAGGACGTGGAGGAAGTGAAACAAGCCGAACAAAAGCCCTGAACCGGGCCAAACGAGCGTTGCAGACGAAGAAGATTTCGCCTACGACGCGCGCATCATGGCACTCGAACGGACGCTCTCGATCATCAAACCCGACGCGATGGAGAAGCACAAAGCAGGTGCGATCCTCGCGCGACTCGAAGAGGAAGGCTTCGTCGTTCGCGCGATGAAGCGGCTGCATCTCACGCGCGCGCAGGCCGAAGGCTTCTACGCCGAGCACAAGGGCCGCGGCTTCTTCGACGAGCTCGTCACCTTCATGTCGCGCGGCCCCATCCTCGTGATGGCGCTCGAGCGCGAGGACGCGGTCGCCAAGTACCGCGAGGTGATCGGCGCGACGGATCCGGCCAAGGCCGCGCACGGCACCATCCGCGCGCTGTACGGCGCCAACGTCGGCGAGAACGCGGTCCACGGCTCGGACAAAACCACCACCGCGGCCCGCGAGATCGGCTACTTCTTCGCGGGCTACGAGGTCTCCCCCACACCTTGAGCAATACGGGGGAGCTCAAGGTCACGCTCGGGGACGTGCGTGACGGCGCCGCCGCGCTCGATCACTTCGCGCAGGCGCTCGCCTCACGCCGCGTCGGCCCGCGTGTGCTCGCCGACAGCATCCCCGAGGTCGCGCGCGGCATCGCGCCGCTCTGCGACGCTATCTCCGCCCTCAGCGCCGCGCTCGCCGCGCGCCTCCCCGAAGACAGCGCGCACGCCGCGTTCGAAGAGCTCGTCGAGCACACGCTCATCCGCCTCCACGAGGTCGAAGGCGCGCTGAGCGGGCGCGGCGATTTTCCGGTCGACGCGCGCGAGCGCCTCGCCATCGAGGCCATCGTCAAAGACGTCGCGGCCGAGACCGCGGCCTTCGTTCACCTCGCGGGCGTGCTCGTCTCGGCGGCGACGCCGCAGGTCACGTGGATCGATCTGCGCGAGGCGCTCTCGGAGCGCAGGCCCAAGCAGGTCGAGGTCGCCCCCAACGACAAGGCCCCGGCCAAGGCGCCGAAGCATCGCTTCCCGACGATCACGGCGCACGTCGATGCGCCGAGCCACCTGCCCATGGAGATCGATCCGCAGCTCTTCTTGGGGCTGCTCGATCGCGCGGTGGCGATCACCGCGCGCGCGGTGATCGCGCGACCCGCGGGCGCAGAGCCGCGATCTACGTCGGCGAGGAGCGCCCTCGCGATCACCGCGGGGTACGACGCAGGGGGCGCGCTGCTCCTCAACATCCGCGCCGCCCCGCCGCCGTCGCCGTCGTCGTCGTCGCGCTCCACGTCGCCGTCCGCGCGGCGTGACCCGCGCCCGAAGCAAGCGAGCCCGACCGCCGCGTCCATCGACGTCGCGATCACGCTCTGGCCCGAGCTCCCGCGTGAGCTCGACGTCGTTCGCGCGGCGGCCAAGCTCGGCGGCTTCGAGCTGCGCGTCGAGGCCGGAGGCGCGCGGGTCATGCTGCTCGGCGCGAGCAAGGTCGCGGGCTCGCCGCGCCCTCCGCCCGTCTTGCCCTCGCGCCCAGCGCGCGACGACAAGCCTGATTAGGGGCACTTCGCGATACCATCTCGGAGACCGTCTCCGATAACCTCCCCGGGAGGGGCCCATCGTCATGAGAGCTCACGCGCTCGCGTTGGTCGTGTTGACGACCGCATGTACCGAAGAACAAAAGCCTGCGCCGGTGTCGAGCGCGAGCGTGGCGTCGAGCGCGAGCGCTGCTCCCATCGCGCCGCAGAGCTCGGTCACGTCGAGCTCCAAAGAGGCGATCCTTGCGTTCATGAAGGGGCGCGATCTGGCGGACAACGCGCACGAGGCCGAGGCGCTCGTGTGGCTCCAGAAGGCCGTCGCGCTCGACGCGAAGTTCGCGCTCGCGCACGCGTACCTCGGCTACTACGCGGCGGGCGCCGACGGCGAGAAGAGCCTCGCGACCGCGCGATCGCTCGCGCCGACGGTGCCCGAGGTGGAGCGGCTCATCATCGAGGAGCTCTCCGCCGTGAGCGCCGGCGACTCGGAGAAGGCGCTCAAGCTCGCGCGCAGGGTCGCCGAGATCGCGCCCTTTGATTGGCACGCGCAGCTCGATTTGGGACGCCGCCTGCTCACGATGCGGAGCTACGACGAGGCGACCGAGGCGCTGAAGCGCGCCGCCGCGTTCGGGCCCGCGTCGTACGCCGTGTACAACACGCTCGGCTACCTCTACCTGGAGCAGCGCAAGGTCGAGAGCGCGATCGCCACGTTCAAGCGCTACGCCGAGCTCAAGCCCGACGAGCCCAACGCGCTCGACTCGCTCGGCGAGGCGCTCCTCGCCGCGGGCAAGCTCGACGACGCCGAGAAGACCTTCACCAAGGCCGCCGAGATGAAGTTCTCGTTCGCGTGGGTCGGCGTCGCGCAGGCCCGCTTCTTCCGCGGCGACACGAAGGGCGCGCGGGAGGCGTTCGGCAAGGCGCGCGACCTCGGCCCGCGGCCCGTGGACAAGCTGGAGGTCGACGACCTCATCTTGTGGGCGAGCCTCGGCGAGAAGGACATCGGCAAGCGCATCGACGCGTTCGAGCGCGAGGCGGCCGAGAGCAAGGTCGACGAGCCGCACGCGTTCGCGCCGATCTATCGCGCCGTCGTGCAGCTCGAAGCGGGCAAGCCCGACGCGGCGCTCAAGGACCTCGACGAGGCCAAGAAGCGCTCGGAGAAGAAGGAGCTCCAAGGCCGTCAAGCGAACCGCGTCCGCAGGGCCGCGCTCATGTGGCGCGCGCTCGCGGAGGCGAGGATCGGCAAGGGCGACGCCGTCCAAAAGACCGCCGCGCTCCTCGCGGACGAGGCGAGCCGCGCGCCGAACGAGCCCGACGTCGCGTCCAAAGCGGCGTTCGCCAAGGGCCTCGCCGCCTTCGCCTCCGGCGACAAAAAGACGGCCGCCGCCGAGCTCGCGCGGTGCTTGAGCGACGACGTCGTCTGCCAGCTCGAGCTCATCACCGTGCTCGACAAGCTCGGCGACACGAACGGGCGCGACGCCGCGCGCGACAAGCTCATGAAGGCGAACCTGCGCGACGCGCTCTACCTCTACGTCCGCCGCAAGCTCGCGCAGGAGTGAGGCGCGTCACGCGGTCGCGGACGCGCTCATCGGACGCTCGTCTTTGATCGGCCTCGGCGGCTCGGCGTAGCGCTCGCGGAGGCGCGCGAGCGCGATCAGCTTGTCCTCGACGCGGCGGTTGACGCTGCCCTCGGCGAAGGGCGAGGCGTCGCCGTCCGCGCGCCTGCCCGCGGGCAAATCGGTGAGCAGCTCGATGCCGTCGTCGACCGTGTCCACCGCGTAGACGCTGAATTTCCCTTCGCGGACCGCGTCGACAACGTCCCTCCGCAACATCAGGTGCCGCAGGTTCGCCGACGGGATCACCACGCCTTGATCGCCGGTGAGGCCGCGCGCCACGCACACGTCGAAGAAGCCCTCGATCTTCTCGTTCACGCCGCCGATGGGCTGCACGTCGCCGTGCTGGTTGATCGATCCGGTCACCGCGTAGGATTGACGGATGGCCGCGCCCGAGAGCGCGGAGAGCAGCGCGTAGAGCTCGGCGCTCGACGCGCTGTCGCCCTCGATCATGCCGTACGACTGCTCGAAGACGAGGGTCGCCGAGAGCGAGAGCGGGTGCTCGCACGCGTAGCGCGCGCCGAGGAAGCCCGCGAGGATCAGGACGCCCTTCGAGTGGATCGGGCCGCCGAGCTCGACCTCGCGCTCGATGTCGACGACCTCGCCGCGCCCGAGCCGCACGCGCGCCGTGATGCGCCCCGGCCTCCCGAACGCGTGGCGCCCGATCTGGAGCACCGAGAGACCGTTGACCTGCCCCACGGCGCTGCCGCTCGTCTCGATGAGCAAGGTCCCCTCGCGGATCTGATCGAGCACGCGCTCGCGCAGCCGGCCGGCCCTGCGATCCTCGGCCGAGAGCGCGTGATCCACGTCCTCGGCGGACACCGCCTTCGCGCCGCGCTCGTTCGCCCAATGATCGGACTCGCGGAGCAGCTCGCCGAGCTGTCCCATGTGCGTCGAGAGCTGGGTCGCGTCCTCGGCGAGCCGCGCGCTCCGCTCGATCACCGCCGCGACCGCGCCGCGATCGAACGGGAGGAGCCGCTCGTCCTTCGCCATCGCCGCGATGAGGCGCGCGAAATACTGCTCATTTTCGGCCGTGCGCGCGATCGTGTCCTCGATGTCGACCGTCACCTTGAAGAGCGAGCGCAGCTCCGGGTCGAGCTCCTCCAACAAGTAGAAGAGCCTTCGTTCGCCGAGCAGGACCACCTTCACGTGGAGCGGCACGGGCTCGGGCACGAGCGACACGGCGCTCGAAATCCCGAGCGCTTGACCGAGCGGCTCGACGCGGATCTGCTTCGCCGAGAGCGCGCGCTTGAGCCCGTCCCACGCATAGGGCGTGAGCAGCAGGTTGCGCGCGTCGAGCAGGAGGTAACCGCCGTTGGCCCGGTGGAGCGTGCCCGCCTTGATGAGCGTGAAGTCGGTGACGAGCGCGCCGAGCTGCGCGATGTGCTCCACGCGCCCGACGAGGTTGTCGTACGTGGGGCGATCCTCGTAGATCACGGGCGAGCCCTTGGTCTCGGCGTTGTCGACGAGCAGGTTCACCTCGTAGCGCCGGAACGGCGAGGTCCGCGACGACCCGAGCTCCATCACCTTGTGCGCGTCTTCGGCCGACGGGATGAAGTCGCCCGCGTTGTCGAGCACGTCCTTCTGGATCGCCGCGAGGTGCGCGAGCACGAGCGGCCACTCGGCGTACTTCTTCGTGAGCTCGCCGATCGGGTGCCCGATGGTCACGGCCAACGTCTCGCGCACGAGCTCTTTGATGCGCCTGCGGAGCTCCTCGAAGAGCCTCGGCAGCCGCTCCAGATCGTCGCGAAGCTCCTGCCCGACCTCCTCCATCGCGCTCTCGTAGCGCTTACGCTCCTCGTCCGGCAGCTTGGTGAACGCGTCGGGCCGCACCATCTCGCCGCCCTTCATCGGCACGAGCGCGAAGCCCGAGGGCGTCTGCGCGAGCGCGAGGTTCTTCTCCTCCGCGTGGCGGCGGAACTCGGCCGCGGTCGACTCGTGCCGCGCCTTGAGCTCGTCCTCGATCGCCTGTCGTCGCACCCGGAATTCGTCGGACTCGAGCGCGCTCGGGATGAGCGATCGGAGCTGCTCGACGAGGCGCTTCATGTCGTCGACGAACGCGCGCCCTCGGCCCGCGGGCAGGAGGAGCACCTTGGGCGCGTCCGGCTTGTCGAAGTTGTTCACGTAGAGCGCGTCGTCGGGCGCCTCCTCTTGGGCCGCGCGCGCCTCGATGATCGCGCGCACGGCCGTGTGCTTGCCCGCGTCCGTCGGGCCCATGGCGAAGAGGTTGTAGCCCTCGTGGCGCATGCCCACGCCGAAGCGCACCGCCTCGGAGGCGCGCGCTTGGCCGAGCCATTCGGTGAGCGGATCGAGCTCCGCGGTGGTGGTGAAGGGCAGGCGCGCGGGGTCACATGTCGCGCGCAGCTCGGCGGGGGTGAGGCTGCGGATCGTCATGGCGCTGCCCCGATGAAGAGCAGCTTTCGTTCCTCGCGAAGCAGCTTCTGTTCCTCGCGAAACGCGGCGCGGTCCGCTCGAACGGGTCGCACTCCGTGCGCGAGGACGCGCTATTTGCCGTTCGAAGCGAGCGCGATGTCGAGCGCGATCCAAGCCTCCAGATCGCGATCGACGTGGAAGAGCCCGAGCTCGAAGATCCGACCGTTGATGAGGATGTGCGGCGTGCCCGTGAGGCCCGTGCGCTCGGCGTCCTCGTGATCGCGATCGATGATCGCCATCGTCGACGCGTCGTTCATGTCGCGCTTGTAGCGCTTCATGTCGAGCTTGAGCTGCGCGGCGTACCCGTCGACCTCTTGTGGGGAGAGCGCGTGTTGGTTCTCGAAGAGCACGCGCTCCATCTCCCAATATTTGCCCTGCTTCTGCGCGGCGATCGCCGCGCGCGCGGCGTCCTTCGCGTTGGGGTGCTGCGAGAGCGGATAGAACTTGTGCACGAGCCTCACCTTGCCCGCGAACTTCTCCACGAGGCGATCGAGGATCGGCATCGTCATCTTGCAGTGCGGGCACTCGAAGTCGGACCACACCATCACCGTGACCGGCGCGTCCGAGGGCCCGTGCGAGGGCGATCCGGCGACCGCGGGCATGACGAGGTCGGACGGGCCGAAGCGCCGCGCGTACACGGTCTGCGCTTGTTCCATCGACGCGCCCTCGTGGATCTTCGCTGCGAGCAGCTCCGCCGCCGGCTTGCACGTCGCGCACGATCGCGCCTCGGCCACGCACTGGCGGATCGAGACGGCCTCGCCCGGGCACGGCGCGTAGAGCTGCGAGACGAGCTTCCACCACGCGCGTCGCTCGCGCAGGTTGAGCGCGTCGATCGGCACGCCGGGCAGCGCGGTGGGCTCGTCCGCGGGCGGCGCGAGCGCTTGCCCGCTCGGCCCCGGCAACGTGGCTACGGGCCTCGGCGGGGGCTCTGCGGGCTCGCCCGGCAAGGGGCCGCACGCGGCGATCGCGATCGCGAAGAGCGACGAGCAAACGAGGTGTCTCACGCGCGCATGGTATCGCGGCTCGCCGGGGGTGTAAGCTCCCGGCCTCATGCCTCGTCCCGGCTTCGAAGAGGTCGTCCTCCTCACGGGGCTGCCGTCGAGCTACGGGCGGCGGCTCGCGATCGAGATCCTCGCCGAGGAGCCGAAGACCTTCCTGTACGCGCCGATCGCCGCGCGTGACGCCGCGCGCGCGGCCTCGTTCGTCGGGGCGCTGCCGGGCGATCAGCGCGAGCGCGTCGCGCTCCTCGACGGCGGCGCGTGCGCCATGGATCTCGGCCTCTCGGGCGCGGAGCTGCGCGCGCTCGGCCGCGAGGTGGACGTCATTCACCACGCCCATCACCTCGCGGATCTCGGCGCGGACAAGAAGAGGACGCGGCACGAGAACCTCATCTCTGCGGCGGAGATCATCGAGGTCGCGCGGTCGATGACCGAGCTCACGCGGCTGGTCTTCCACTCGACGGCGCACGTGTCGGGCGATCGGACCGGCGTCGTCTACGAGGACGAGCTCGAACGAGGGCAGTCGTTCCGCAGCGACGTCGAGGAGATGCGGATGCGCGCCGAGGTGCTGGCGCGCCGTGGGATGCAGCGGTTGCCGATCACGGTGCTGCGCCCGTCGATGGTCGTCACCGACGCGCTCGACGACGACGATCTGCTCGACGGCCTTCACCTGCTCGTGCTCTTCGTGCTCGCCGCGCCCGCCGATTTGGCCATCCCGCTCCCGAGCCGCGGGGACGTGCCGCTGCACCTCGTGCCGATGAGCTTCGTCGCCAAGGCCGCGCGCATCCTCGCGCGGCACCCGGCCGCGCTCGGTCGCACCTTTCATCTCGTCGATCCCAACCCGCTCTCGGCGCGCGCGACGCTCGATCTCGTGGCGCGCGCGGCCGCCGATCGCTCCGACAAAAGCGTCGTGCCGTCGCGCATCGCGAAGGCGGTGCTGCGCGCGCCGGGCATCGAGCGGTTCGTGAAGAGCCCGCGATCGTTCGTGGAGCAGCTCGCGACGCGCGTGCGCTACGACGCGCGCCTCGCCGATCAGCTCCTCGCGCCGCTCGGGGTCACGTGCCCGCCCTTCGATCAGTACGTGGCGTCGCTCGTGCGGATCGTGCAGGATCACATCCGGGCTCGCCGCGAGGAGCGCTTCGTCGCCGGCGCCGGGCCCGAGCCGGAGGCCGACGATCCGCTCCTCTGATCCCGAACCCCAAGGACGAGACGCGCCCGTCGAGATCGGCGCGAAGAGCCCTGCGTCGAGGTACGCCGCGCTCTTCGTCACGCTGGGCGCGCTGGTCGTCATGGTCACGTGTGGCACCGCGCAGCGCAGGGCCGACGCGCCGCTCGATGGATCCGCCGCGCCCTCCGCGCCCGCGCCCCCGCCCGTCGCGACGTCGAGCGTCGCGCCCGCGATCCCGAGCGCGATCGCGAGCGTAGATCCGCCTGCTCCGATCGTCCCCGCGGGGCCGATCGCGCGTGAGCTGGGCCGCGAGCTGCCGAACTTCTTCGCGGCGCTGCGCGGGCTCGCGAACAAACAGCGGAGCGAGCACGTGCGCGTCGCGTGGCTCGGCGACTCGCACGGCGCCGCGGACATGTGGAGCGGCGCGCTGCGCGAGGTGCTCCAAAAACGCTTTGGAAATGCGGGTCCTGGCTTCGTCCATCTCGGCTACAAAGCGTACCGGCACGAGGCGATCCGCATCGAGATCGGCGGCAAGTGGCGCATGCACCCGAAGGGCGCGTCGTCGATGACCAAGATCGGCGACGGCGTCTTCGGGCTCGGCGGCATGCTCTTCGTCGGCCAAGAGCAGAGCCCGCGCGCGTCGCTCGTGGTGACGGACGCGTCGCTCCCGCCGAAGCTCCTCGTCGACGTGTGCATGAAGCCCGGCGCCGAGGCCGACGAGATCACCATCAAGCTCACGGGCGAGCGCGACACGGTCGTGACGGGCAAGGGCGCGGTGAGCAAGCTCGTCCACACGTCGCTCACCGCCGCGGGCGCGACGCCCACGCTCACCGTCGTCCCTACGAGCGGATCGCCCGAGGTGTGCGGCGCGATCTTCGAGACGGATCCCAAGGCGCAGCCGGGCGTGGTGCTCGACGCGCTCGGCGTCAACGGCGCGAGGCTCGGGACGCCGCTCGCGTGGGACGAGGCCACGTGGATCGCGGAGCTCTCGCGCAGGCCTCCGTCGCTCGTGATCCTGGAGTACGGCACGAACGAGTCGAGCGACCTCGTGATCAAGCCGGAGCCCTACAAAGACAAGCTCGCGCGCGTGCTCACGCGCATCCGCAAGGCCTCGCCCGCGTGCGACTGCGTCGTGCTCGCGCCGACCGAGCGCGCCGACACGATGGAGCGATCGCCGCTCGTGCGCGACGTGCTGCGCGAAGCGGCGAAGGCGTCGCGCTGCTGGTTCTGGGACACGTACGACGTGATGGGCGGCAAGGGCGGCATCCTCACGTGGCGATCGGACAAGCCTCCGCGCGCGGGCAAAGACGGCGTGCACCTCACCGCGAAGGGCTACCGCGAGCT
>CAYTJL010000313.1:0-9910 GCA_964437785.1 uncultured Polyangiaceae bacterium
TCGCCGGCGCTCTCCTCGCCTCTGCCTGCCTCGTGCGGTACGAGGCGTGGGGGGCTGTCGTCGCGCTCGTGGTTTGCAAGCTCCTTTGGCGGAAGGTGCCTTTGCGCCTCTGGACCATCGTTCTCCCTCTCTTGGCGATCCTCGGCTGGATCCTCCTTCATCGCCGAGCTGATGGAGAGTGGCTGTTATTCCTGCGCCGAACCCGAGACTTTGCCGGTGGTGTGCGCGGGGTCGTCGGCTTTCCTCCCATCCTCGATGCCTTGTGGCTCCCTGTGATCCTGCCCGCCGCGGCGATGGGCCCATTGATCGTGCTCGTGCCGTTTGGAGTGCGGCGGGCGTTTCGGCGTGGGTGGCTCATCCCTCTTGGTGTGCTCGTGTTCTTGCTCGTGAGCTACCTTGGAAGAGGTGCGCTCGGGCTGCCTCGTTATCTGGTCGCGCTCACCCCGTTCGCCTGCGTCTCTGCCATCGAGGGCATTTATCGTGTCTCCGAGCGGTGGCCCCGCTTCAAAGCCATCTCGATGATCCGAGCGGCGCTGATCGCGATGGCGTTGACCACCCTGATCCACGTCGTCTTTCTCGTAAAAAAGGCGACCGCGCGTGCCTCGGACTTGCGCCGTTATGAGCGGGATGCGTCGCAGTGAGATCGCGTAGAGGCGCTCAGCCTCCGCCGCGGGCCGCGAGATGTGCCCAATACGCGCGGTAGCGCTCGTAGAACATCTCCCACGCCCTCCGCTCCTCGGCGTTATCACGGATCTTTTGGATCCAAGGCTGCTCCCATAACGTTCGCTCACGAACCGAGTGAATCCCATAACGCGCGAGGATCTGGGCCGTCGCCTCTGGGAACGTGGCGAGCTCGGCGGAGAGAGAGGCATATTGTTCGAGCGTCAAGCCAATCGGCGCGGCGTTCATCGCGAGGTCCGCGGTCACCACCTCCGGCTCCTCGAACGATGGCCGGAACGGCAAAACAGGCCTTGCGCGGAGAAAAGGTTGATCGAGGGTCGTCTCCGAAATATCGACGATGGGGAGCTCCATGGTCTCTCCCGCGCGCGGCCCAGGCTCGCCCAAAGGCGCGTCGCCCCATTGCGGAAGCTTCGTGGTCTCGATCTCCTCCTCGCGCGGCTCCGATTCGCTGACAGGCGCGTCACTCGGCATCTCATCCCGGCGATCCGGTGATGCGACGGACGGGCTCTCCTCCCTTCGATGATCGGGTGATGCCGTAGCGGAGCCCTCCTCCTTTCGGGGCGAGGGGTTCGAGACAACGACGCGCACCGGCGCGTCGGGGCTATTCGCGAGCTTCTCCACGTGATCGGCTTGCTCGCGGAGGCCGAGGCTGCGCAGGAGGTCAATGAGCGCTTTGCACGCGTAGGGGAACGAGGTGGCTTTGCGCTCCGCGGGCGAGAGCCCTCCGCCCTCGTCGACGGCCTCTTGAAAGACCTTGGCCGCGTGATGTTTCGAGCCGAGCAGGACGAGGCACGTCCCCTCCATTCGGAGCGCCTCGATGACGAGGACGCTCGCCTCGGCCTGCTTCGCCGCGGCGGCGGCGGTGCGGTACGCGAGCGCCGCCGGCTCGTGGTGACCCCTCCGCAGGTGGATCGCGCCGATGCCGAGGCACGCTTGACAGACCACCTGAAAAGCCTCTTTGGATCGAGCGAGATCGGCGGCGCGGTGGTAGCTCTCGAGCGCGAGATCGGCGACACCGAGCGCCAGGCACGCGCCCCCGATCGCGATGAGGATCATCGCCTCTTCGAGCACGAGCCCTTTGGTTTGGCAAAGCTGCCTGGCCTTCCTGTACGAGACCGCGGCGTCCGCGTGTTTGCCGCGCGCCGAGAGCTGCGCCGCGTCGAGGAGGAGCGCGCGGAGCGCGAGCGCGGCGTCGGGGCTCGGCAGCTTGCGGCCGGTCTTCGCCTCGAAATCGCGCTGCGCCTCGGGGGTGAGCTCCGGCGGCGGCGAGCCTTTGGGCCCCTCGCTGCCTGAGGCGCCGAGCTGTTTGAGGTAGTCTACGAGCGCGTCCTGATCGACGGTGAAGCGCGCCCCTTCGGCGCCCAAGACCTCCTCCAAAGGCCCCTTGGGCGGGCTCCACACAGCGAGCCTCACGCCTGCAGGGAGCCGCGTTTGGCGGAGCGCGGCGACGCTCTCCCGGAGCCCTTTTGCGTCCTCGATTTGGGCCGGGACGAGCGCGACGGTGATCCCATCGAGCTTTGCGCCCAAGACCGATGCCGCGCGATCCATGCAGAGCACCGCGCGCTCCAACGCTTTGTCCTTGGAGGTGACGGGCGCGAGGAAGGGCCCGAGGGTGACGCCCTCTTCGGCCGCGCCTTGGATGATGAGGTTGACCCCCTCTTCGATCATGTCAGCGAGGCCGTGAAAATAAGCGTTGGTCCCGACAAAAGGCGCCTCGTACAAAAAGAGCGGCCTTCGGTTCTTGGGATCGAGCTCGTGGAGCTTCAATGTCTTTGCCAGATCGGAGCGCTCCGAGGCGCCCGCGATCATCGGCAGCACGCGGCGGTCATTGGCTCTCCAAAAGGCCTCCATCTCGGTCAAGAAAGCCTTGGATGCGCGGGTGATGGGATCCATGGTTTGCCCGAGCGCCTCAGTTGATCTTGACCATGCCGCCCGTCACGTCGACGGTCCCGCCCGCGAGCTTGATGGCGCCGCCCGTGATCTCGACGCCCGCGCCGCTGATCTTGATCGCGCTGCCGCCGGCGCCGAGGATGATCTCGCCGCTCGCGTTGACCTCGACGTTCGCGCCTTGGAGCAGGGCTTTGGCCGCGGCCACCAGGTTGAGGTCGGCGCCGGCTTGCACACCTGCTTTGGCCCCTGCGCTGATGGCTACGTCCGCGCCTGCGGTTTGGGTGATGCTCGCGGACCCGTTGAGCGTGACGGCGCCCGAGATCGTGTGGGTCAACGTGCCGGAGACCGTGACCGAACGGTTGCCCGATACGCTCTCATCGCTGTTGCCCGACACCGAGATGGTCTTGTTGCCGGAGATGCTTTGTTCGGCGTTCCCGCTCACGGCTTCGGTGCGATTGCCCGTGACGGTGACGGAGCGATTGCCACCTACGCTGAGGCTCTCGTCCGCGCTCACCGAGACGTCTTGATTGGCGCTCACCGAGACCGTGTGGTTGGCGCTGATCGTGACGCTCTGATCGGCGCCCACCGAGATGGTGCGGTTCGCGCCGACGTCGAGGCTCTGATCCACGCCCACGGTGGTGCTCTGGTTCCCGTCCACCGCGATGGTCTGATCGCCTTTGACCGACACCGACTCGTCGCCGTCCACGCCTTCGGTGTTGTTGCCCGTCACGGTGGTGGAGCGGTCGCCCCCCGTCGACTCGCTCCTGTCGACGCCCACGCTCGACGTCGAGTTGTTGGTGACGCTCTCGGAGCGGTCGTTGCCCACGGTGCTGTTCCAGTCTTTGCCCGCGTGCATCTTGACCTGCTCTTTGCCCGCGGTGTCGTCGAAGCCAAACTCGTTGTGGACGCCTTTGCCCGGGCTCGCGAAGGACTTGAAGATGCTCACGGTCGCGGCGCCCGACGCGGGCGCGGGCGGCCGATTGGCCCCGTTGTAGACGCGGCCCGTGACGAGGGGCCTGTCGGGGTCGCCGTCCAGGTGCTCGACGATCACCTCGACGCCGACGCGCGGGTGCCACACCCCACCTTCGCCGACGCCCGCGAACACTTGGCTCACGCGGACCCAACACGAGCTCGGCTCTTTGGCCAAACGGTCTTCGTCGAGGTCCCAATGGAACTTGAGCCGCACGCACCCGATCTCGGCGCCTTGGGGCCCGCCCACGTGGATCTCGGCGCCTTTGGTGCTCGGCTCAGCGGTGACGAACGCGGTTTGGGAGCCCACGATACGGGGCTTGTTCGTGCGCCGCTCCGGGCGAAAGCGGGACTCCTCGACGGAGCCCGCTTTGCCGCGCCGCACGCACTCGAAGGAGCAAGCGAAGGGCTCGTGGCTCAGCGCGGCGGAGTGCCCGCCGGTGACCCCGTGTTGCTCGCCGCGGAGCTCCAGCTTGGTGACCAGATATTCGCCGTCGTAACGCGCCTTGGTGTGCTCGAGCAGGAGCACCGAGCCCGCGGAGAGCACGCGACAAGCCCCTTCGCCCACGGCGTATTCGGCCTCGACGTGGTAGCGGTCGAGGCGGAGCTTGGCGAGCGGATCTCCTTTTTGGGGCGCGTCGAACGGGTAGCCGCCGGGGAAGTTGTACGCAAAGAGATCGTCTTTGTCGTCTTTGGCCTCGGCGGTCATGTCGAGCGCGGGTTTGCGCCAATCGTAGTCGCGGAGGCGGACCATCTTCTCGCGCAGGCGTGCGCCGAGCTTGAACGCGCGGATCGAGCGATGCTCGATGTCGGCGCCGAGGGCGTCGAACGGGTCGAGCTTGGCCTTGCCTTGGTCGGTGTCGGAGAGGACGAGGATAGAGAGGTCTTTGCCGTTCTCGAAGTGGTAGCTGATGCCCTCGTCCTCGAGGAGGCGGGAGACGAACGCGAGGTCGCTCTCGTTGTATTGGACGCAATAAAGCCGCGCGGCGGGGTCGTCCACGCGGGAGGCGTCGGCGAGCCGCCATGCAAAGCACTCTTTGGCGGGGGAGAAGCTCGTCGTCGCGCCGTCGTCCTCTTCGGGTTTGGCGCCGTCGTCGCGTGAGAGGTTGGGGTCGCCGGTGAGCACCGCGTCAATGATCTCGCGCGTGGTCTTCTCTAAGAAGATCCGGCAACGTGTCCTGTGCCCGGCGCGGGCCAACGGGGGCATGAGGACGACCCGGTAGAGCATGCCATCGGGGACCGGGCTCACCTCTTCGGCCTCGACGATGATGCCATGAACGAGCTTGTACGCGGGCGCCGAGAGCGTGGCGATGCGCAGCGTGGCGCTCGCGCCGATGAGGTCGTGCGGGTCCGGCTCGGGCGCGGGGGCCTTGGCGAGCAAGGTGATCTCATAACGATAGAGGCCCGAGATGGCCTCTCGGCCATGGAACCGGACCACCTGGAGATGAGCGAAGGGCCCGCCCGGCGCATCAGCTCCGTCGAAGGCAAAAGTGAAATCGGTGGTGGTCATTCTCAATCCCCTCCCTCTTCGTCCACGTCATCATCGGAGTCTCGAGTCTCTGTCTTCAACCAGGTTCGAAGGTTGGAGGCCCCAGTGGTCCAGCGTTCGAGCATCATCTCCGTGTCAGCACAAAATGTGAGCAAGTCGCGAGCCAGCTCTTTCGTGTCGCCCAAAGGAAGAGCGGATGAGAGGAGCTCATGAATGCTCCGGACATCGAGCAAAAATTCCTGAATGGGGTCGCACATAGACGCTCCGTTCTGAACATCCTCGCGCTCGATCCACGTTTTAAACAAATGAAATGCATCGAGGAGAGCGTTGAGGCCATCCGTGGTAGATGTCGCGCCAAGCCTCCTGTCAGCGTGGGTTTGGCTCGGACGCCAGTGGGTGGTCACCTGATCGCGAAGAGGACGGATGTGGAGAGGCCAATGTGGCACGATGTAGTCTAAAACATCCGCGCAATGTTCTCGGAACGCCTCGATAGCTGCGGCGCGATCTCTACAAGAGGTCAGCTGCGCCAAGCGAAGCTCGCTCGATCGGAGGTCGTAGAGCACTTCGCCCACGTGCCACGCGATGAGCAACTCCTCTCCAGGGATGCTCCCACGGATCCGTGTGTCGAGGTTGACAGAGGCTTTGATGAGCCCGTCAACCTCCTTCGTCACCAGCGCGATCAACGATTCCATTCTTGACACTTTCAAGGGAGAAAGCGCGGAATGAGCTTCTCGATCCCCTGCTCACCAAGGACACGGTTTGCCCTCTCCGTCGCTTCCCCCAGCTCCCTGATCATCTCTTCTGTTACGCCTTGTTTCTTGAGGGCCGCGGCGATCTGTTTCTCCGATTTTCCTTTCATCTCTTTCCCGAAATTCTGGATGAAAGTCTCCATCTCGTCGGCCCAGTGCTTGTACGTTCCTCGCGTCACGTTCTCCTGGTGATCCGCGACCTCGCCGCACACGGTGCCCCCCGTGATGCGCGCGAGGTGCTTTGCGATGGGCTTCAGGGCCCCTTGGAGCCCAGCTAACCCGAGAGGGTCGATTATGGAATTGGGGTCTCGAACGTAGTGAAATGGTGCGAGCCCCCCGAGGAGCCCAATCGGATCTTGGCTGATGTACCGCCCCGCATCGGGGTCGTAATACCGGAACCTGTTGTAATAAAGGCCGGTCTCCTCGTCCTCGTATTGGCCGGGCCACCGCCACGGGCAATGGGCCTTCATCACGTCGGTGCGCGCGACGCCGTAGAGGTCGAGCTGCGCTCTCCACGCGATCTCCCCTGCCTCGTCGAACATCACGGTGGGCGTGCCGAGATGGTCTGTTACGATGCCATAACGTTTGTCCCCTTCGACCTTGGCGATGGGCGCGAACATCCCGGGCTCCATCTCCCAGGTGACGAGCGGGGCCCCTTCCGCCTCTTCATGGACCAGATCGTTGCCGTCCCACACATAAACAGTGGTCCGCCCGTTGAACGTCTTTTGTACGCGGCGCCCGAGCGCGTCGTACGCGAACGCCACCTTCTTCCCATCGGGCCGCGTCACCTCTTCGAGCTGGCCCGTGTGATCCCAAACGTACCTCCAGCGCTCGCCTTTGGCGCTCACCTTCTCGATGAGCTGGCCATCCTCGTCGTGGACGTATGTTGCGCCGTTCGCGCTTTGGAGCGCGCCGCCCGGCCCGTACACCCGATCTCCTCGGTCCGCGCTCTTATACACGTTGCCGGCCGCGTCCGGCGCTCGATACTGCACGCTCCCGTCCGCGCGCCTCGCCGCGACGAGGTAGGACCGCGCGTCGTGCTCAAACCACGTCGGTCCGCGCTGGGTGTCAATCAGCGCCGCGATCTGATCGCGCGAGCGCCATTGATATCCAACCCCCATGAGCTGCTGGTCGCCGCGCGCGGTCCTGTGCATGAGCGGCCGCCCCGAGGTGTCACGCTGCCAGCGACTCACCACCTCGCCGGGCAACGCGCGCTCGACCTCGCCCCCCGAGGCGTCCCGCTTCCACCGCGCCTCCCACGGCGCCCGCACCGGACCGCCCTTCTCGAGCGCCTCCGGCGAGAAATCCCGCCAGCGAGGATCGTGGCCAAAGACGAGGCCCAAGAGCTCGCCGTTCCCATCCACGTCATACCGTGTCTCGTGCCCGCGGCTCGTCCGCCGGTAGACGCGGTTGCCGGCCCCGTCATAACGACTCTCGATCGAGACGCCGTTCACGCGCTCTTCGATCACCCGCCCGAGCGCGTCGCGCTGATACGTGACCTCGGCCGCGCTGTTCTTCGCGCGGACGAGCGATCCAAATGCGTCATAGGCGTACTCCACCTCATCCCCCTTGGGGATCGGATCTCCCGCCTTGGGCCGCTTGGGGATGACCTGCTTGATCACCCGCCCGAGCGCGTCGCGCTCGATCTTGACGCGCTTCTTTTGGCCATTCACCAGCTCAGCACAACGGCCTGCACGGTCATACAGAAATTCCTGCACGCGCCCATCAAAGCCCTGCTCTTTGATCACCCTGCCCGCCAGGTCCACAAAAATGCGGTGCTCTTCGCCGAGCTCGTTGAGGACCGCGATCAGGTCCTCCTCGGTGTCATAGCGGTAACAGACGCTGCCGCCTTCGGGGTTGATACGCTCGTGGAGCCTGTTGAAGCCGCCGTACCGATAGCGCGTGGTTTGGCCCAAGTCGTTGGTACGTTCAACGATGTTGCCCTCGGCGTCGTACGCCAAGCGGAACGTAGAGCCGTCTGGGCACCTCACCTCCACCGGCCTGTCACATGCGTCCCGCACAATCGATGTCTCGCCGCCGAGCGCGTTCGAATGAAGGACCACGCTCCCGCGGGCGTTGAGCCCATACCGCGTCGTGTGCCCCTCCCGATCCACGACCTCGGACAGCTCACCCGACGCCGTGTATCCCACCGTGAACGTGCGCCGGTTCGGGTCCTCGACCGCGACCACACGCCCGCGCTTGTCGTGGCGGACACGCGTCTCGCCACCGAGAGGGTCCGTGATCGACACCATCCTCCCCCGTACGTCATAGTCGCGCTTCCACACCCCGCCCGCGGCGTCGATATGTTCGGTGGGCACGTTCAAATCGTTGAAGATCCAACGCTCCTCGTGCCCGAGCGCGTCGCGCGCGACGACTACGTTGCCGCGATCGTCGTACACCCATTCGGTCTTGTTCCCGAGGCCGTCGATCTCGGCTGTTTTGCGGTATTGGCGCGGGTGCCATTCATACCGCTTCTCGCGGCCGGTCGGGTCCACCTCGCGATCCACGAGCCCAGCCTCGTTACCGTCATATATCGTGTGCCCGCCGCGCGAGTCGTCCACCACCGTCATGTGACGGTTCTTGTCGTAGGTGATGCGCCGGTCGTAAATACCCCCGTCGCCCCACGTCCGCACGCACCAGCCATCCGGGTGGTAGTCATCGTATTCGAAGTGGAACGAGAGCCCGTTTTTGTTGGTCTCCTTGACCAACACCCCACCACCATAAGCGTACCGCGTGGCCGCGCCGCTCGGGTCCTTCGCCGCCGAGAGCCTGCCCTCACCGTCGTACTCATAACGGATGAGGTCCATCCACTCCTCGTGACTATCGTGGCTCCGTTTGAGGCGGATCGACCGGAGCCGCCCCCCAACGGTGGTGAACGAGAGGAGCCTCCCGATGCTGTCCGTAACCTCAGCGAGCGCGCCGTCCTGATACGTGAGCGTGACCACGTTCTCCGAGCGATCCGTGATGCGGACGAGCGAATAAACCCCCTTCGGAGAGCCCTGCGCCCGCTCGAAATGAAGCGCGCGGCCGTCCCAGAACGTGAGCCTATATCCTTGTTGGGTGCGCTCGAACGAATACCGATCGATGTCGTCCCACACCGACTCCCCGACCCCGAGGGGAGCGTGCGGGCTCTCGCGCCCGTCCAAGAGCCGCACGCGTATCCCGCGCTCGTCTTCGATGACCGAAGCTTGGAGCGGGTGGCTCCACCCCGGACCGAGCGGGCCGTCTCCCTCCTCGCGACTACAATAGTTGCGCTCGAACGTGATAGGGAGAGGACCCGGGAGCTCGAAATCCAACGCATCCGCGAGCACGGCGCCGCTCATCACGTCGACCGGGTGGCCCGTCAAAAAGCAGATGACTTTGCTGAGGCGCTTGCCGGGCTTCAAGATCTTGTGCAAAAAGTCTGAGAACCACTTGGTCCGGATCGCGCGGGTGACCGCGGCCAAGATGTCGAAGGAGATGGGCCCACCTACGAGCACCGGCGCCCCCATGGGCACCGCCATGCACACCGAGGTCGGCAAATTGAGCGGGAAATTACATGTCATCACAATCGACGTGAGCCTGCCGCACGAGGCCCCGGCCATACTCACTGTCTTGCTGCCCGTGATGATGGTCCCATCGTTGCCGGGGATGTCGTTCGGAGCGAACGAGATGCCAGGAGGGGTCGGAAAATGAGGGATGCCTTTGACGTCCGTCCCCGTGTTGCCGACCGGCATCATGTTGATGAGCACCGGCCCGCCACCGCCGAAGATCGCGCCTAACACAGCGCCGATGGCCGCCCCCAACGGGTCGAACACCACACCGACGAAGGGATGAGGTAAAGGCGTGGGGATCGGCGCCGGCGCGGGCGGCGCCGGCACCAGCACCATGTGGATGTCGATGCCTAAGACCGGATCGCCGAATTTGGCCGCCTCAAACACACCACACCTCCCCGCTTGATCAACCCTACATGATCCCCCCAGCGAGCGCAAGCACGTCCGCGGAGGACGGATGTTTGAGAGAGCGATCGCCGGGGGTAGTATTCGAGCACCGGAGGTGCAGCGAGACTGGTTATTGATTCAGTGGCAGGGCGTGTCTGGCGTGCTGTTCGGGTCTGCGGGATCGCTCCCCGCCGCGATCTCGTCACCGTCCA
>CAYTJL010000314.1:0-9907 GCA_964437785.1 uncultured Polyangiaceae bacterium
TGATGGCAACTGTTGTCGCCCATGCTCCTGACGATGAGCCCGCACTGGCCCTGCATCGTGCCGCACACCCTGGATTTGAGCGTCTCTCTGATCTTGTCCATGTCGAGCCGGCATGCATTCAGGAGCCCTGGGCGGGGCCAAACGTTGAGCCTGGCGCGGACTGTCCCGGCGTACGAGACTCTCCACAAGGCCTCGCTGTAAGGGTATTGCGATCCGTCGGTGCCTTGGGACGTGTTCTTGCCGCCGAGCCAGATACCCACCGTCTTGCCCAAATCGTTCATCCTCGCGACGAGGCACGTATGGAGATCGGCCCGCTGTTGGAAATTGAGCCCTTCGTTGAGCCAGCCGCCCGTGGTCGCGAGGAAGCCCTCGCCGTAGAAAGGGACGCCGCTCAGGACGACGCTCGATTGGGTGAGGGGCGGCTTTGGGAGCGCGCAGCCGACGGCGTGCTGCAAGAGGTCTTTGCCCTCGGTCGTGCTGACCAGCTCTTTGACGATGTTCGCCGTCACCTCCGAGCCGAGCTTGTAATTCGCGATCACCTCGATCTTCGCGGCGCGATCGTGGTAAAACTTGGGCTTGAGCCCGTTGCTCCCGCCCGAGCCGTTGGGGCCTTCGAGCCGCGTCGTGTCGGGCAGCCCAAAGGGGTTGTCTTGCGTGCCCGTGGCCAAGAGCCCAGCGCTCGCGATCGTCGCGGTCAACCATGCTTGGAGCAAACCCATATACAATCTCCTTTGCGCAGAGAGGCACCGTCGCCGAGCGCCCCCATCTGGGCCCGGCGTCGTCTCGAAGAGCCTCAGCACCCCGTATGCCACAATGTTTTACCGCAGAACAAGAGGCATTATGGCCGCTCGCGGCCCGCGGGCGGCGCGGCCGTTGTCATGGGCCGTTTACAATTGGTACGAGGGTTGGACAGAGCGGCCCCGGCGGTCCGGGCGGGGGCGGCGGCGGCGGGGGCGGCGGCAGCAACTCGGGCGCTGCCGGGCCCGGCGGATCATCGGGCGCGGCCGGCCAGCATCAATGTCAAAACGGCCATCCGGTCGACGTCGCGACAGGCCACGTGGTGGACGAGGCCGTGGATTTCGAGCTCCCGGGCGCGATCCCGCTCGTGTGGAAGCGTTATTATTCGTCCTCGCGCAGGGGCGACAAGACAGCCACGTTGGGCCGCGGCTGGGCGCACGCCTTCGAACAGCGCGTCACCGCGACGGACACGCTCTTCGTGCTCCGCGAGGCGCAGGGCCGAGAGGTGTATTTCGCCAAGGTGCCTGAAGGCGAGTCCACGTTCCACCGCCGCGAGCGGATGACGCTCCGGCGCGACGGCAAAGACGCCTTCTCCATCACCTGTCATGACAACGACAGGACGCTCGTCTTCTCGGCCTCGCGCGAGGGCGGGCCCGCGCTCCTCCGGTCCATCTGCGACGCGTGGGGCAACGCCATCACGCTCGACTACGACGGAGAGCGCCTCATCGCGCTCACCGACACCGCGGGCCGGGGCCTCCGCCTCCGATGGCGGGAGGGCAGGATCACCCGCGTCGAGGTCCGCGACGAGGGCCGCGCGCAGACGTGGGTCGATTACGACTATTCGCCGGCAGGGTGCCTCCGCCGCGTCACCTCCGCGCTCGGGAGCTTCGAGGAGATGGCGTATGACCGTCACCATAGGATGACGTCCACGCAGCTCGCGACCGGCGCGACGTTTTATTACGAATACGAGGCGGACACCGGCCGCTGCAAACGGACGTGGGGGCCCAAAGGGCTCTACGCCATCGAGCTCTCGTACGACCGCGAGGCCAAGACCACGCGCGTGAGCGGCGAGGAGCCGCGCGTCGTCACGTGGAACGATCAGGGCTTGGCGACGCGCATCGCGCTGCCCGACGGGACGGTCCTCGAAGAGACAGCCTATGACGAAGATGGTTATCGCGTCGCCGCCGTGAACGGCGCGGGCGAGGGCGAGCAGTGGTATTACGACGATCGCGGCCTGCTCCAAAGGTCCATCGACGCGAACGGCAACGCGACCGTGTGGGAGCGCGACGCAAACGGCGCTCCCCGGCGCAGGGTCGACCCGGACGGCTGCGTCACCGCGCTGGTCCACGACGACAAAGGGAGGCTCATCTCGGTCCAAAAGCCCGGCGCGCTCGCGTACGCGCTGGCCTACGACGCGCGCGGGAGGCTCGTCTCCATCCATGAAGGGGGCGCGGTCTTACGCGCGTACGAATACAACGCTCGTCACGAGGTGATCGCCGAGACCGACGGGCGCGGCAGCCGCACGACCTATCGCTACGACGCCCTCGGGCGCCCGGTCGCGCGCACCGACGCGCTCGGCCGGACGACGTCGGTCACGTACGATCGCGCCGGGCGCGCGGTCTCGGTCCGGCAGCCCGACGGGAGCCTCGTTCAACGCACGTTCGACGCGCGCGGGGACCTCCTCGCCGAGATCGACCCCGCGGGCCGCACAACCACCTTCGAACGCGACGGGATGGGGGTCTTGACCGCCGCGACGTTCGCGAACGGAGAGCGGTGGACCATCGCGTACACCACCACCGAGAAGGTCCGTGAGATCACGAATCCTCGCGGCGACAAACACACCTTCGTCCGCGACGACGCGGGCCGCGTGGTCGAGGAGCGCACGTTCGACGGCCGCGTGATCCGGTATTCGTTCGGCCTCTCGGGCAGGGTCGCCCGCGTCGAAGAGGGGGAGTCTGTCCGGTCGATCACCTACGATCGTTTGGGGCGCGTCACCGGCGAAGAGGCGAGCGACGGGACGGCGATCACCTACCGTCGCGATCGCGTGGGGCGCCTCGCGGGCGCGGTGCTCCGCGACGAGGACGGGGCCATCATCGAGACGTCGGTGGAGCGCGACGCGATCGGGCGCGTCGTCGCCGATCATCACGGCGGCGCGGGCGTCCACTATCGGTATGACGACGCGGGGAGGCTCGGCGAGCGGGTTTTGTCGAACGGCGCGGCGACGCGCTTCGGCTACGACCGCGAGGGCGCGCTCCTCTCGGTCGAGCACGGGGGCACGTCTCTGCGCATCGATCGCGACGCCGCGGGGCGCGAGATCCGCCGCGGAGATGCGTTGGGGAGGGTGGCTGTCCAAAGCACGTACGACGCGCTCGATCGGCTGATTGAGCAGCGCGCCTCGGCCCAAGGGGCGGACAACGCCCCGAGCGTGCGCGCGCTCCGGCGCTTCTCGTACGACAGGGTCGGCCGCGTCACCCGCGTCGATGACGTCATCGCCGGGACCAGCACGTTCACCCATGGTCCTTCGGGCGCGCTGCTCACGGCCAATGGCCTTCTTCACGAGGTCTTCTCGTACGACCCCGCGGGCGCGCTCGCCGGCGCGCTCGAAGGGGGCGAAGGCGACGATCAAACCCCTTGGACGATCGGCCCGGGCAACAAGCTCCTCGCGGCGCGCGGCGCCCGTTACACGTACGACGATCGCGGGCGCCGCGTCCGAAAGGCCGATCGCGGCGGGGAGACAGCCTATCGCTGGGACGCCTTCAACCGGCTTCGCGAGGTCACGCTCCCGGCCGGCGCGCGCGTGGTCATGACGTATGACGCGTTCGGGCGGCGCATCCGCAAAGACGTCTTCCCCGAGGGCGGCGGCGCGGCCAAGGTGACGCGCTTCGTGTGGGACGGCGACGTGATCGCGTCCGAGGCGAGCGAGGCGCGCGGCGAGCGCACCTTCGTTTATCGCCCGGGGACCTTCCTCCCGATCCTGCACGTCGAGCGGGGCGTGGTCCATGTGGTGGTGCACGATCTCGTGGGCACGCCCAAAGAGCTTTTGTCGCCGGACGGGTCGCTCGCGTGGTCCGGCGTCCAATCGAGCGAGGTGAAGCGCATCCTCAAGCCGGGGGGCCAGTGGATCCACAACGGCGAAGTGCAGTATACAGCACCGTGATGGGCACCTTCTCACGTCTCCTCCAACCTCTTCCCGGCGAGAGCCCGGGCGCCTCCCAACAGCGGGCCATCGCCGATTTTCCCAACGCGGTCGCCGCGAGCGCGCTCCATCTCGCCTCCTCGGGCGGCGTGCTCCCCGCCGAAGGCGAGCACGTCCTCGTCGCGGTGGCCCTTTATTCCGTGGAGGACTTGGCGCTCCTCGACGCGCTCGACGATCGACTCCGCTCCTCCGAGGCGCCTCAACCTCTCACGGTCTACGTCCTCGACACGTCGGAGATCACCTCACAGGAGGGCTTCCAAACCCTCTTCCCCGGCATCGGGCCTGTCTATCAAACGCCGGTGGTCGGGGTGTTCCGGCGAGGGGCGTTGATCGCCAAAGGGACGGGCAAACAGGGCCGCGACGTCCTCCATTCCCTGTTCGGCTGATCCCGCTTCTCGCCTTGCGAGCGCGCGAGGTTTCAGTATCCTCGGTCCTCCATGGCGCGCACCGCTCCCGTCCCCGACATCCCTCCGATCCCCGGTATGTGTCCGAGCATCGCTGTCCTCGCGGGCGGCGGCGACGGGGGCGGAGGCGGCGGCGACGGCGCGGGCAGCGGGGATGGCAGCCAAGGCGCGGGCGCGGGCGCAGGAGGCGAGGGCGCGGGCGGCGACGGGCGCGGCGCCCCGGACTATCAAAAGCACCCGACGTGCGGGTACGAGTCTCACCCCGTCGACGTGGTGACCGGCCGCGCCTTCACGCAACCTGCTTTGGACCTGCGGCTCTCCGGCCCCATGCCGCTGCGTTTTACGCGGATGTACAGCTCGACCATGGCCTCTCGCGACATGGGCCTTGGCTTCGGGTGGGCGCACACGTGGGGCGCCTTCATCGAGGTTCACAGGCGCCATGTCACCGTGTGGAACGAGCAAGGCGCCGCGGTCGACATGCCCCTCCCCGCGGTCGGGGCGGAGGTGATTGGGCGCTGGGGGCACCTGCTCCGCCGCGACGGCCAGGGCTTCATGCTCGACGTCGACGACGGGATCTTCCGTTACTTTACGCAGGACCCTTTGAACGAAGCGCGCTTTATCCTCGCCAAGCTCGAAGATCGCAGCCGCAACGCGATCACCATCACGCGCGCGGAGGGGCGCATCACCGAGGTCGCCGACAGCGCGGGGAGGACCGTGCGTGTCCGCTCCCGCGAGGGGCGAATCGCGGGGATCGAGGTCGTCGATCCGCAGGGCGGCGGCGCCGTCGTGCTCGCCACCTACGAGCACGACGACCGCGGAGATCTCGTGTCCTTCATGGACGCGGACGGGTTCACCGCGCGCTACACCTACGACGGCGATCATCGGATGACGTCCGACACCGATCGGACGGGGCTCACCTTCCACTTCCTTTATGACGCCGCGGGGCGATGTGTCGAGTCGTGGGGCAACTACGGCGAGCGGCCGGATCCGAGCTTGGCCGACGATCTGCCCAAATATCTGGCGGACGAGCGCACGCTCGCGAAGGGCGTTCACCACTGCGTCTTCGACTACCACAAAGACGGCTACACCGAGGTGACGGACGCGACCCAGGTCAAACGGTTCTTCGGCAACCGCTTTGGCACGCTCGACAAAGCCGTCAACGGACGCGCCGTGTCCACGTACACCTATGACGACGACGGTCACCAGCTCTCGCGGACCGACCCGCTCGGCGCGACCACGTCGTACGAGCGCGACGCGCGCGGCCGTATCCTGCGCGTCACCGATCCGCTCGGCCGGACGCAGTCCATCGAGCGCGATTCGAACGGTCTCCCCATCTCGGTCACCGACGCTTCGGGGGCGACCGTCACCGCGACGCGCGATCGCTTTGGGCGGCCCACGGCCGTCACCGATCCTCTCGGACAGACCACCACGTATGCGTACGACGATCGCGGCCTCGTGACGCGGATCACCGCGCCCGACGGCGGCTCGACCAAGGTGGAGTACGACGCGCAGGGCAACCCCACCGTCATCACGCTCCCCAACGGGGGTGAATACCGATCGACCTTCAACGGCCTTGGCCGGCGCACGAGCGAGACGGATCCGCTCGGCGGAACGAGGCGCTTCTCGTATTCGACGCGTGGAGATCTCTTGTCCGAGCACGACCCGCTCGGCGGGGTCACCGCGTATCGGTACGACGGCGAGCAGCACCTCCTCCAACACATCCAACCTTCGGGCGCCACCACCACGATGACGTGGGGCGGGTACAACAAGCTCGCGTACGTGCAAAACCCGCTCGGCCACGCTGTGCGCGCGGCGTACAACAGGGCCGGTGATCTCGTGGCGGTCTACAACGAGGCCGGCGAGGCGCACCGCTTCACGCGCGACGTGGCGGGTTACGTGGTCGGCGAGGACACGTTCGACGGGCGCTCGATCCGCACCAAATACGACGTCGCGGGGAGGCCCATAGTCATCACCACGGGGGAGGGCGACAAAACCCTCCTCGAATACGACGCTGCGGGCGCGCTCGTCAAACGCACCTACCACGACGACACGAGCGAGGTCTTCTCGTACGACGCGTGCGGGCGGCTCATCGCGGTCGAGCGGGGCGACGTCGCCGTCACCTACGAATACGACGCCGCGGGCCACATCGTGCGCGAGACGCAGCGCGTGGGCGAAGAGACGCATACGATCGCCATCCGCCGCGACGTGATGGGCAGGCGCATCGGGACGACCACGTCGCTCGGGCTCGACGAGACCATCGAGCGCGATCTGCTCGGCGCCCCCAAACGCATCGTGATCGGCCGTGATTGTTCCATCGCGATCCGCACGGATCTCCTGGGTCGCGAGGTGGCGAGGGAGCTGCCTGGAGGGGGCCTCATCGAGAGCGCGTTCGACCCGCTCGGGCGGCTCTCGCGCCGCAGGGCGAGGAGCCATGTCCACGCCGCGCACCGCCCCGGCGAGCCCGCGATGCTCAACGCCATCGACAACGTCACGGTGGATCGCGGCTATCGTTATGACGTCGTAGGCAACCTGATTGAGCTGTGGGACCGCGAGCGCGGCAGCACGCGATTCGAATACGATCCGCTCGGCCACGTGCTCGGGAGCCTCACCGAGCGCGGCGACAAGGGCGAAGCTTATCGTTATGACGTCGCGGGCAACGCGAGCGAGGTCGCCTCGCCGCGGGCGTACGGCCCGGGCGGGCGCCTCTTGAGGAAGGGAGATACGGAGTATCGGTGGGACGGCGAGGGGAGGCTCATCGAGAAGCGGATCAAAAGAGAGGTCGTGAAGGGGCCTGGCAAGACGCAGCTCGACGAGCAGGTGTGGAAGTACACGTGGGGGGCCGACGGCCTCTTGCGTTCGGTGCTCACGCCGCAGGGGACCCTCGTCGAGAGCACGTATGATGCGTTTGCGCGGAGGGTGGAGAAGCGGGCGAGCAAGCTCGGGGCGGGCGGGGCCAAGGTGCCTGTCGCGACGACGCGCTTCGTGTGGGACGGCGACGTGCTGGTGCACGAGATCCGCTCGATCGCGAGGCGTGTCGGCGATCCCATCGTCGAGGAGCGGACGTATCGGTTCGAGGAGGGCGGGTATCAGCCTACGATGCACCGCGAGCGGCGCAAGGTGGGCGCCGAGGTGATGGAGTGGGGTTGGTCTCATTACGTGAACGAGGCGAACGGCGCGCCCGCGCGGCTCGTCGACGACAAAGGGCACTTGGTGGCGGCGCTCGATCGGTCCATCTGGGGCGTCACCACGTCGGATCCGCGGAGCAGGACCGTCACCATGGTGCGGTTTCAGGGCCAATACGAGGACGCGGAGACGGGCCTCGTCTACAACCGTTATCGGTACTACGACCCTGACACGGGCCGCTACGTGAGCCCGGATCCGCTGATGCTCCGGGCCGGCGTCAACCACTATGCGTATCGCTACAACCCGCTCGGGTGGATCGATCCGTTGGGGCTCATCAACATCCCCACGCTCGCGGTGCCGACCTCGGGCAACGTCGGCGCCCAAATGAACAAAGAGGCGGTTGGGCACTTGGTCGCGGCGCGCCAGAACGGCGCCTCCGTGGCCGAGATGGGAGACATGTACGAGGGGATGGCCGGGCAAATCAAGGCGGCCTCCGGCGGCACGTGGGGCGCGACGAGGATGGATTGCACGGACGGCTCGGTCACCTTCAAGGGGGACGGCGGCGGGCGCGAGCTCGCCATTACGCCGGACAAGAAGATCCACGTCGGGCCGCCTGGCATCATCAACATGAACCCTGCTCAAATGAGCTTCAGCGGCGGCAAGTTCTTGGTCGGTCCACCCAACGTCAATCCGGGTCCCGAGGGGACGAGGGTCATTTGAGCGCTCCCGGCACCATCCTTCGGGGCGAGGGGGCGTTCGCGCACATCGCGACGATCGGCGATCCGTTCGTGCGAAGGCTGGTCCATCAAGCCGTGGTGGACGTCTTGGGCACGCGGAGCCTGACGGACGGCGACTTCCCCCTTCATCTCGACATGCTGCTCTACGTGCGCTGCATGGAGCGCCTCTACGCCGATCGCGCGCGCGTGGCGGCGTTGGCCCGCGGGGCCGAGGCGTCGATCGAGGAAGAGGGGTTGGGAGGGGCGATTGACGGCGCCGAGCGCTCAGGGCACGTCCGCCGCGGGGGCGAGGTCAAAGCGCTCGTGCGCGCGACGGCGTCCGGCCCGGTGCGAGCGCTCTTGCTGGCGGGGATCGACGCTGGTTTGCGGGTGATTATGGAGGGTGAGCCGGCGACTCCCCCTGTGGATCTCTCGGTGTTTGCGCGGCTGATGAAGGGCTCGTTCGAGAAGACCGTGCTCATCGGCCTGCTCGCCGAGGGCCGCGAGCCCGAGCCGTTTTGGTGACGCTCAGTTGCGGACGATCGTCATCGTGCGATTGTGGCTCGTGCCGACGGACCCGAGGTTGCTCGCGATCGACTGCCCGAGGACGTCGCCCTCGGCCGAGGCGGAGGTGTAGTTGCTGCGGCCTTGCGAGACATAACGATAGTTGAGGTAGTTGATCTCGGTGCGGCCTTCGCTGGAGTACTTGTATTCACGGTTCCTCTGCCAGCTCAAGCTGATGATGCCGCCCTCGGCGGGGGACTCTTCGAACGTACAGACGGCCGCCTCCCAATCACATGAATACGAATACGCGATCGCGAAGACGCCGCTCGTGTCGGTCACGAGCTGAGCGTTGCCGGACGCGCCGTTGACGTCGAAGTCGCCGTTCGGGATTTGCCCCCAACCGCTGACGCCCGTGCACGCGAACGTCGTGTCGGTGTAGGTGCATGACGAGGTGTAAAAGCTAAGGTTGGTGGTTTGGCTCTGGGGGGTCCCGTCGCGGCCGACGGTCACGAAGACGAGGTTGTCTCCGTCCTGATCTTGGAGGGAGGCATATTCACCGTTCGACGTATAACGGGTCATCTCGGCGGGCGCCGCGGAGGCGACGGCGGGGACGAGGAGGAGCGAAGAGACCACGGCGACGAGAGAGAGCTTGTTCATGTTCGAGTCCATCCTTGAGCAAAGCCCGTTGCAGCGGGCGGCGCGGCGCTTTGCACGGCGTGGACCAACCACGGCACGAGACTCATTATTGCCCCAATCGCACGATCGGAGCACTCGATTGTCCGAGCGTTTCGCGTCTCGCTCAACGTTGGTGAGATCGCGAGATCGAAAGAGGCTATGACATCGGAGACACGGCCGAATCGGGGCTTATCTCAGGCAGGCACAACAACCGATCACCGAGGACGGAAACCCAAGGATGCGGTGGTGGTTTACGCCCGCCGCGGAGGCGTCTGAACGTTACCACCGCCAGATACGACCCAAATCGATCTCGATGGCGTCGAACGGCTCCGCGCGCACCTTGGTGTCGCCCTCGAACGTATCGAGCTCCATCCATCGCCCGCTCTCCAAGCGATAGACCTCGAGCGTCTTGATGCGCGGGTCGCACAGCCAAAGGTGCTTTACGCCTTCGCGCCGATAGATACGACGCTTAGGTCCCCTATCCATGGCCTCTGTGCTGTCCGAGAGGATCTCGCACACCCAATCCGGCGCCAAACGAATGGCCGCCTCTT
>CAYTJL010000315.1:0-9837 GCA_964437785.1 uncultured Polyangiaceae bacterium
GCTGGGCTTCGTCAATTAGGAATTTTTCCAAATAGGGCCTCTACGAAATCGGAGAAAACGAAATAGGGCGTTAGCCCCCACGCACGTCACGCTCGCCGGGGATAGCGTGAGATGCGCCCGAGAGCCCGCGCGCCGCCCAAAGACCGGAGATGACCGCGGCCTCGACGCAGCCCGCGTTGATGCCGTTTTTGGTCCAGTCGCCCGCGAGGTAGAGGTTCTCGAAGCCCGAGCCGTCGGGCGCGAGGCGATAACGCGTGGAGCCCGGGAGGGAGAGCACGTAACGCTCGGTGGGCTCAATGTTGACACGGACATATTGTGATTGAAAGCGCGCTTGTCCTCTGCGCTCATGAGGGTCGATGAGGTCCTCCCACTTGAACGCCTCACCGCTGCTCGTGCGGGTGGCGCTTGGCCAGAGCTTGCCAACGTGGTAATTGAGGAAGTTTACGGCGAGCCACTCGAAGCGCTGCCGCTCGCGCTCGGGGAAGCGATGATCCGAAGAGGACGAGGGGACGGGCGCGTCGAGGAAGGGCCCGCAGAAGTAGGCGATGGTCTGGGGCGCGAGCGCCTCGGGCCACGCCTCGCGCGCGATCAAGTGGCTCATGTCCGCCCACGTGTCGATGGGCTCGACGAACGCCGTGAGCACGGGCCTTTGCCCCGTCCTCGTTTGATGGGTCCACCCGAGCTCCTCGAGCTTGGGCTTGAGCCAGAGCTGAATGGCGCACGTCTGCACGGTCTTGACGTGAGCGAGCATCGCCCTGAACCCCTCGTTCGCGCGCGCGAGATCGGCGCAAATCGAGGGCAGCGCGCCGATCGCGATGCCGAGCACCACGTCGTCGAAGTCCTTGCCTCGTTCGAGCCGGACCGGCCGCTCGTCGCGCCACGGGGGCGACCACGACGACTCCACATCGACGTTCGAGCGCGCGAGATCGTCCCCTCCTTTGATTTGGTCGTAGAGGGGTTTGCTCGGCCACGACGGGAGCCCTTTGACGTCGACGAGCGGCTCGTACGAAGGGCCTTTGAGCTCGACCTGCCGCGTGAGCTCGACGGCGCCGATGCTCCTTTGGTCTTGGGTGAGGCGGAGCGCGCGGACGCGGTGGAAGAATTCGAATTTGACGCCGCGCTTCTTGAGCACCTCATAGAGCGGCGTGAAGACCACGTCGCCCATGCCGGCCTGCATCTCCCAGAAGAACGACCCCTTGTACGTGAAGATCATCCTCAAGACGCCGCGCAGCGCGACGCCCGCCGCGATGGAGGGCCTCGCGATCTCGCCGCCTTCATAAGCGAAGACGAGGTCGTAGACCGCGCGGATGAAGCCGGAGTCGACGGTGATGTCGTCCGCGCCGTTCGCCCGGAGGAATTCGCGGAAGTCCATGTCGTCGAGGCAGTCCCACCCCGCGAACAGGGCGTCGCTCGTCAAGATGCCAATCGCCGTCGAGACGGCGAGGTTGAGCTGCGTCCAAAGCGTCCTCGCGCGGAGGTCCGTGGAGAGCTGAGGGTCGAGGATCGTCTTGGCCGCCGTGCGGAACGCGCGGAGCAAGAACACGATGGCGTGGTGGGCGGCGGCGGTGTGGCCGCTCGGATCGTCCTTGAGCTTGCGGATGAGCCCGTTGGCGCTCTTCAGCGGCTCGAGCGCGGCGGACTGAAAGGTCAAGAGGATGTCATTGGACATCTCGACCTCGACCGGCGGATCGTCGCCTTTGAATTTGTCCTGCTCCGAAGAATTCGACGGCGACCGCGTCTCCGGCTCGGCCTTCGGCTCCGGGATCGGCTCGGGCGCCACGGTGCCAATCCCGCGGCCGCGCTTGATGGGCTCTTTGGGCGATCCATCGTCTTTGGCGAGCGCCTCGACCCACGCGGGCCAGCCCGGTTGGGAGGATGATTGAGCCGGAGGAGCGGAGTTGGCGGCCTCGGCGCGAACGGGCTTGTCCCGGAGGGACGGGTCATCGTCGTCGAGGTCCGGCGCGCGGTCCATCCCGACGTCATCGGGGCCGGCGCCTGCGACGCTGATCGCGCTCACGAGCCTGTTCACCGCGCTCCCGAGCGCGTTACCAGCGTTGGTCGCCGCGGCGCCCGCCGCGTTGACGGCGGCGCCGGCGGCGTCCATAACGGTGTCCGCGGCGGTCTCGGCGGCGCCTCTCATCATGTCGGCGGGCTCGCTGATGGCGTCCTCGATGTTGCGGAGAGGATCATAGTCGTTGAGCCCGCCCGCGTTTTGAACGAGCCACTCGCCGATGAGCTCCAGGTAGGTCCAAATCTCGGGCAGCTCGCCGCTCTCCCCCGGCAGCTCGCTGTTCGTCGGAAAATCGAGGTGGATAGGGGACCACCGCTCGTCGGCGAGGTCCTCGCCCGGGAGCTTCTCTTGGATGACGACGTAGCTCTGTTGTTTGAACGCCTCGTCCCACGTCGCGAGGGGAGCGCCCTTGGGCCGCCCGAGCTCCTCGTAGCAGGCGCGCATCACGCGAAAGGCGTTCTCGTAAAAGCCCATCCAGATGTGGAGCCCGTGCTCCTCGATGCGCTGGCCCATGGCGGCGTTGCGGCCGCTCGCGCCCTTGCCGCCGAGGCGAAAGCCCATTTGATACACGGTGACGTCGAGCTTCTCCCGCAGCGCGGGCGTCTCGGTGAGCGCGAACGCCGCGCTGAGCGCGCCCGCGCCGCCGCCGAGGATCGCGATCTTTCTCTTGCTCACGGCGCCCTCCAGATCTCTTTGCCGAGGTCCATCGAGAAGCTGAATCGGGTCCAAAACCCATGATCGACCGCGAACGGGCCTTCGGGGAGGCCGAGCGTGTCGGCGACGCGGTGGCTGTCGTGTTGGTGGATCGTCATCGCGAAGCCCGCGGGCAGGAGCCCCGCTCCCTCGAAGTCGGTCACCGTGGCGTTCGCCTCGACGATGGCTTGATACGCGGCTTTGTCGCCCGCGCAGGCGTCTCTGTATTGCTTCAAGAACACCATGGGCACGTGGCCGCCGAAGAAGCCTTCGAGCAGGTGTTGGAGGAGCGCGAGATCGAAGCGGACGTCGTCGAGCTCCGCCATCCTCTCGAAGAGCTCGCGCACCGCGGAGATCATCCCGCCGGCGCCCCACGCGAGCGGCGGGATCAACGGGTCTGGGCCGGTGCGCTCCAACGTGACGATGCGCTCGCGGCGCACGGCGGCGGAGGCGTCATAACGAGGGATCACGAGGCCGTCGGTCCAAAGCGGGCCCCGGTCGCTCGGCGACGAAGGCAGCTTGGACCAACCGATCTGCTTGGGATATCCATACACGTCGCGGCCCGCCACGAGCGCGAGCGAGCTGTCGACCCAGATGTACGGCACGAACCACGCGATGTGATCGAGCGCGCCGTGTTTGTAAGCCCCGGTGAGCATCCAAAAGCACGTGTCGACCTCGGTGGTGTAGCCGTAGCCGCGGTCCTTGGGGTCGAGCGAGCTGATGCGCTCGATGTTCGCGAACGAGAAGATGAGGGACGAGAAGATAGGCCGGTAATCGACCGCCCCGCCCGAAGGGTGGTTGAACGCGCGATCGAGCAGCGCTTGTTGCGCGCGCTTGTCCGACCGGAGCAGCCACGCGGTCAGGAACGTCTTGTCCTGGAGGTAAGGCGGCCGGAACACCATCCCTCCGTCGAGCTCCACGTACGTGGGTTTGGTCATGACGATCTCCTCATGATGGCCTCGATCTCCGCCTCGTGACGGGCACAACGCATCATCGAAAACAGGGTGCGCGCGCGGGTGAGGTGGACCCTCCGCGTGAGGGAGCCTCGCTCCGCGAGCTTCGCGAGATCGGCGTGGGCGAGCGCCTCGTCGAAGGGCATCGTGAGCCGCTGCGCGCTCGCGAGGGCGCGATCCCACGACGCGCGCGCGGTGGTCCTGTCGCCGCGCGTGAAGGCGAGCGTCCCCTCGTACCGCTGCGCGTAGGGCGCGGCGATCGGGAGGACGAGCGCGATCGTCTTCAAATCGCGGACCGCGCGCTCGGCGTCGCGCTGCGCGGCGAGCGTCCCGCCGCGCTCCCACCGCGCGAGGTACACGTCGGCGGCGCCCGCGTAGCCGCTCACGATCGCGTAGGCCATGAGCCTGTTCTCGCGGACGTGCGCGGAGGTCGCGCGCGCGGCTTCGAGCGCCGCGTCGTGATCGCCGCGCGCGAGGTGCGCCGTGGCGAGGAGGCCGAGGCAGATGATCTTCGAGGGGAGATCGTCCTCGCGCTCGAGCTCGGCGCGCGCCTCGCGGAGCAGGGCGATCGCCTCGTCGATCTCGCCGAGCGGGATCATCGCGCGCGCCGCGCCGTAGAGCCCCCACGCGACGTGCTGGCGGCTATCGCCCGCGCGCGCCGATCGCAGGATGGAGAAGAACGCGTCTTTGCTCTCGGTGAACCGCCCGGTGAAGTAGTCGGCGTTGGCGATCACGGTCTCGACGGTCTCGGTCTCGGCGCGGTTTCCCGTGCGAACGCCGATCTCCCTCGCGCGCGCGAGCAGCTCCGAGGCCGCCGCCCAATCGCCCTCGCCGCTCTTGCACGTGGCCTCGGCGTAGAGGCTCACGATCATGCCCTCGTCGTCGCCCATCTTCTCGGCGGCCGACTGCGCGAGCGAGAAGTACCTCCGCGCGAGACCGCCGAGCCTGCCGATGCCGAGCGCCATGCCGAGCATCGCGTAGGGCGTGGCCGCGACGACGCCGCCGCCCGCCTTTTCGGCCAGGTTCGCGGCCGAGAGGCTGCCCGCGATCATCGCGATCGCGTCCGAGAAATAGAAGCGCTGCGAGAGGCGCTGCATCGCGAGGGCCGCCTCGCGGTAGAGCGCGCGGCGATCGGCGTCCGCGACGAAGGTCTCGGGCGCGAGGCGGTGCGCGATCTGCACGGGCACGCCCGCGAGGAGCCTCCCTGCCCATCCGCGCGCCGATCGCGGCGGCGAGAGCCCCGCGAGCTCGATCGCGCGCGTCGCGTGGCGGACGGTCGCGTCCATGTCGCCGAGCGCGTAATACGCGTCGGCGAGCCTTCGCTCCCAGCGCGCGCGCGTGGTGCGGGCGTGGAGCGTTCGCGTCGCGTCGTGCTCGCCGCTCGCGTCCTCGAGCGCGATGAGCTCGCGGACGAGGGCCGCGGTCTCGCGGTTCGCGAAGTTCTTGATCGCGAGCTCCGCCGCCTCGGACAAATGCGCGATCGCGCGCTCGCTGTCGCCCGCGCGCGTGTAGTGGTGCGCGAGCTTGGTGACGGTCTCCCAGCGCGGGCCCTTCGAGGGCGCCTCTTCGATCGCGAGCGCGACCGTGAGGTGGAGCGCGCGGCGCCGCTCCTCCGGCAGCGCGTCGTACGAGATCTCGCGCAGTTTGTCGTGCAAGAAGCGGAGCTTGCCGCCCTCGATCTCTTCGAGCACCTGCCGCGCGACGAGCTCGCGCGCCGCGCTCGAGACGGCGAAATCGATCGAGCGAACCGCGGCGTCGTCGCGCCGCTCGACGCCCGGCGACGATCCGCTCTGCTTGCCGGGATCGCTCGGCGGCGCGCCCTCGACCCAGGTGGCCTGCGCCACCGACGCGAGCAGATCCGCGTCCATCTCGCGGCCGATCACGGACGCGACGTCGGCGAGCGATCGCGCCGAGGGGCTGAGGCTCGCGAGGCGGTGCGAGACGAGCGCGCGGAGCGAGCTCGGCAGCGGGAGCGATTTGTACGCGCCCGGGCCGCGATCGGCGCTCGCGGGCGCGGCGTCGCGACCCGCGACGATGGTGAAGCGGCCCGACGCGTCGCGCACGATGAGGCCCGCGTCGACCGCGGCGCGCACGTATTCGGCGACGAAGAACGGGTTGCCCGCGCAGAGCGACGAGAGGAAGCTCGCGAACACGGCCGGCGGCGCGTCGAGCGCGAGCATGTCGGCGATGATCGCGCCGACGCCGGCCTCGTCGAGGCGGCCCAAATCGAGGCGCGAGGTGATGGTGCGATCGAAGAGGCGCGACAGCTCGGGGCCGACCTCGTCGGAGCGGAACGTGCCGAGCACGAGCAGCCTCGTGGACTCGAAATACTCGTCGGAGAGCCACGCGAGCAGATCGAGCGACAGCTCGTCGGCCCACTGGAGATCGTCGAGCAGGAGCAGCACGTCGCGCTCGCGCGCGAGGCCCGCGAGCGCGCCCGCGATCGTGCGGAAGAGCCGCTCGCGCGCGGCCTGCGCGGGCAGCTCCGCGGGCTCGGGGTGATCGTCGTGGCCGGGGACGCGCGCGAGGCGCGGCTCGTACGGGTCGAGCACGCGCACGTCCTCGCCGAGGATCGACGCGGTGAAGCCCGCGCCGCGCTCCATGCAGAGGTCCGCGATGTTCTCGAAGAACGGCCGGAAGGGGTGGAGCGGCGCGCCCGCGGACGCGCCTTCGGCGAGGCACGATCCTGCGACGACGTGGACGCCGCGCGCGGCGGCGAGGCGCGCGAACGCCATCGAGAGGACGGTCTTGCCGATGCCGCTCTCGCCGCCGACGAGGAGCACGCCGCCCTTGCCCAAGCGCAATTTGATGAGGTGCTCTTCGAGCCGCGCGAGCGCCTCTTCGCGGCCCGTGAGCTCGGGCCGGTACACGTACGCGCGCGACGTGACGGTGGGGATGCGCGGGGGATCTGCGCCGAGCGACGCGAGCGCGCGCGCGACGTCGCTCGCGTGGCCGATGCGATCGCGGGGGCGCGTGGCGAGGAGGCGCATGACGAGATCTTCGAGGGCCTTCGGGACCTCGTCGACGATCTCGGACGGGGGCGTGGGGCGCGAGGTGAGCCGCGCGTGGAGCATGAGGGGCGTCTCTGCGAAGGGGACGCGTCCGGTGGTGGCCTCGTAGAGCATGCAGCCGACGGCGTAGAGGTCGGTGCGCGCGTCGACGAGCTCGCCTCGGATTTGCTCGGGCGACATGTACGCGGGCGTGCCGGCGAGCGCGCGCGAGACCTCGAGCACCTCGCGGCCGACCGCGGCGGGGAAGCGCCACACGAGGCCGAAGTCCATGAGGACGGGCGTGTCGTCGGCGCGGATGAACACGTTCGAAGGCTTGAGATCGCGGTGGACGATGCCTTCGCCGTGGAGGTAGTCGAGCGTCTCGCAGAGGCCGCGCATCAAGCTGAGCGACGTGATGAGCCGGCCGCCGCCCGCGGCTTTGCGCGGTCCGCTCGGGGGGTTTGCGGAGGTGGGCGGGGAGCGCACGCTCACCCTTCCGCTCGCGCTGCTGTCGAGGGTCGATGGCCCCGAGCCGACGGCGAGCTTCGGATCCGAGCTCTGTGCGACGACGGTGGGGCCGCCGATCATGCTGTCCTCGGCGATGACGGTGGGCGCGTTTTGATCGTAGGCGCGCGGGGACGAGAACCACGTCACGCGCAGGTGATCGGCGAAGGTGCTGCCTTCGAGCAGCTCCATCACGTAATAGGGGATGTTGCCCTCGGCGCCTTCGGCGAAGAGGCGCACAACGCCCGGGTGGCGGATGCGCATGAGCGCGTGGATCTCGCGGCGGAGGCCGGCGAAATGGCTCTCGTGCGGGACGCGGAGCGTCTTGAGCGCCACTTCGGCGTGCGTCTCTTTGTGCTCGGCTTTGTAGACGACGCCCATCCCCCCTTCACCGAGGACCTCGATCACCCGATAAGGACCGATGAAGCGCGGGGCCGCCTCACTTACCATGCGGCCGACGGATGTATCATGGAACGCCGCGACCATGGTAAAAGTCTCGGCCGATGCGCGCGCGTGATCGCTTCGTCGTTGTCCTCGCCGGGGGGCTTGGAACGCGCATGGCGCCGCGCACCGAGCGGGTCCCCAAGGTGCTCTTGCCGGTCGCGGGCAGGCCGTTCGCGCATCACCTCCTCGAACGGCTCGCCGCCTCGGGCTTCGGCGAGGCGCTCTTCTGCGTGGGTCACCTCGGCGGCATGGTGCGCGAGGCGCTCGGGGGCGGAGCATCGTTTGGCGTTCGCGTCACGTATGCGGACGACGGGCCGGCGCTGCTCGGCACGGCGGGCGCGCTCCGGCGCGCGGTGGCCCTCTTGCCCGAGGTCTTTTTGGTCACCTATGGTGACTCGTACCTGCCTTTCGATTACGCATCTCCGCTCGATGATCTCGTGGCGCACCCCGAGGCGCTCGGGAGCATGGCGGTGTATCGCAACGAGGGGGCGTGGGACGTCTCGAACACCCAGATCGAAGGCGATCGCGTGATTCGGTATCACAAGCAGCGCCGCGAGGGGCCGCTCGATCCTTCGCTCACGTACATCGATTATGGGGCCACGGCGCTGCGGCGGAGCGTGATTGAGGCGCTGCCCGAGGGCTGTTCGGCGGGGCTCGACGAGGTCCAGCGGGACTTGGCCAACGAGGGCAAGCTGCGCGCGGTCGAGGCGGCGCATCGTTATTACGAGATCGGGTCGCCCGCGGGGCTCGATGCGTTGGAAGCTTATCTTGGAGGAGAGAGAGGATGATCGTCTCACGCGCTCCGGTCCGGTTCTCGCTCGGCGGCGGGGGCACCGATCTGCCCGCGTACGCGCGCAAGCACGGCGGTTTTCTGGTCTCGGCGGCCATCGACAAATACATTTACGTGACGGCCAACAAGCGCTTTCACCCGGACATCCGCCTCGCGTACTCCAAGACCGAGATCGTCTCTCAGGTGAGCGCGATTGAGCACCGCATCTTTCGGGCGGCGCTCGAGATGACGCACATCGACAAGGGCATCGAGCTGACGAGCGTGGCGGATTTGCCGGCGAACAGCGGGCTCGGGTCGTCGAGCTCGTTCACGGTGGCGCTCTTGAACGCGCTCCACACGTACAACCGGGAGTTCGTGTCGTCTCGGCAGCTCGCCGAGGAGGCGTGTCACATCGAGATTGACCTCTTGGGGGAGCCGATCGGCAAGCAGGACCAATACATCGCCGCGTTCGGCAACGTGACGGCGTTCACGTTCGAGACCGATGGGACGGTGGGGGTGGAGCCGGTGCCCGCGCGGGATGAGGTGTTGGAGGAGCTGGAGCACAATTTGGTGATCTTGTGGAGCGGCATCGAGCGGCCTGCGCGGGTGGTGCTCTCGGAGCAGAACAAGAACCTGGAGATGTCGGCCGAGGCGGCGGGGCGGATGCACCAGATCAAGGAGATTGGTTATGAGGTGAGGCGGCTCTTGCTGGCGGGCGACGTGGATCGGTATGGCGAGCTGCTCCATCATCATTGGATGCAGAAGCGGACGCTCGCGTCCAAGATGACCGACAGCGTGATTGACGAGCACTACGATGCTGCGCGGGCGGCGGGGGCGATCGGCGGCAAGCTGATGGGCGCGGGCGGCGGCGGGTTCTTTATGTTCTACGTGCGGCCGGCGGACAAGCGGCGTTTTACCGAGGTGATGGCCGCGCGGGGCCTCCGGCAGCTCCGGTTTCGGTTCGACGTGGATGGGGCGAGGATCGTGGCCAACATGCACAGGTCGTGACGTGGTGAAGCGGGCCAGCGGGGTGAGCGATGACGATACCCGAAGAGATTGGGGACAAGGATAGAGAGGGGCAAGGGCCTTGGGATGTGCTCATCCTCACGGCGCTTCACGACGAGCTCGTGGGTTTGCTCTCGACCACCGGCGGTCAAGAGGCGTGGAGCGTGCGACAAGACCTCTCCGGCTTTCGCTATTATGCGCGGCAGATGCCCGGCGCCCAAGGGGGCAGCCTCCGGGTGGCGGCGGCGTGGATTGGTGAGATGGGCGAAAGGAGCGCGGCGATCCGGGGCGGCGCGTTGCTCGACGAGCTCGACCCGGGGTGCCTCGCGATGTGCGGTATCTGCGCGGGATACCGGAAGAAGGTGAGCCTCGGTGACGTGATCATCGCCGATAAGATGTTTCCGTTCGACGACGGGAAGATCGAGGCGCACCAAGGCAAAGCGCCGGTGTTCTTTCACACGATTCGCA
>CAYTJL010000316.1:0-9835 GCA_964437785.1 uncultured Polyangiaceae bacterium
GATGTTGAAGCCGCTCGACAGGTCGTCGAGCATGAGCGGCGAGACGCCGGTGACGAACATCCGATTCACCGCGCCCGTTTGGGTGCCGCTCTTGAGCGCCGCATAAAACGTGCGGACGAACCCTGTCTTGGTGATGACGGACTCATAGACGTCGTGGGCGCCCGCGCTGAGCAGCCGGTTCGCGAAGTGATCGTATTCGTCGATGAGCAGGTAGAGCTTGTGCCGTGTGGAGGTGATGGCGCCGAGCACGGCGTTGATCAGCGCGTCTGCGTCTTGGAGGTCACCGGCCCTCTTGTAGAGATCGCCGAACGCAGGGACCAGCGCCTCGTATTTGAGCAGGAAGGGCAAGACCCGCGCGCGCACCGACTCCACGAACGTCCGGCGCAGGACGTCGACGCCGGCGTCCGTCGAGACGCCCGAAAAATCCAGCGTGAGGACGAGGTATGCGCTCCTCTCCGGCGTCGGGCTCGCGTGGATGGAGAGCCCGCTGAACAGCGCGTCGAACTGGTCTTTGCGCGCGACGTCGTAATAGTGCTCGAGCATGCTCACGAGCGTCGATTTGCCGAACCTGCGCGGGCGGAGGCAGATGAGGTACCGATAGCCCGTCTCCGCGCTCTCCAAGACCGGGATAAACGGCGTCTTGTCCGCATAAAAGAAGCCCTCTTTGCGGAGCGTCTCGAAGTTGCTGATGCCGTACGGGATCTTCATGTCACTCCGCAGCCGCCACGGACTCCGGCTCTTCGTCCTGCGAAAGGGGCACGCCGTCGCGATACGACACCTTGGCGCCGAGGTGCGCAGGCACCTTGGCGCCGGGCGTGATGATGCCCGCGAGGTTCAACGGATCACACGCGGACACGGTCACGACCTCGCCCTTCAGCGGCGCGCGGCGGACGGCGCGTAAAGCATCCACGGCCTCGGGCAGCGCAAACTGCTCTCCCACGAAGCTCGCGACGAGCCTCCCGCCCCGGATCTCGCCGCGCATCTCCATCACGCGATACACCTTCACGAGATCCCGCCAGGGCGGCGCGTTGCCCTCGCGCGCCAAGAGATCGCGCATCACGACTCCATATCTCTTGAGATATTGTTTGGCGCGCGCCTCCACCACCGCCTCGTAGGGGATGGGGAGCGCGCGGAGCAGCGACCAGCGGCCCGCGGCGACAGGCGCCTTGGGGCCGCGGAGCCTCCCCACCTTCCACGGCGCCTCCCGCGCGACGTCACGATCGATGAGCACCCGCAGCCCTCCAAAGCCATCTCCCGTGATGCGGCCCGCGGCGGTGAGCTCCCACAGCGCATCTTCGAGGGCGCTCCGGTCCTGCCCGGCCATCACCATCTCTTCAAAGAACGAAGCGCCGTTCTCCTTCAAGAACGAGAGGGCTTTGCGCGCAGCCTCGGAGAGCGCGTCGTCACGAACGGGCTCGCTCTCTGGACCGGCAGCAAGGAGCCACGGCAAATCGCGGCGCTTCATCAACGTGATCAACGCGGTCTTGGTCGGCGCGGCCTTGCCCGCCTCGCGCGCGGCGCTCCTCCCCCACGCGACCTCGCCCGAGAGGCAGAGCGCGTCGAGCCACGCAGGCTCATAACCACGCAGGCGCGACGGCAAGAGCTCGGCCTCCCACGCGCCTGCCGCCGCTTCAAAGCCTTGGAGCAAATCAATGACGCGCGACAACCCATCTTGCCCCGCCCGCTTGTCGCCGGCGACCCCCTGCCACGCGAACAAGAAGCGCATCAGATCCGCGGCGGATACAGGCTCGATCGCGCGGCGCAGACCATCCACCGTGCGGCGGTGAATGCGGGAGAGCAAACGCCGGTCGCACCACTCGATCTCGTCTTTGCTCGCCGAAGGCCGGAATTGGCCGCGCAGGATACCGCCCTCCCCTTCGAGCCGCGCGAGGCCGATGGCCACGTCGGCCGGGGAGAGGCCCACATCGCGGGCGATCTCGGCCTCGGTCAGAGGCCCCATGATCGCGAGCCGCCCTCGGATCACCGCGGCGACCGCGATCTCGGGCTCCACGGGCTTGGGCGCCGGATCAACCACCATCGGAGTCGACGCGCGGCCCGGCCACACCGCATCGACAAGCGTCTTGCGCTCGGCCGCGAACCAGAGGCGGATCGATCCCTCGCCATCGAGCACCGCGGCGCGACGCGAGGCCACGAGCCCTTCGAAGAGCAGGTCAAAGCCGCGCGCGCGGCCTTCGCTCTCGGGCATCACGCATTGATCGAGCAGCACGTCGTGCAGCTCGTCCTCGTCGCGCGCGATGGGCTGCGCCTCGCGCACAACGCTCGTGATCGCCTCGGGATCGAGGCCGCCCATGCGCTCGGCCACCTCGGGCGGCAAGCCGCGGCGCACCGTCACCGCGCGCGCCCTGCGCTCTTCGAGCGGCGCGTCGTCGAGGAACGCGTACGGGCTCGCGTTCAGGATCTCGTGCGAGAGCACGCTCGGCTCGGGCGTGTCGCGGCCGAGGAAGCGCACGCGCCCGTCGCGCACGCGGCGGAGCACGTCGGCGAGGCCCTCGGCGTCCATCACCTCGACCAGACAATCACGGATGGTCTCGTTGACGATCGGGTGATCGGGCGGATCGACGTGCGCGCCGATGCCGTGGTTGTCTTGGCAGCCTTGTTGCGCGGGGAACACCGACGCGAGCAGATCGTCGGAGCGCATGCGCTGGAGCGGCGCGGGCACCTTCTTGCCGCCCGAGAAACGAAGCAGCATCAGCGATCGCGACGCGTTCCACCGGAAGCGCGTCCCGAACATCGGCGCTTGCAGCGCGGCCTGCGTGAGCACGTCGCGGACGTCGTCGGGGCGCAGCAGATCGAGCAGCGATTCGAGCGGGAACGAGTGCTGCGGGCCGAGCGAGAGGAGCACGCCGTCGTCGGTCGCCGCGGCTTGCAGCTCGAAGTCGAACGACCGGCAGAAGCGCTTGCGCAGCGCGAGCCCGAGCGCGCGGTTGATGCGGCCCCCGAACGGCGCGTGCAAGACGAGCTGCATCCCGCCGGCTTCGTCGAAGAAGCGCTCGGCCACGATGGTCTCGACCGTGGGCACGTGGCCGAGCATCGCCTTGCCCGCCGCGATGTATTCGCACGCGAGGCGCGCGCCCGCGGCGTCGAGCGCGCACGCGTCCATGAGCCACGTGATCGCGCTCGCGATGCCGTCCTGCTCGACCTTCGCGACGATGTCCTCGCGCAGGCGGCTGAGCTCCGCGCCCAGCTCGAACGATCGCGCGGGCGCCTCGCCGAGCCAAAACGGGATGGTGGGCGTCGCGCCGCGCGCGTCCTCGACCCACACTTTGCCCATCTCTACGCGGCGAATTCGCCACGACGTCGAGCCGAGCAAGAACACGTCACCGGCCATGGACTCGATGGCGAAGTCCTCTTCGATGGTGCCCACGCGGGTGCCTTCGGGCAGCGAGAGCACGTCGTAGTTGGCGTTGTCGGGGATGGCGCCGCCCGACGTGATCGCGGTCAAACGCGAGCCTCTCCGGCCTCGCAAGAGGCCGTTCACCTGATCGCGATGGACGAGCGCGCCCGCGCGTCCACGGCGCGTCGACGGGCCCTCGGCGAGCATCGCGACGACCTGATCGAACACCGCGCGATCGAGCGCTTGGTAGGGCGCCGCGCGCGTCACGAGCGAGAAGACCTCGTCCTCGCGCCGCTCTTCGGCGGCCACGATCGCCACGATTTGCTGGGCCATCACGTCGAGCGGCGCGTCGCGCAGGCGCACGGGATCGAGCATTTGACGCTTGGCCGCGCGCACGATCGTCGCGCACTCCACGAGCTGATCGCGCGTGAGCGGGAAGAAGCGCGCCTTGGGCGTGCCGCCGACCACGTGGCCCGATCGGCCCGCGCGCTGCACCGCGGTCGCGACCGATCGCGGCGAGCCCACGAGGCACACGAGCTCGACCGCGCCCACGTCGATGCCGAGCTCCAAGGAGCCCGTGGCCACCACGACCTTGAGCTCCCCCGCTTTGAGCTTTTGCTCGGCGGCGAGCCTGCGCGTGCGTGAGAGGCTCCCGTGATGCGCGGCGACCACGCCTTCGCCGAGGCGCTCGCCGAGCCTGTGCGCGAGCCGCTCTACGAGCCTGCGCGTGTTGGTGAAGACGAGCGTGGATTGGTGCTCGTTCGCGAGCGCGGCCACGCGATCGTAGAGCTCCTCCCACTGCTCGTTGGTGCTCACCGCGCCGAGCTCGTCGCGCGGGATCTCGATGGCGAAGTCGAACGCGCGCTTGCGGCCCGTGTCGACGATGGCAGGCAAAGGCGATGATCCCACGAGCAGGCGTGAGGCCACGCTCATGGGCTCGACCGTGGCCGAGAGGCCGATGCGCTGCGGCCTTGGATTCCCTGCGCGCGTCACCAAGTCGTCGAGCCGCTCGACCGAGATGGCGAGGTGCGCGCCGCGTTTGTCGGGCGCGACCGCGTGGATCTCGTCGAGGATCAGCGCGCGCGTACGTTGCAGCGCGCGCCTGCCCGACGCGCTCGTGAGCAAAATGTAGAACGACTCGGGCGTTGTCACGAGCACGTGCGGAGGCTTTTTTCCGAGCTTTTGGCGCTCGGCCATCGGCGTGTCGCCGGTGCGCACCGCGGTGCGGATGAGCGGCTCGGGCATGCCGAGCTCCGTCGCGAGCGCGCGGAGCTCCGCGATGGGTTGATCGAGGTTCTTTTGGACGTCGTTCGAAAGGGCCTTGAGCGGAGAGACGTAGACCACGTACGTCTCGTCGCGGAGCCCGGTCGAGAGCGCCTCGCCCACGAGCTTGTCGAGGCACATCAAGAAGGCCGCGAGCGTCTTGCCGGAGCCCGTGGGCGCGGTGATGAGCACGTCGTTGCCCGCCGCGATGAGCGGGAACGCGCGCACCTGCGCCTCGGTGGGAGCGTGGAAGCGGCGATCGAACCAGGCGGCGACGAGAGGGTGCACGGCCGCAGCATGGTGGGTGCGCTGCGTTCGTCTGACAAGGACAACGTTGAGTACACAATCCCCGGTCGAGCATGAACCGTGGCATACTGTGGAGGGCCGAGGTATACGCGAGACATGCCGGACATCGACGCTCGAAAGCGCGAGCTTACGCAGCTTACGAAGGACTTGGAGGGAGCCCCCGTCTCCCCCGATGACGAGCGTTATTTTCCGTTTCATGAGGCGCCGGGCAAACCTCGTGGACGGGATCCCGTGCGCGAGCTCCAAGGCGCGGTGATGATGGCCGCGGACAATGGGACGAGCTGTCACCTCTTCTCCGGTCTCGCGGGCTCGGGTAAGAGCACGGAGCTCTTGAGGCTCGATCGCTCCCTCACGGCGTCTGGTTTCAACGTCATCACTGTTCCAGGCGCTGAATACGTCAACCTCCACCAACCGCTCGAGACAACGGATCTGCTCCTCTCTGTCGCGGTCGCCGTCGCCGAGATCGTCAACGAACGAGTGGGCAAGATCGTCACCCACGAGCCCCTCTTCGCGCGGATTGGCCACTTCCTGAGCACCAAGGTGACCCCCAAAGAGGTCGGGGCCAACTACATCGCGACGCTCAAATTCGATCTCGCGAAGGATCCCTCTTTCAAGGTGCGTGTCCAAGAGGCGCTGCGGGGTCGATTGCACGAGTTCGTCAAGCAGCTTCAAGCGTTCCTCACGGAGTGCAAAACGCTCTTGCAGCCCGGCCGCGATCTCCCTGCGCCCGTCTTGATCGTCGACGATCTGGAGAAGATCCGGGGCACCGGACCCGAGCAGGACATCGTCCAGCGCAACGTGGAGCAGGTCTTCTCTCAGTTTCACTGGGCGCTCCACATCGATGGATGGCACACCGTGTGGACCGTCCCACCTTATCTCCAGCTCCTCAACGCGGCTATCCCGCCCTACTTCGACAGCTACTCCATCCTCCCGATGGTGCGCGTCGTCTGCAACGACGACACGCGGTCTCCCGATCGACAGGGCATCGCCGCGATGCGAACGTGCCTCAAGAGGCGCGGGCCCGTGGAGAGCCTCTTCCGCTCCGAGGAGCTCTTGGAGCGTGTCATCCTCGCGTCGGGGGGGCACCTTCGCGACCTCTTGAGCCTGCTCCGCAGGTTCGTCTTGGAGGCCTACATGAGGAAGGATCCTTCGAGCCCTCTAACGGAAGAGGTCGTCGAGGGGTTCCTCGAAGAGGACGCACAGAGCAAGCGGCTCACCGTTTATGACACAGACGTCGATTGGCTGCGCCGTGTCGCGAGGACGAGGGACATCAGCATCGCGGATCGGAGCGCCGTGCAACGCGCGGCGCAGCTCCTCGACACGTCGATCGTGCTCACGTACAAGAACGGCAATCCGTGGTTCGACGTGCACCCGGCCATCCTCCCCAAGATTCGTGAGTGATTGACGATGCGGTCGCCGGCCGAGACGTGGACGCTCCTTCAAACGCACCTCGAGCTCGGTCAGGCGGTCAATCGACCGGAGTATTTTTTTATCGAGTGCGCGGGCGAGCCTGTGCGCAACACCCTGCGCAATCGGCTGCACGACTACTGTGAGGGGGCTCGGCGAGGGTTCTTGGAGCCGCTCTCGCGGAAAGGGATCCCGCAGGATCCCTTCGCGTGGTTCTCGTCGATGTGGTCCAAAGGGACCTTCTCGAACGCGTCACCGGTCATCTTTTTGCCGCTCATGGCCGACGAGACCGAGCGGTACGCGCTCCATCGCTTGAACGAGCAGCGCGACAACCTCCTTCGGGAGATGAAGGGGGCGCTCTGCATCGTCGGTTTGGCCGGCTTCTTTCGTCGCGCGCCCGTGGAGGCGCCCGACCTTTGGTCGCTCAAGGCTAGGGCGCTGGAGTTTTTCTCCTTTGCTCCCACAGACGAGGTGCCGCGCTCGTCGAAGCTCGCGCGCCTGAGCGCGCCTCCGCCGGGGCCATACCCCTACGACGTGCTCCTCGTCGCTCACCGTTACGATCATGCGTTTGGGCGCGAGGTCTATCGGCGGCTCACCCGCGATGGCGTCCTCTGCCTGTTTGACGAAACGGATGCCCCCCTGAGCGAAGATCCGATCGCCTCGATGCGATCTCGTATCGCGATGTGCAAGAGGGTCTTGCTCGTCTCGTCGCCGGAGCTTCACGCGGTAGAGTGGCCGTTGATTCAATCGGCGCTCTTGGGTGACGACGAGCATGAGCTTCGCGCGAGGCTGGTGCTCCTCATCCGGCGCCCCTCCACGTTGCCCCCTGCTCTTCAGAGGATTCCCTCTCTGGATGGCCGAACCGACGATGATTTTGAGCGTGTTTATCCGCAGCTCTGTCGCTCGCTCGGCGGGACGCCAGGGGAGGACGTGCGACCGCCGCAGCTCGTTGAGGGGGTGTTGCCGCCGCTCCCTGCCGCGCAACGAGGCCGCTTTGACGTGCCTCTGCGGAGCTTGGGAGATCGCTTTATCAATCACGTTGCGTTGCTCTTCGACGTTCACCGCGCGCTGTTCACCGAACGTACTGCGCCCACGGTCCTTCTCTACGGCTTACCGGGGGTGGGAAAGACGCAAATCGCTGTCGAATACGCGCATAGGTTCTCTCCCTTTTATCCCGGCGGGGTGTATTGGATCGGGCCCAAGCTCGATCGAGGCGCGCTCGATCGCTTGAGCCGAGCCGCCGGCGTGGTGATCCCTCCTGGATTGGATGAGCGCCTGACGCTCGCGACCATTCGAGGCGAGCTCGCGAGGCGCCCTGACTCCTTGTTGGTCGCAGACGCTTTGGCGAGCGCCGACTTGGAGAAGCTCGCTCCTTCAGGCAGAAGCGTCCATGTTTTGGCCACATCGAGAAAGAGGATGAGCGCAGCGACGATGACGGCCCTCCAGGTCAATCCTCTCTCGGACGAGGACGTATATCGCCTCTTGACTCAAGATCGCCGCCCGCAAGGCGGTGACGAAGAGCGTGAGGCGCGGAGCTTGGCCGCGGAGCTCGGCGGGCTTCCAGTCACGCTCCGCGTCGCAGGGAGCACGCTTCGCCAACATTTAGAGCGAACTTATGGCGAGCACCTCACCGCGCTTCGAGAGCGGACGCGTGAGCCCCAAGGCGAGCACGCGTTAGCCTTCTTTGAAGAGGCGTTGCGGTCGCTCGACCCGCGGCAAAGGACGATCCTCTCGATTCTTGCTATGTTGAGCGAAGCCCCTCTGCGTATAGATCTCCTGCGCGACATCGCTGTTCGCGCCGGTGTCCCGGAGCCCGAGGTGGCCTCCGCGATCGCCCTCCTGGATGACAGCGCGCTCGTGGAACAGAGCGATGCGGGGCTCACAGCACGTCCCATGATATCGACGCTCGCGCGCAGGTCTCTTCCGCCGAACGAGGCGCGCCTCGCGACAAAAGCATGCGACGCCGTGGTGCAACGATGGATGCAGCTCGCGCGGGACGATCGGGACATGAGCCACATTCTTGAGCTCGCTGACGTCGCCCCCCACGCGGAGGCGCTCTTTGAGCGCGCGGCGAGCGAGGAGCGGCTCTCCACGGCCATCGATCACGGGATCTCGATCGTCTCGTATCACCTCCACGCGGGTCATTATCGCGACGCAGAACGCTTGGGCCGAAGAGCGCTCGCGTTGGCCGCGCGGAACGCGGAGGTCCGCTCGCTCTTGGCCTTTGTCTTGTTAGAGAGGGGTGCGCTCGATGAGGCGCTCGAGCTCGCGCGAGCCGCGCGACAGTTGAACGAAGCTTCGTTCGGCGCTAATGACCCCATCGTCGCGCGTGACGTCACGCTCGAAGGGGCCATTTGTACGGAGCTCGGTAGGTACGAAGATGCTCTTGAGCATCTCGCCCAAGCGCGCGTGATCGTCGAAGATAACTTTGGTCGAGAGCACGTCTCGTTCGCAGCGATCCATCTCTGGCACGCACGCGCGCTTCACCGTCAAGAGCGTTTACAAGAAGCGCTCCCGCTCGCGGAGAGAGCGGCTATGTTGACGGAGCGGGCCGTTGGGCCGAGTCATCCACACGTAGCGGAGTGTGCGCGCGAGCTCAGCGCGATCGTGGAGGGCATGGGCGATCACCTTCGAGCGGAGCAGCTCATCCGTAGGGCGCTCCAAATCGACGAGACGACGCTCGGCCGAGACCACCCCGCGATCGCGCACGATCTCGCGGCGCTCGGCGCTGTTTTGGGGGCATCGTATCGCGAAGAAGAGGCGAGACCCCTCCTTGCACGCGCGCAGCGGATCGCGAGCGCCGAGCTTCTGAGCGAGCACCGGCTCCTCCGCACCATTGCCAATCTCCTCGTCGCAGTGTGGGGGTGGGGATGATTCACCTCACCGAAATAGACACTTGACAACAGCGGGCAATTGGTGCTGCCCGCTGGACGTTGCCTAACCCTGCGCCGCGCGGATGATCTCCTGCACGCGATCTTCGGAGGTGCCCGCGAGGTTCGCGACGAGCTCGATGCGCCCGAGCTCGTCGGCGCCGACGCCCTCGCTCGCGAGCGCGACAGCGACGCCGAGCGCGAGGCCCTCGTCGACCGCGTCGTGCTTGCGGAGCGCCTCGGCGATGGCCCTCGCCTTGGTCTCGGCGCCCTCGTCGCGGATCGCGGCGCGGCTGTCCCGCGCGAACACGCGCACGATCTTGGGATCGATCCGCTCGCCGAAGAGCGACTCGATCACGCCTTCGAGCACCTCGAGCTCGGCCTTGTCGACGGTGCCGTCCGCGGTTGCGACGAGCACCGCGAGATCGACGATGAGCGGGAGCGCCTTGTCATCGGCTTTGACGCGATCGCAGAGCGCGTCGATGGCGCTCTTGAGGATGGGCGTGAGCTTCATGGGACGAGAGGCTAAAGGATGTTCGTCCGCGCCGTCATCCTTCACGACGCGCTCGTCCACAGCTCCTCGTCCAAGTCCACGAACGAGACGCGGCACATCCCCTTCTCCGCGAGCGCGACA
>CAYTJL010000317.1:0-9834 GCA_964437785.1 uncultured Polyangiaceae bacterium
CATCCGCGACTTCGACGATCCGAGGCTCGAAGCCTTGATCGAGACCATGTTCCTCGCGGCCTTCGCGGACGGCGAATTCGCCGACGAGGAGCGCGAGCAGTTCATGAAGAACGTCGAGTCGCTCACCGATCGCCGGGTCCGCGGCGAGGCGCTCGGCAAGTTGATGACGCGCATCTTGGACGATCTTCAGACCGTGGGCAGGACAGCGCGCCTCAAGGTCGTCAAAGACAACCTCGGCAGCGAGGGCGCGCGCGAGGCGGCCTTCGCGCTCGCGGTGCGCGTCGTCGCGGCCGACGGCGTCATCCGCACGTCCGAGCGCGAGCTGCTCCTCGACGCGGCTGAGGCGCTCGAGGTCGATCGCGACAAAGCTGCCGATTTGGTGCGCGACATCGGCGGCGGTACCGCCGTCTCGGCGTCGTAATCCTCCGGGTGATGACTTGGGATCCAACGATCCCCATTTCGCGCTAACGTCGGGGACTGTGTCCTGGTCGACGACGGGCTCGCACTTGCTGCCGTTCCCGGTCCAAGGGACTGTGCTCACGTCCACGCGCGGCACGTACATCGTCGGCCAGCTCATCGGCGACGGTCAGTACGGTTCTGTGTACGAGTGCGTTGGGCCCTTCGATCAGCCGTACGCGCTCAAAATGCTGCGGCCCGCGAACAAGCCGTACCAGCAGGTCAAAGACGAATGGTCGCGCGAGATGCTCCGCCTGGAGAGCTTCCGCCACCCGAACATCGTCTACATCCACGACGCGTTCGAGAACAACTTCCTCTTTTACCTCGCGCTCGAGCGCTGCGACACGAGCCTGCGCGCGCTCATGGGCAGGCCCTTCGGCCACGCGCTCCTCATCGAGCTCGCGCGCCAGCTCCTCATGACGCTGCAATACCTGCACGACAACGCGGTCGTGCACTCGGATCTCCACGCGGGCAACGTCCTCATTTCGCAGCTCGATCACAAGCCGATCGTCAAGCTCACCGACTTCGGCGTCGCCCATCAGCTCGACGGCCAGCGCTGGTACCGGCCTCAGGTGGCGAACCCCAAGATCCTCACGCCCGAGCTCGTCACCGCGGGCTACAACACCACGCAGAGCGACCTCTACCAGCTCGGTCTCTTGCTCTTTCAGATGCACACGGGCCAGCAGGCCATCGACGTGAACGTGCCCTACGAGGAGATCACCCGGCAGATCGCCGAGGGCACGCCCCGTCAAAAGGCCGAGGCGCTCGGCACGCCGCTGAGCCAGGTGATCGCCAAGCTCCTGCGCAGGCGCGACGCGTACCGCTACCAGTCGGCGCGCGAGGTCTGGGACGATCTCCGCCAAGTCCCTCGATGGTGATGGGCGTGAGGGGCGTGACGAGCACCTCGAAAAATCATCGCTCCCGCGCGGCCATGGGTTTGATCTACGCTCGCGCCGTGGATTCTCGCCGCCTGCTCCCCGCGCTCGCGCTCTGCGCCTTCGCTGCCATCGGCTGCCAAGCAGCCGCCATCCCGAGCCCGAAGGACGCGGTCCTCGCGTACGCGGAGGCTGCGGCGCGCGGCGACGCCGACGCCATCTACGAGATGATGAGCGAGAAGGGCAAGCGGCAGCTCTCGCGCGAGGAGGTGCGCCGCATCATCGCCGAGGAGCGCGCCGAGCTCGGCGATCAGAGCAAGGCCATCGGCGCGCCCGGCGTGCTCGTGCGATCGCGCGCGACGCTGCGCTACGCCGACGGCGAGGACGCGCTCCTCGTGATCGACGACGCGGGCTCGTTCCGCGTGGCCTCGGCCGACGCGCTGCCCTCGGGCGCGCGCACGCCCGAGCAGGCGCTCGCGCAGCTCCGTCGCGTGCTCGCGCGGCGCAGCTACGCGGGCCTCATGCGCGTGCTCTCGGCATCGACCCGCAGCGCGATCGAGGCCGATCTGCGATCGCTCGTGATCGGGCTCGAGCGGCCCGAGGGGCTCGAGGTCAACGTCGCGGGCGACAGCGCGTCGGTGCAGGTGCCGGGCGGCCACGAGGTGCGCCTCAAGCGCGAGGCGGGCGTGTGGCGCGTCGAGGACTTCGTCGTCCAAAAGCCATGATTTCAGGGCGATCGACGAAGGTTCTCGCGCCCGCGTTGCTCGTCGTCGCGGCGGCGGTCCTGCTCCTCGCGTTCCCGCGCCGCGCCGTCGCGTTCGGCGAGGAGGGCACGTTCCACCCGCGCGTGCTCATCACGGGCAACGCGCGCTGGGAGGGCATCCGCACGACCGCGCCCGCGCGCTGGTCGGCCGAGCTCGTCGCGCGGACGAGCGCGCCCGCCAAGCTCACGCCCGCGACGGTGCGCGCCGAAGATCGCGCGCTCCTCGCCGAGCCGTTCGCTGTGTGGGGCGGAGAGCAGGACATCCCTCCGCTCACCGAGCGCGAGGTGAGCGGGCTCCGGCGCTTCCTCGCGCTCGGCGGCGTGCTCTTCGTGGATGACTTCGCGCCGGACGCGGGCGCGTTCTCGCGCGCCGCCAAACGCGAGCTTTCGCGCGTGATCCCCGAGGGATCGCCCATCGCGATCGGGACCGAGAACGTTGTCTTCCACTCGTTTTACCTCGTCAAGCGCGCGGTCGGCCGCGTCGAGGGCCCGCCCAAGCTGCAGGCGATCGTGCGCGGGGGCGTGCCGCAGGTGATCTTCTCGTCGCACGATCTGTTCGGCGCGCTCGCCAAAGGCGCGAGCGGGGTCGCGCCGCTCACGGTCACGCCCGGCGGCGAGTCGCAGCGCGAGCGCGCGATCCGGCTCGCGGTCAACATCGCGATGTACGTGCTCTGCTCGACGTACAAAGACGATCGCGTCCACGAGATGTTCTTGAAGCGCTCCGGGCAGGTGGTGCGGCCTTGAGCCAATCGATCGCCATCGCAGGCGATCTCGGGAGGGCCCTCGCGATCACGGCCGTGGTGATCGCGGCCTTGTCCATGGGGCTGCTCGCCGTCGAGCTGGTCCGCGCTTCCAAGGCGCGCGCGGGCGCGGCGCTCGTCGCGACGAGCGGCCTCCTCGCGGTCGCGGCGCTGCTCCTCGCGGTGCTCCGCCCGGTCGCGGTGCGCTCCAAAGGCACGTCGATCGGGCCCAAGATCGTGGTGCTCGCCGACGCTTCGCGATCGATCGATCTGCCGGGCGACGCGGGCACCCGCCGCGCCGCCGCCGAGGCCGCGCTTGCCGGCCTCCTCCAGCGATCATCCGACGTGCGCGCGTCCGTGCTCACGTTCGGCGACGGCGCGCCGAAGCCGCTCTTCGAACCGGGAAAGGCCCCGCGCGCGGGCTCGCCCCCGCCTCCGTTTCAACCGAAGCCGCTCCAGCGATCGGATCTGTCGGCCGCGCTCGAGGCGATCGCGAGGTCGCCGGACGAGCGGCCCGCGGCGATCGTCGTCATCTCGGACGGCAGGCTCGACAGGCCCGGCGAAGCGGCGCCGGGCGAGGCCGCGAAGATCGCGCTCGGCGCGCTCGACGTCCCGGTGCACACGGTGGGGCTCGCGTCCAAGGCGCCGGCCGACGCGAGCATCCGCAAGGTGCTGGCCGCGGGGGCCGCGGTCGCGCACCAGCCGTTCTCGCTGCGCGTGGAGATCGGCTGCGACGGCGGGCTCTCGTGCGACGAGATCCCGATCGTGGCGCGCGAGCTGCGCGACAAAGAGCCGCCGGTCGAGCTGACGCGCGGGGTCGCCAAGGTGACGGCGGGGCTCGCCGCGGTCGAGCTCGCGATCACGATCGAGCGCGCGGGCGCGCGTATTTTGGAGGTCGAGATCGAGGCGCCGCGCGGCGACACCATCCCCGAGAACAACAAGCGCTTCGTCACGCTCGACGTCACGCGCGATCGCATCCGCGTGTTGCACGTCGCGGGCAGGCCCACGTACGACGTGCGCGCGCTGCGCACGTGGCTGAAGAGCGACGCGTCGGTCGACGTGATCGCGTTCTTCATTTTGCGCACGCCGACCGACGACGTGAACGCGACGCAGGACGAGCTCGCGCTCATCCCCTTCCCCGTCGACGAGCTCTTCACCGAGCAGCTCCCGACCTTCGATGCGGTCGTGCTCCAGGACTTCAACGCGGCGCCGTACGGCCTCACGAAGCACCTGCCTCACCTCGCGCGTTACGTCGACAAAGGCGGCGGCCTCATCATGGTGGGCGGGCCCGACTCGTTCATCGGCGGCAACTACGCGGGCACCGCGATCGCCGCGGCGATGCCGGTCGATCTCGACGCGGACACGCGCGCGGAGGCCGCGGATCCGGCCGCGTTCGTGCCTGTCTTCACGGAGGCCGGGCGCGCGGCGCCGGTGCTCGCGCCGCTCCGCGCGCTGCTCGGCGACGAGCTGCCCGAGATGCCGGGCGCGAACGTGCTCGGCGACGCGCGCGGCGACGCGGCCGTGCTGCTCGCTCATCCGACGCGCAAGACCAAGCGCGGAGCGCCCATGCCCGTGCTCGCGCTCGGCGAGCACGGCGCGGGGCGCACCATGGCGCTCGGCATCGACGGATCGCACCGGCTGCTCTTCAGCGCGTTCGCGGCGACCGCGGCGGGCCGCGCGCACGGCGCGTTTTGGGACGCGATGCTCGGCTGGCTCATGCGCGATCCGCGCTTCGAGCCGGCCTCGATGGAGCTCGTGGGCGGCGGCTGCCTCGCGGGCGAAGAGGCGAAGCTCCTCCTGCGTCCGCTCGCGGGCCAGCGCGGCGAGGCCGAGGTCGCGATCATGAAGCTCGGCTCGGGCGATCTCGTGACCAAGGTCCGCGCGACGCTCGACGGCGGGGGCGCGCCGGTCGAGCTGTCGCTCGGCGCGCTCCCCGTGGGCGGCTATCAAGCGCTCGCCGAGATCGGCAAGGGCGTGTCCAAGAAGGGCGCGACCACGAGGCGCGATTTCGCGTGCGAAAAAGGCGGCGACGAGTGGGCGGACACGAGGCCCGACGAGGCTCGGCTCCGCGCGATCGCGAAGGCCACGGGCGGCGCGTACGTGCCCGCGAGCGAGGCGCAGAGCGTGCCGTTGCCCGCGTCGATGGAGGTCGCGTTGGAGCGGCAGGTGACGCCGATCCTCCCGCCGTGGGCGTGGGCGCTCGGCGCTGCGTGCCTGCTCGGCGCGCACTGGATCATCCGGCGCCGCACGGGCCTTACGTGATCAGGAGCGGACGTCGGATTCGAACGCGCGGAGCGCCTCGGGCAGGCGCTCGGGATCGCCTTCGCGTACGGCGAGGAGCGACGCGAGGCGATGGATCCGCGCCTCGGCGATGTCCGCGCGCGCGAGCGCGTCCCGCGCGACGGCGAGCTGGCTCTGGCGCACCGACGCGGTGACGCGTGTAGCGACGATCGCGCCCGCGACGAGCAGGGCCATGCCCGCGGCCATGAGGGCGATCACGAAAGGCGCGCCCGCGCTCGCGAAGAGCGCGCGGAAGCCTGCGATCGATGCGAGCACGATCAGGCCCGTGAACGCGATGAGCCCTGCGATCACCGAGAGCCGATCCATCCACGCGGCGCGCGCGAGCTGGCGGACGGCGATGCTGCGGTAGAGATCGGCCTCGCGATCGAGGCGCGCGCCGAGTGAGATCAGCGGATCCGAGCGCTCGATCTCGGGCAGATCCGCGCGCGCGAAGAGCTCGGCGTTGAGGTTGTCCGACGGGTCGTCGAGCGCGCGCTCCACGTGCCGCCCCACATTTTCGAGCCCGTTTTTGAGCGCGCCCGAGGCGGCGCTCGTGCCCGTAGAGATGCCGCTCTTCACCTTCTTGCTGACCTCGGAGGCGATCGCTTTGGCCTTGTCTCCGAGGCCTTCGCCGTCATCGCCGTCATCCTTGGCCGGCGTTGAAGGGGGCTTGTTCCACGACGATCGCGCCTCAGCCATGATCGTCTCTCACGGCGCGAGATCGAGCTTGATCTTCTGGCCCGCGGTGAAGTGATTGACCTTCTTGCCGTTGAGCACGATGTTCGACTTTTCGGCGTTGATGGTCACGGTGACCTTGTTTTTGTCGACTTTTTTGACGGTCACGTCCGCGATGCCGAGCCAGCCGCTCGTGGCGATCGGGCCGAGCTGTTGTTCGAAGAAGCGCGAGAGGCTGCCCTTCTTGCCGACCTCGACGGGCGTGTCCGCGGCGAGCTCGAGGACCACGTCGCTGCCCGCGCGCGAGAGGAGCTTGCCCGTGAGCTCGGCGGGCTTGGGCGGGGGATCGGCCTTGGGAGGAGGAGGATTTTCGACCGGCGCGGTCGCGACCTGTTGCGGGACGGGCGGCGGGTTGCCGTGCATCAAGTTGGTCGGGGGCGGAGGCGGCGGCGCTTCGGCGGTCTCGGGCGCGGGCGGGTTGGGCGGCGGCGGCGGGTTCGCGTGGATGGGCTCGGAGCCGCAGCCCGCGAGCGTGGTGATGACGAACGGAGCGATGGCGCGGAGCGCGCGGCGAGCCGGCATGAGAGACCTCCCTTGGAGAAGGCGCACGATATCGGGTTTTGGCGCGCGACGTTAGGGCCTTAGAGTGCTCGCATGGAGACGAGGAGCTATTGGGGATACGGGGCTGAGGAGCACGCCGCGACGGACGACGAGCGCGCGTTCGTGCGCGCGATGCTCGCGGCGCGCTTCGGGGGATCGCCGCCGGCCGAGATCGATCCTCCTTCGCTCGACGCGCTCGACATGCCCAAGCCGCGCGTCGCGCCGCCCTCGTCGCTCGCGCACGTGATGAAGGTGGATGCGCGCGAGCGGGCCGCGCACACGTACGGAAAAGCGTACCGCGACATCGTCCGCGGTTTGGCCGGGGATTACCGCGCCGCGCCCGACATGGTCGCGTTGCCCGAGAGCGAGGAGGACGTCGCGCGCGTGCTCGATCACTGCGCTTCGCATGCGATCGCCGCGATCCCGTTCGGCGGGGGATCGTCGGTGGTGGGCGGTGTCGAGGCGAGGCTCGATCGCGATCGGTATCGCGGCGTGGTCTCGATCGATCTGCGGCGCCTCTGCCGCGTGATCGAGATCGACAAGACCTCGCGCGCGGCGCGCATTCAAGCGGGGATCTTCGGTCCGGCGCTGGAGCGCGCGCTCGCCGAGCACGATCTCACGTTGCGCCATTATCCGCAGTCGTTCGAGAGCTCGACGCTCGGCGGTTGGATCGCGACGCGCGCGGGCGGCCACTTCGCGACGTTGCACACGCACATCGATGACTTCGTCGAGGCGGTGCGTGTGGTGACGCCGTCGGGGATTTTTGCGACGCGGAGGCTGCCTGGATCGGGCGCGGGGCCTGCGCCGGAGCGGCTCGTGATCGGGTCCGAGGGCGCGCTCGGCGTCATCACGGAGGCGTGGATGAGGCTCCAGGACAAGCCTGTATTTCGCGCGTCGGCGACCGCGCGCTTCGATGATTTCATGAAGGGCGCGGAGGCCGCGCGCCTGCTCGCGCAGTCGGGGCTTCATCCGTCGAACTGTCGTTTGATCGACGCGAGCGAGGCGCAGCTCACGGGCGCGGGTGATGGATCATCGAGCTTGCTGTTGGTCGCGTTCGAGTCGAAGGATCACGGGCTCGATGCGTGGATGGATCGCGCGCTCGAGATTTGCCGGGGCGCAGGCGGTGTGGTGAAGGAGGGTGCGGGGCGGACGAAGAGCGGGGATGACGCGGCGGGCGCGTGGCGTCGGACGTTCCTTCGGGCGCCGTACCTGCGGGATGCGATGGTGCGGGCGGGGGCGATCGCGGAGACGTTCGAGACGGCGATTACGTGGGATCGATTCGAGGGCTTCGTGACGGAGGTGAGCGCGGCGGCGAGGCGGGGCGCGGAGCGCGCGTGTGGAGCGGCGTTTGTCTCGTGCCGTCTCACGCATGTTTATCCCGACGGTGCGGCGCCGTATTTCACGGTGATCGCGCCGGCGCCGCCGCAGGGGGTCGTGCTCGATCGGGTCCGGGTGTGGGATGCGATCAAGGTGGAGGTGTCGGAGGCGATCGTCCGGTTGGGAGGGACGATTACGCATCATCACGCGGTGGGCCGTGATCACCGGCCGTTTTACGATCGGGAGCGGTCACCGCTCTTTGGGGATGCGCTGCGGGCGGTCAAGCGCGCGCTCGATCCGGCGGGTGTCTTGAACCCGGGCGTGCTCGTCGACGTGTGATCGCGTTCGAGCCTTTCGGTGTAGGGCGAGGCTTGCTACAACCGGGAGCGTGAACAGCGCCTCGGGTTATCAGCGGGTCAACGGGCTTCGGCTTTACGTTCATCGTCATCGTGATCCCGAGGCGCAGCCTTCGGGGCTCACGGTGTTGTTGGTGCATGGCTTCCTCGACGCGGGGGCCACGTGGGATATGGTCGTTCCGGCGCTCGCGAAGGCGGGGCACGACGTGGTGGCGCCCGATCTGCGCGGGTTTGGGCAGAGCGATTGGGTCGGGCCCGGCGGTTATTATCACTTCCCTGATTACGTCGCGGATCTTGCGGAGATCGTGGACGCGATGAACCCGCGTCGCCTCGCGGTGGTGGGGCACTCGATGGGAGGGACGGTGGCGGCGCTCTATGCTGGGTCGGCCAAGCCCGGCACGGTGGAGCGGCTTGCGCTCCTCGAGGGGATGGGGCCGCCGGCGAGCCCGCCGTCGATCGCGATTGATCGGATGCAAGCGTGGCTGCGTTCGATGCGTGAGATTTCGCGGACGCCCAAGGTGCTCGATTCGATCAAAGAGGCGGTGGAGAGGCTCAGCGGTCATCACCCGGGAGTGTCGCGCGAGGTGCTCGAGACGCGGGCGAAGCTCTTGACGCGTGGGGATGATCAGGGGCGGCTCACGTGGGCGTATGATCCGATGCACCGGACCACCGCGCCGACGCCGTTCAACGTCGAGGGGTTTCGTGAGTTCTTGGGGCGTATCGACTGTCCTGTGCTCGTGGTGAGCGGTGGTCCGAAGGGCTGGCATCCGCCGGACGAGGCTGAGCGGATTAGCCATCTCAAGCATCCTTTGCTCACGGAGATCCCGAATGCGGGACACATGATGCATTGGACGGAGCCTCAAGCGTTGGTCGACAGGCTCCTTGGTTTTTTTGCGGAGCCCGTTCAAAAGCTTCGTTCGCGCACGGTGCCTGGCAAGCCTGCGCAGGCGGCGGCCGCGCCGCGTGTGGATCCCACGGTGCCGCCGGTGTCATCGCCTGTTTCGTCGGGGGCGCCGACGTCGCCTGCGCGCACGGAGCCGGCGTCGCCGCCGCATCATGCGCCTACGCCGCAGCCGCCGGCGTATGGAGCGGGGCCTGCGAGCGGGCCGTCTGCGCCTGCGCCCGCGGCGCGTCCGGGCTCATCACCTTCGCTGTCGCCGTACGACGGGCGGCCTCCTGTGCCTGCTGGGCCCACGGCGGCGCCGCTCTCGCCGCATCCGTTTGCGCACATGGCTTCAACGCAGGCCATGCCCGTTGGTGGTGGAGCGCCGATGTCGCCTGGGCACAACGTGGGAGTTGCGGGTGCGCCGCCTGCGCCTCCGCTCCCGGAGCCGTCGTGGGCGGGCACACCGGGGTCGTTGCAGCAGCCTTCGCCGCAGCCTCCTCCGGTCGAGGTTGGGCCGGCGGCGCGGCCTCAGGCGCCGTCGATGCCGACGGGGCCCATGTCGGTGTCCGATCGAGAGACGATGACGAACGAGGTCCCCAATCCGCAGCCCGGCCGGCCCAAAGGGGTCATCCCGCCGACGCGCATCGGGTGAGCGAGTGAGCGGGTGAGCGGGTGCGCTATGCGCGCGGGCCAGCCAGGCCGCGCGAAGGTCCTGCAGAAAAAAGCGCGAAACCCCGCGCGAAAGTGCTTTCTTTCGGGGTGCGCATCGCGGGCCTTGACAGGCCCCCCGGGATGTGAAAGAAAGCGCCCCCCTTTCACGAGGGGAGCGCCACCTTAGCTCAGTGGTAGAGCAACGGTTTCGTAAACCGTAGGTCTCGAGTTCAAG
>CAYTJL010000318.1:0-9778 GCA_964437785.1 uncultured Polyangiaceae bacterium
CATCCGGTGAGGGCAACGGGGGTGATGACGAGCGCCGAGGCTGCGAGGAGCGCGCTGAGTCTTCGGAGGAGCATCATGGCCGCGCAGGCTACCACAGCGCGCCCCGAATTTTGAGCGCCCACCCTGCTCTTCGGGGCAGCTGTCCTCCTCTTTTGGCAGCAGCCCTGCTGTTGGGGGCGGCGGCCCTGCCCTTTGGGGCAGCGGTCCTTCTCTTTTGGCAGCAGCCCTGCTGTTGGGGGCGGCGGTCCTGCCCTTTAGGTTACTTGGATGGCTTTTGGAGTGGGGCATCCAAGCTTTTTTCTCATGCCCCCACTTTGAACGTCACACGAGCGGTGCTGAAGCCTAGTAGATGTGAATCCCGACGACAGAGCCGTTGTCGTTGCGGAAGGTCAGGGCTTGATTCAATGAGGCAAAAAATGAAGAGTGGAGCGATTTGGTTGCCTGTGGGTTTCGCCGCTGCGCTGGTCCTCGTGGCCTGCGGTGATTCCGGGGGCGGGACCAGCAGCACCAGCGGCGCCGCCGGAAGCGGCGGCAATGTGGGCGGGACCACGTCAACGACGAGCAGCGGGGCCGGTGGGAACGGCGGGGCCGGCGGCGCGCCCGCGGCGCCCGAAGCGCCGTTCATGAAGAGTGCCGTGAAAATGGCGGGGGCCCTTCACGTGAGCTGGACCAACAAGACCACCAACTGCGATAAAATCTACCTCGATCGCAAGCACGATGACGGTGCCTACATGACCGAATACACGCTCACCGGCGCGGCTACGAGCCAACACGACGGAGAGGCCATCCCGCCTGGCAGCTATTGCTACAAAGCCCGGTGCGAGAGGGGCGGGCAGACCTCCCCCGACTCCAACGAGACATGTGGAACGCCATGAGACGCTCTCTGCTCCTCCTCTTCGCCGCCGCCGCGCTCACCGGCTGCTCGGGCAAGCGCGACCCGCTCGAACCGTATCCGGCCACAGGAGTGACACGCGAGATCAACTTCACGGTCGAGGAGATCCTTTGGGAGGTCGGACCTGGAGCGATCTACAAAGGGCTCGGGTACAACGGCCAAATTCCCGGTCCGCCGATCGACGTGGATGCGGGCGACCACGTGGTCATTCGCCTCACGAACAACACCTCGGAGCCCCACTCGATTCATACCCACGTCGTGAAGTTCAGCAGTGACAACGATGGTACTCACGACTCGGTCGTCCCTCCCGGCGAGACCAAGACCGTGGAATGGGATGCGGTCTTTGCCGGCACCTTCCCCTATCACGATCACGGGGAAGAGGCGCATGGCGTGACGCTCGGGCTCTTTGGTGCGTTGATCGTCCGGGCGCCCGACGAGAAGCCCGCTAACGAGCACATCGTCGTGCTCGCCGATTTCGATCAGGGCGAGTATCAATCGCTGCCGGGCGTGGCCGACCCGGTGACCGGCGAGTTCCCCGACGCAGGCACGTATCACGGTGGTCATCAATACATGCACACCATCAACGGCAAAGGTTATGAGGATGCCATCCCGCCGTTCAAGGGCAAGGTGGGAGATCTCCAGCGCTGGAGGGTGGTGAGCATCGGCCGCGAATTCCACACGTGGCACATTCACGGTCATCGCTGGCTCGACGCGAGCGGCGCGCTCACCGACAACGTGCAGCTCGGCCCTGGTACGTATACGACCTTCGAGTTCGAGGAGGACAACCCGGGCGACTGGCTGGTCCATTGCCATGTCCCCGATCACATGGAAGGCGGGATGATTACACAGTATGTAGTCTCGCCTTAAACGACGTTCGTGGGCTAAAGGCCAAACCTCTCATCCGCCGTGGATCGTCGGCGTCTCCGCGGACCGTCGCGCTCTGCCTTGTGTCGGCGGGGCCGCGCGAAGCGAAGGACCTGGAGGTGTGTTATGCGGTTTGGAAGAGCTCGAGTCGCGCCGCTCGCCGCGTTCTTGATGACAGCGGCGACGACGGCCTGCACATCGACCACGACGCAAACGAGCATTCGGGCAGCGGAGGTGGCCGCGGACGTCCGCGCCTTCGCGGTAGCAGCGCGGATCGAGGCTCCCGCTGTCGGCGAGGCGGCGCTCGAGCGGCCCCTCGATCTGCCGACCCTGGAGGCGGCGACGATCGAACGGCAGCCGGGCCTGGTCGCGGCGGCGCACAGGATTCGCGCGCTCGTGGAGCGCGCCCGAGCCGAGGGGAAGCTGCCGCCGCCCGAGCTGATGGCGGACGTGTGGCAAGTCCCGTTCGTAAAGCCCTACGCGTTCGACAAAGCGGCCATGATCATGTTCTCTCTCCGCCAGCAGTTCCCCGCGGCGGGCGCGCTCGACAAGATGGCTGAGGCCACGGCGCTCGAGGCGCAGGCCGAAGCCGCCAAGGCGGTCGCCGAGGCACGCACGCTGGTGCGCGAGGTCGATCGTACGTTCGCGGGATACGCGGAGGCGAGCGCGCGCCTCGCGGCGCATGAGGCGCACCGGCGAATCGTCGCGCAGATGGTCGCGGCGGCGCTGGCTCGATACGAGAGCAACGGCTCATTGGGCGACGTCGCCCGCGCGCAGCTCGAGCTGGCGCGCACCGACGCCGAAATTCAGCGCGAGCGCGGGATGGTCGACGAGGCGCGCGTGAAGCTCAATGGCCTGCTCGCGCGCCCCGTCGGCGCGCCGCTCGGTCCGCCGCAGCAGGGCGAGCCGCGCACGACGAGCCTGACGCTGGAGCTGGCGGCCTCGATCGCCGCCGCGCGGAGCCCGGAGGTGCTGATGGCGGAGCGCATGGAGAGGTCGGCGCGCGCCGCCGCGGAGGCCGCCGATCGTGAGGCGAAGGTGCCGATGTTCGTGGCGGGCGTGAGCGTGTCGATGCCGACGAACGACATGCAAGCGGGTTATGGCCTGTCGTTCGGCATGTCGCTGCCGTGGGCGTGGGGGGCTGCCTCCTCGCGCGCGAGGAGCGTCGAGCAAAAGGCGCTCGCCGAGCGGGCCGCCGCGAACGACGCGCGGCTGCGGGCCCGCACGCAAGCGGCGACGGCCCTCGCCGCGGTGCGGGCCGCCGAGCGGCGGTACCTGATCCTGACGGGGAGCGCGACGCCGGCGGCGCAACGCGCGGTGGACGCGACGCGCGCGGGCTACGCGGCCGGCGGCACCAGCATCCTCATGTGGCTCGAAGCCACGCGCATGGCGCTGGACGTCGACATCGACCTCGCCACGGCGCGCGGCGACCTCGAGCGCGCGCTCGCCGATCTCGATTGGAGCACCGGCGGGCGCGTCCCCCGTATCCCTCTCAGCGCCTCGAAGTGACCTATGACAAGCGAGCCCGTTCCCAAGCCCAAGCACGATGAGCACCGCTTCGACGAAGGCGAAGAGGCGCCTCCGCCCGGCGTCCGCGCGATGGCGATCGTCCGTTGGATCCTGCTCGCCGCCGTCACGCTGGCCGCTGCCTTCTCCGTGTACAGCTACGCCTCGCCGCTCTTCGGCGGCCCTCCCGCCGTGCAGAAGGGCGCTCAGTACATCTGCCCGATGCACCCGCAGGTCGTCTCCGATCGACCGGGCGAGTGCCCCATCTGCCACATGGATCTCGTGCCGGCGCCCACGACCGAGGCGGACGCGAGCGCGCCGATGCCCTCTGCGACAACGTCCGCGTCCGCAAACGCAGCGCCGAGCTCCTCCGCGAGCGCCCCTGTCGCGCCGCGGAAGGCCCCCGCCGCGGACGCGCCACGCGGCTACACGTGCCCGATGCACCCGGAGGTCAAGACCGAGGGCGAGGGCCATTGCCCGTATTGCGGCATGGATCTCGTCCCCATCGCTGCGCCGAAGCCGCCGTCGGCGCCGCCCGACACGGCGCCGATCACGCTCTCGCTCGACCGTGTGCAGCTCATCGGCGTTCGCACGGCGCTCGTCGAGAAGCACAAGGGCGAGGGTGGATTGCGCCTCACCGCCGCGGTCGAGGTGCCCGAGCAGGGCCGCGCCGAGGTGCACGTGCGCGCCGCGGGATACGTGGAGGCGATCCACGTGAAGGACATCGGCGTGAAGGTGAAGGCGGGGGAGGCGCTGGTCTCCGTGTACAGCCCCGAAGTGCTGCAAGCCCAGCAAGAGCTGATCACGATGAAGGACTGGCCCACCCAGGACAAGCTCCCTCCGCCGAGCGCCGCCGCGCGCAAGAAGCTGGAGCTGCTCGGCGTGGGCAAGGAGACGATCGACCGCGTCGTCGCCACCGGCCAACCCGTGCGCGCGCTCGGCATCGGGAGCCCGATCAGCGGCTGGGTGACGCGCAAGGATGTGGTGCTCGGCTCCTACGCCATGCCCGACAAGGTCCTCTTCGAGGTCGCCGATCTCAAGGGCGTCTACCTGATCGCCAGCGCGTATCCGCACCAGCTCGCGGTCATCCGCGCCGGCGACGAGGCGACGTTCACCACGCCCTCGCTGCCTGGTCACGTCTTCACCACCAAGGTCGATCTCGTCTATCCGTCGATGGATCTCTTCACGCGCACCGTGCGCGTGCGTTTCCGCCTCGAGAACAAGGATCTCCAGCTCCGGCCGGGCCAGTTCGGCGTGGTCCAGATCGCGGGGCGGCACGCCGACGCGATGACGATCCCGGTGGACGCGGTCATCGACACCGGCCGATGGATCTACGTCTTCGTGGCCAAGGAGGGCGGGCGCTTCGAGGCGCGCAACGTGGAGCTCGGCGAGCAGATCGGCCACCGCTTCGTGGTCCGCGCCGGCCTCGGCGAGGGCGAGCGCGTCGTCTCGGGCGCGACCTTCCTCATCGACGCGGAGAGCCGCCTGCAGGCGTCGCTGATGCAGAGCTCCGCGAGCGCGGTCCCCAAGCCCTGACGCCGAGGAGATGTCGTCATGATCGGCAAGCTCATCGACCTCTGCGCGAAGCAGCGTTGGTTCGTGATCTTCGCGTTCCTCGTCGCCGCCTTCGGCGCGACCGCCGCCGTGCGCCGCACGCCGCTCGACGCGATCCCCGATCTCTCCGATCCGCAGGTGATCGTGTTCACCGAGTGGATGGGCCGGTCCCCGACGGTCATCGAGGATCAGGTCACCTATCCGATCGCGAGCGCCCTGCTCGCCGCGCCGAAGGTCACCGCGGTGCGCGGCTTCTCGATGTTCGGGATGTCGTTCGTCTACGTGCTGTTCGACGAGGGGACCGACATCTACTGGGCGCGCTCGCGCGTGCTCGAGTACATGAGCTCCATCGGATCGCGGCTGCCTCCAGGGGTGGTCCCCACGCTCGGTCCGGACGCGACGGGCATCGGTTGGGTCTACGAGTACGCGGTCGTCGACAAAACGGGGAAGCACGACCTCGCCGAGCTGCGCGCGCTGCAGGACTACACGCTCCGCTACGCGCTCGAGAGCGTCCCCGGCGTGGCCCAAGTAGCCTCCGTCGGCGGGTTCCAGCGCGAGTATCAGATCACCCTCGATCCCGAGCGGCTGCGCGCCTTCGGCGTCACCGTCGACGACGTCGCCCGCGCCGTGAGGCGATCCAACTCCGAGGTCGGCGGCGGCGTCATCGAGCTCGGCGGCCGCGAGTCGTTCGTCCGTGGACGCGGCTACCTCAAGGACCTCGAAGGGCTGGGGGAGATCGCCATCCGCGCCGAGCCGGGCGGCGCCGGCGTGCGCGTGAGGGACGTGGGCAGCGTGCGCTTCGGGCCGGTCGCGCGTCGCGGAGCGGCGGAGCTCGACGGGCTGGGTGAGGCCGTCGGCGCGATCGTCATCATGCGCTACGGCGAGAACGCCCTCGGCCTGATCAAGCGCGTGGAGGCCAAGCTCGACGACCTCCGGAAGAACCTGCCGCCCGGGGTGGAGATCGTGACGACCTACGATCGATCCGGCCTCATCGAGCGCTCGATCGGCACGCTGAAGTCCGCCCTCGTCGAGGAGATGATCGTCGTCGCGCTGGTCATCGTCCTGTTCCTCTTGCACCTGCGCAGCGCGCTCTTGCCGATCGTCAGCCTCCCGCTCGCGGTCCTCCTCTCGTTCGTGCCGATGTACCTGCTCGGGGTCCCGTCGACGATCATGAGCCTCGGCGGGATCGCCATCGCGATCGGCGCCACGGTCGACGCCGAGATCGTGATGGTCGAGGCCTGCCACAAGAAGCTCGAGCACGCGCCGCCGAACCTCTCGCGCGCCGAGCGCGCCCGCCTGCTCGGCGAGGCCGCCAAGGAGGTCACGCCCGCGATCTTCTTTTCGCTGCTCATCATCGCCGTCTCGTTCATCCCTGTGTTCGGGCTCGAAGGCGAGGCCGGGCGGCTCTTCCGCCCGCTCGCGTACGGCAAGACCTTCCTCATGCTCGTGGCCGCGATCCTGAGCATCACGCTCGCGCCGGCGCTGCGCGATCTCCTGCTCAAAGGCAAGATCCGCCCCGAGAGCGAGCACCCGATCTCCCGCGCGATCATCGGCGTCTACAAGCCCTTCGTCTTCGTCGCGCTGCGCCGGCCGATCACGACGATCTTGATCGGCGTCCTCGCGGTGATCTCGGCGGTGCCGCTCTTCTTCAGGCTCGGCAGCGAGTTCATGCCGCCGCTCAACGAGGGCGACATCCTCTACATGCCGACGACGATGCCGAACATCTCCATCGGCGAAGCCACGCGGCAGCTCCAACGGCAGGACGCCATCCTGAAGAGCTTCCCCGAGGTGAAGTCGGTCTTCGGCAAGGTCGGCCGCGCGGAGTCGCCCACCGATCCGGCGCCGCTCTCGATGGTGGAGACGTTGGTCGCGCTCCACCCGCCCGATCGCTGGCCGAAGGTGCACCACCACCGCTGGTACTCGTCGTGGGCGCCCGGTTGGCTGAAGCGTCCGCTGGGCTTGCTCTGGCCCGAGGAGCAGCCCGAGACCTGGGAGGAGCTCGTCGCCAAGCTGAACGATGCGATGAAGATGCCCGGATGGACGAACGCGTTCACGATGCCGATCCGCACGCGCATCGACATGCTCACGACGGGCGTGCGCACGCCCGTGGGGGTGAAGGTCTTCGGATCGGATCTCAACGCGATCGAGCGCGCCGGCCGCGGCATCGAGGCGACGCTCGGCCGCATCAAGGGCACGCGCAGCGTGCTGTACGAGCGGTCGCTGGGCGGGAGCTACCTCGACGTCGTCCCCGATCGCGCGGCTCTTCAGCGCTATGGCCTTCAGGTCAGCGATCTGCAGACCGTGATCGAGAGCGCCATCGGCGGCGCGCCGGTGACCGTTACGGTCGAGGGACGCGCGCGGTTCTCGGTCAACGTGCGCTACAAGGAGGACTTCCGCTCCTCCGCGCAGGCGATCCGCGGCGTGCTCGTGCCGCTGCCCGCGGCCGCTTCGAGCGACGCGGCGGCGATGGGAGGCATGGGCGCGGATTCGGCCGCGAAGCCCGCCGGTGGCGGCAACGCCCGCCATGTCACGCTGGGCGAGCTCGCGACCGTGGAGCTCGTCGAGGGGCCGCCCATGGTCAAGGACGAGGCGGGTCTGCTCGTCGGCTATGTGTACGTCGACGTGGAGCCGGCCCGCGACATCGGCGGGTACGTCAACGAGGCGAAGGACGCCGTTGCGGCCGCGCAGAAGAAGGGGGAGCTCGTCATGGAGCCCGGCATGTACCTGAAGTGGACCGGGCAATACGAGAAGCTCGACGAGATGCGCGAGCGCATGAAGCTGCTCGTGCCGATTACGCTCGTCATCATCATCGTCCTGCTCTGGGTGCAGTTCCGGCACGTGACCGAGGTGCTCATCGTGCTGCTCTCGATCCCGTTCGCGCTCGTGGGCACCGTGTGGCTGCTTTACCTGCTCGACTACCGGCTCTCTACGGCCGTATGGGTCGGCATCATCGCGCTCGTCGGCCTCGCGGCACAGACCGGGATCGTGATGATCGTCTACATCGATCAAGCGTTCTATCGGCGCCTCCGCGCCGGCAAGGTCCGCGATCTCAATGACATCATCTGGGCGCACATGGAGGGCACTGTCCTGCGCGTGCGGCCAAAGCTGATGACGGTGTCGACGATGCTCATCGGGCTCGTACCGTTGCTCTGGGCGACGGGGAGCGGCGCTGACGTGATGAAGCGCATCGCGGCGCCCATGGTCGGCGGGCTGCTCACCAGCGCGTTCCTCACGCTGGAGATCATCCCCGTCATCTACACGTATTGGCGCTACGCCCAGCTCAAGCGAGCGCAGCGCACGGGGAGGCCGCTCGCCGAGATTTGCGGGCTCGCCGAGCCCGATCCCGAGGCGCGCGACGAGCAAAAGGCCGCCGCGTGAGCGCCTGCGTCTTCCCCCGGCGAGGAGGGGCGCCCTCCCCTCAAGGACAGGGCGAGCTCGAGACGATGATGTCGTCGATGTTCCACGAGCCGACGATGAACGCCCCCTGCGAGTTGATGTTCATGCCGAATCGGATCTTGGTGGCGGGGCCCTGGTATTGCGAGATGTTGATTTGCTGGAGCGTCCACGCGTTGTCGAAGATGGTTTGGCCGGGCACGTTCTGCCACACGATCACCCATTGCGCGCCGTTCCAGACCTCGATGGTGTTGGTCATGAACGGCGGATAATCGCTCACGAGCCATCGATAGAACTGGAGCACCACGCCTCCGGGGCCGCCTGCCGTGTTGAGGGGCGGGCTCTCCAGATAGGTGAAGGGGTGGATCATCGTCGAGGCGTTTCCGCCGATGTTGACGCCCGCGATCCCGTTGTCCGCGGAGGGGGAGTGATCGTTCGCGGGGTCGGATCCGAAGGTCCCTGGCGGCGACATCTGCGCTTGATCGATCTCCCACTCTTGACCGAGGATCCATCCTTGCGAGTTGTCGTGGAAGTCTTCGATGAAGAACAGCGTGGGCCCGGTGCCTCCGCCGCAGACCCCCGCGGTGCACGTGGTGCTGGACGTGCAGACGTTGCCATCGTCGCACGGCGTGCCGTCCGGTGCCGGCGCGCCGACGCACTGGCCGGCCGAGCACACGGTGTTTTGGAGGCACGGGGCGTTGATCGTGCAGGCGATACCGTCGTTCCCGGGCTTCTGCCCGCACGTCTTGGTCGCCTCATCGCACGTCGCCACGAAGCACCCGCCCGGCTCGGGGCAAGGGCTCTGGCCTACGCACGAGCCTGCTTTGCAGTGGTCTCCCACCGTGCAAAACAGGCCATCGTCGCACAAGCCACCTTCGTTGATGGGCTGGGCCACGCACCCGATCGCCGGGTCGCACACGCCCACGGCGCACGCGGTCGTGAGGGCCGAGCAATCGGGCGGCGGGCCGGCCTCGCAGACTCCGCCGATGCAGACCGGTTGCGCGGAGCACAGATCTCCGCCGCCGCAGGCCGTTCCGTCGGGGGCGGGTTTGTTGACGCATCCGCCTTGAGCCTCGTCGCACACCCCGATCAGACAAGGCCCCACCGAGCAGATCGCCGGCCCTCCGCTCACGCACTTGCCCGCTTGGCAGAAGTCTCCTTCGGTGCACGCGAGCCCGTCTTCGCACGGCGCGCCCGTCGGAAAGAAGTCATACAGACATGCGCCGCCTAAACAGGAGACGCCGGCGCACTCCTTTGGCGCGCAGTCCGCCGCGGTGGCGCACGCGCCGGTGCCGCCACCACCTCCTCCTCCGGTCTCGCCCGGACCGATCACGACCGAAGGACATCCGCTCAACGTCACGACCGCTGCGGCGGAGACAACCAAGGAAGAAGCCAATCGCTTCATAAGCATGACGTGATGAGCGTACGCCCGCCGCGCCATTCTGTCACGTCCTTGGACGTCTACACGTGCGCGGCGAACGCGCCAAAACCGGCCGGGAGAGGTGTCGGACGTTCGGGGTGAGCGCGCGGCGGGTCGGGGTGAGCGCGCGGCGGGTCGGGTTGAGCGCG
>CAYTJL010000319.1:0-8351 GCA_964437785.1 uncultured Polyangiaceae bacterium
TCATCCAGCTTCCCCTAACAGCAGCGAAGGCAGCAACGAGCGAAGCCCCTTGTCCGCGCTGCGTCGGGGGGCCCCGAAATGCCGAGCGTGGCAGGGCGGTGGTGGTGCCTTTGGTAAAAGGTGTCGAGCTCGGCTTTCGGGGGTGGCGCCGCGGACGGGGCGAGCGATCGTCCGGTCGCGCTCTCTCCGTCAAAGGTGTCGAGCTCGGCTTTCGGGGGTGGCGCCGCGGACGGGGCGAGCGATCGTCCGGTCGCGCTCTCTGTCTTTATTGAGCAGGCCTGGGCTCGATCACGACCACCTGGCCTTCGCACGAATAGGTGCGCCGACCCGCCAAATCCCCCTCGGAGCCGGCAGCGGGCGTGATCTCCACGCACGACGGTTGAGCATACCGCGCCTCGGCCTCTTGCCTCCGCGCCTCGGCCTCACGCGCCCTGTTGGCGGCCGCTTCGGCGTCCGCCACCGCGACGGCCACCCTGGTGACCGCGATCGCCGTGACCGCCGCCGCCGTGGCCACGTGCGCCCCCTTGCAGCCGAAGAGCGCCGCGAGGAGCACCATCAGGATCGTGATCTGAGCCTTGGTCTTGTTCATCGTCCCCTGAGCCTTGGCAAAGACCCTGCCAGCCTGAGCGCGACGATCACACCCGCATTTCAAAGGCGATCCGTCAACGGCCCACCACACGAGGGGGTGTGAATCCTCGCCACGGTCGGCCCCGGGCTCCCGCGGAGGCTCACCCGCCGAGCGGGGAACGCACCTTCTTGGCCGCGAGCTTCTCCTCGGCCGCGAGCCGCAGGCACGCATGGAGACCCTGTTTGAGCGTGCCATACGTATCGAGCTTACCGTCCTCCAGATCCAGCGAAGAGAGCATCTGCGCGACGCCCGCGCGCATGCCCGTCAACACGCACTGCGCGCCGAGCAGGTTGACCGCCCGCGAGAGCTTGACGAACCGCTCGGCCGTGGCCGTGTCGATCACGTCCACGCCCGTGATGTCGATGATGACGAAGCGCGCTTGTTTGGTCACCACCGCGGCGAGGAGCTTCGCCATCATGTCGGCGCTCCGCCGCGAATCGACGAGGCCAATCACGGGGAGCACCACGATCTCGTCCCACACCTCCAGGATGGGGGTGGAGAGATCGTGAATCGTCGACCGCATCTCTTCGAGGGCTTGATTGCGCCGCTCCAAGTCCTCGATGAGCGCTTGCATCGAGAGCGCCTGCTCGATGGAGACGCGCTCGTGGACCTGGAGGAGCTGCGTGAGCGCCGCGACGTGCTCGCGCAAAGCCTCCGTGTCGCGCGCGGGCGGCGCCGGAACCGAAGGCCCCGAGCCGCCCGCGACCGCGCGACCGATAGGGTCGTTCGCGAACGGGAGCAGCGCGATCCGCGCCGCGAGCGCGATGGTCCGAAAGAGGTCTTTGGACTCGACGTGGAGAGGCACCTTGGAGAACAGGAGCACCACGAACAACGAGCCTCCCGGCAGCACCCCCCCAAAGCCCAACACCGATCGGACGCCATACGGTACGACGAAGTCCCGTTGCACCGGCACAAAGGGGCTCCCGAGCGCCTCGGCGACGAAGAACACACGATACCCCTCCGCGTCCGTCGCGTGCGTCTCCCTCCCTTCGATCAAGGCTCGAACGTCGATGCCGAGATCCGCCATGAGCTTCGCCACCATGGGCAGCCTCGCGAGCGTCTGCTCGCTCGCGATGGGGATCGCCTTGTGCCTCCGGGAATCCGCGGGAGAGCCCCACGTAGGCTCAACCCCCGCGGACGCGAGGAGCGTCAGGCAGGGAGTTTGCTCGCGCACCTCCCCGCCCATCGCCTCCCGCGCCGCGTGCCTCCGCACCTCGTCGAGCTCCTCGTAACGAAATGTCTTGTAAAGCCGCGCGAGCACCAGATCGGGCTCCTCGGCGCCGTGCGCGCGGAGATCGTCATAAAAATAACGAACGATCCTGTCCGCGACCTCGCCGAGCTGCGCGGCCCCGTCGCCCAGCTGCCGAATCAACGAAGCGGCGAGGACAATGTCCGCGAGGGAGAGCTGCGAGAGCTGAATCATGCGTGCCTCGATGATGCCGCTGTCTTCGCGGCGCGTGCAACGTTTTTTAGCCCACGCTCCCGGCCGGGAGCGTGCAGGTGAACCTCGCCCCGTCCCCGTGCCGTGGAGGCGTGAGCGTGAGCGTGCCTCCGTGCCGCCGCGCGATCTCGGTCGAGATGGAGAGCCCAAGGCCCGTGCCCTGCCCGCGCGGCTTGGTCGTGAAGAACGGATCGAAGACCCGTTTGGAGAGCCCCTCGGGCACCCCCGGCCCCGCGTCCTCGATGGCGATCCACACCGATCCTGCCTCCTCCCCCGTCTCGACCCAAATCTCCCTCGGCCGCGCCTGCCCCTCTCCCTCCATGGCCTGAATCGCGTTCACCAAGAGGTTCATGAAGATCTGATTGATCTCCCCCATCGCGCACACCACGAGCGGGATCTCGCCGCGCGTCACCGTCGTTCGGATGTCGGCTTTGGCGAGGCGAGGCTTCAAGAGGAGCAACGTCTCGTCGATGCCCTCGTGCAGGTCCACCGGCGCCGCCTCGCCCGGCGCCCGCGAGAACCGTTTGAGGTTCTGCACGATGGTCACGCTCCGCGCCGTCGCCCGCTGGATCACCTTGGAGATGCCCTCGATGTCGTCCACCGTCGCGTCGATGTCGAGCTTCGCCCGCAGCGCCTCGATGGCTCTCCTCCTGTCCTCCGGCAGATCCTTCTCCGCATCTCGATACGCCATGAGCACCTCGCGCACGTCGCGCGCGAGCCCGTCGAGCGGCTCGGACGCCCCCGCGATCGCGTTGAGGGGGTTATTGACCTCATGGGCGACCCCGGCCACGAGCTCGCCGAGCGCCGCCATCCGCTCCCCTTGAATCAACGCCGATTGCGTGCGCCGGAGCTCGTCGAGCGTCCTTTGCAGCTCCGCCGTCCGCGCCGTCACCTTCTCTTCGAGCCCCGCCCGCTCCGCCGAGAGCGCCGCGATCGTCGACGCCAGCGCCTCGCGCATGCGCTCCACGCTCGCGCCGAGCCCCACCACCTCAATCGATCCTTCCACCTCGGGCACGGCCGCGTCCAAATGGCCTTTGGCCACTTTATCGGCCGCCGCCGCCAAATCGGTCATGGGTTTGGAGAGCGCGCGCGCCGCCCGCGCCACCACGCCGAGCGAGGCCAAACAAAGCAGCGTGACCGAGAGCACGAGCGCCGCGACCGCCTCCAAGTCGGCCCTCACCCCCTCTCCCTCGCGCAGCGCCCGGTACATGCCAATCGACGAGAGGAACGACACCGCGGCCATGAAGACGAGCGGGAGCCCGAACTCGCGGAGCAGCCTCGAACGAAGCGCCGTGGGCTCGGCCGGCGGCGGAGATCCGGTGAGCGCACAGAGCTTGAGGATGACCGGAGCGATGGTGTCCTTCTGCCACTCACGCTGATAAAACGCGACCCCCCACGAGAACAAGAGCCCTACCGCGAGCTGCATGATCGCGTCGCCGAGCTGCCAAGACACCGGCCCGGGCCGGATCAAGAACACGCCCATCGCCGTGCAGCCGACCCACACCACGAAGTTCAACGTGCTCAAGACCGTCGGCGCGCGGAGCGCCTCGGCGAGCCCCCTTTGCAACAGCGCGGGATCTCCCCGCGGCCCCGCGCGAAGGGCCTTGAGCGTCGCGCGCGTCGCGGGGCGCAGCGCGAGCGTGAAGCCCAACGTGCCAATCAGCCCGAGCGACGGCACGAGCCGTAACCACGCCTCGAGCACCACTTGGCTCTTGGTCCTCAAGAACGCGACGCAGAAGAGGAGCAGCGCGTGCCCGCCCGCGATCCCCGCCATCATCGCGTCCTCACCGAGCCGGGCGCGCAGGCTCTCGCCGAGGTCGGCCGGGGGCTCGGGATCGAGCAAACGCCGGTAAATCACGCGCCGCGCGCTCCCCGCCATGAGCCCGAAGAGCAGCGCGGGCACGAGCACGCTGAGCCCGCCCGCGCGCACGAGCGGCAGCGCCGCGACGGTCCATGAGCCGGCGCGGATGGCCCCTGCCCACGTGAATCCCCGCACGCCGCGCACGAGCAGCGTTTGCGCGAGCGCCGCCGAGAGCGCGAGCGACGCCGCGAAGATCATCACCGGATAAGGCGTGATGAGCGCCGCGGGCACCACCGCCGAGACGAACAACACCGACGAGAAGACCTCCCACCCCGTCGCGGCGAGCTCGGCCCGGACGAGCGCGCTCATTCGAATTTAATCGCTTGCTTGATGATGATGGGCTCGTGACAAAAGAGCGCCGATTGCGCGTTGGGCGTCGCGGTCATGTACTCCGCGACGAGCAGCTCGCCGACGTCGTAGCTCGGCACGGGGACACCGATGTAGAGGTGCGCGCCGTCGTCCTCGACGATGGGGGAGAGCGACGCAAACTCCTTCTTGGCGAAGATCGGTTTGAGCGCGGGGAAGCCCTTCGGGAGCCCCGCGGGCTTGCCGTCGGGCGCCTTGCTCGGCCCGAGCGTCGCGAGATGGGCATAGAGCTTGTCGCAGGCGCGCGTCGCCTTGAAGCGCTTGTTGGTGGAGAGCGTCCGCCGCCACTCTTCGCGGTTCGTCAGGAGGACGGGTTTGTCCACCTTCTTCGAGCGGAGGAGCGCGCCGCCCTTCAACCCCCCGTTCTTCCACGTGGTCGTGACCGCCACCCACACGTCGTCATCGGCCTTGGGCCAAACGTCGGTGGCGCGCGCCGGCCCGCCCTCGACCTCGGGCAACCGCACCTCGGCCCACTCCCCTCCTTTGGGCTTTTTGTAGAGCGTGCCCGCGATACCCTCGTTGGCCGCGACGGCGAACAAGGCCCCTCCGTTCGCGCGCATCACGAGCACCTTGCCGGCGAAGGGCGTCTTTTGGAGCGTCCATGCTTTGCCGTCCCACGCGGCCACGTACGCGGCCGCGCCCGCGGATCCATACGCGTATGCCTCGTCTTTGCCGATCGCGAGCACCCCTTTGAGCGCGACCTCGCCCGAGCCCTCGGGCACGGGCAGAGGATCGATGACGCCGCGCACCTTCTTGGGCTCCCACCGCTCGGCGATGGGAGGGCCGCTGCCCGTCTCTTTGCAGGTGTATCCGACCGCGAACAAATGCCCGCTCGGGAGCCCGGCGAGCTTGAGGCGCTCGGGCTTCATCTTGACCTTGCAGGAGTCGTCCTCGGGCTTGTCGTCGCCTTCAGGCTTGTTGTCGCCTTCGGGCTTTGCGCCGGCCTCGGGCGCCTCACCGCCGCTCGTCGAAGAGGTGGTGTCGCCCGCGGGCTTGGGCGGCGGATCGGCCTTCGCGGGCGCGGGCGGGATCACCCCCGATTTGCCGCCCACGAGCAGAAACCGCATGTCGTTGTGCTTCATCCCGATCGCGGCGAGGGCGCGCGCGTCGTCCCACGCGGCGATGTCGAGCAAGGTCTCGCCCTCGCGGAGCATCGCGCTCGCGGCCCATCGGTCGTTCACCCATTTGTACGTCTCGCTGCCCGAGAGGAGCCAAGCGCCGGTGGGGAACGTGCCAAAGAGGGGGCCCGAGGCGCCTTTTTCGAGGCCCTTCATGAGCCCGGGAGACTGCACGAACGGGCCGTCGCCGAGCTGCGCCAGGATCCCCGAGGCGTCGGTGAGCACCGTCCCTCCGAGGGGATAGAGGAAGATCGGATCCCCCGTGAACGCGACAGGGTAAAAGCCCGTCCCGCCGTCTGTCATGGGGCTTTGGGCGGCGGACGACGACGGCGCGGCGCTCGCGGAGAGCGGGGCGGACGAGGGGGCGTGAGAGGGCGCTCCGTCGGAGGAGCTTTTGCCGCAGGCGCCGAGCGCGGCGAGGGGGAGCAGCGACGCGAGGATCGACCTTCGGATCATGGCCCGCGCTTAGTCGATCTCGAACGCGGCGGCGAGCCCGAGCGCACCTTCTCCATTTCCCACCCGCCGGCCGCGTGCTACGCGCGCACCATGTCTCGCCCCGGAACCTTTGGGCCTTATGGCGGGCGCTTCGTCGCCGAGACGCTGGTCCCCGCGCTCGACGAGCTCTCACGCGCCTTCGAGAGCATCGTGCCGAGCCCTTCGTTCCAGCGCGATCTCAACGATTGGCTCGCGCGCTACGTCGGCCGCCCCACGCCGCTCTCGGACGGCGCGCGCTTCGCCCGCGCTGTCGATCCCGAGGGCAAAGCGATCGGCGCGTTGCTCCTCAAGCGCGAGGACCTTTGCCACACGGGCGCGCACAAGATCAACAACGCCATTGGCCAAGTGCTCCTCGCCAAACGCATGGGCAAACGCCGCATCATCGCCGAGACGGGCGCGGGCCAGCACGGCGTCGCGACCGCCACCGCCGCGGCGATCTTCGGCCTTCCATGTGAGGTGTACCAAGGCGCGCTCGACGTCGAGCGACAAGCCCCCAACGTGGCGCGGATGAAGCTCCTCGGCGCCAAGGTGATCCCGGTCGAGACAGGCTCTCGCACGCTCAAAGACGCGCTCAGCGAGGCGCTCCGCGATTGGGTCACCAACGTAGAGAGCACCTATTATTGTGTCGGCTCGGTGGCGGGCCCGCACCCGTATCCCTCGCTCGTCGCCGACCTTCAACGGATCATCGGCGACGAGGCGCGCGCGCAGTGTTTGGACCAAGGCGGCTTGCCCGACGCGGTCGTCGCGTGTGTGGGCGGCGGATCCAACGCCATGGGCATCTTCAAGGCGTTCGTGCCCGACGAGGGCGTGGCCCTTTATGGGGTCGAGGCCGCGGGCGAAGGCCTCTCGACCGAACGGCACGCGGCGACGCTCACCAAAGGCCGTGTCGGCGTGCTCCACGGCGCCAAATCGTATGTGCTCGCGGACGACGCGGGCCAAATCCTCGAAGCGCACTCGGTGAGCGCGGGCCTCGATTATCCTGGGGTCGGGCCGGAGCATGCCTATCTCCACGACACGGGCCGAGCCACGTATCTCACCGCGACGGACGACGAGGCGCTGGGCAGCTTGCTCCTCGCCGCGCGCACCGAGGGGATCCTCATCGCGATCGAGACCGCGCACGCGTTCGCCAGGGTCGCCGACGTCGCGCGCCGCGAGGCCCAGAAGCGCGGTCGCCCGGCGCGCGTGCTCGTGTGTGTGTCGGGCAGGGGTGATAAAGACCTTGCGACGGTGATGAAGCTCCGAGGAGCGGCGTTGTGATCACCCCGACGAGGCCCCTCCTCCTCGCCTCGGGGTCGCCGCGGCGGCGCGAGATTTTAACCACCTTGGGCGTGCCCCTCGTGGTGCGCGCGGTCGCGGTCGACGAGTCGCCCAAGCCCGGTGAGCCCGCGCTCGCTTATCTGGAGAGGATCGCGGGGGACAAGCTCCAGGCCGCGATGGACGCCGCGCGCGGAGGGTCGTTTGGAGGTGTCTTGGTGGCGGACACGACCGTCATCGTGGACGGCGCCATCTTGGGCAAGCCGGCGGACGTGACCGAGGCCGCCGCGATGATTCGGCTCCTCGCCGGGCGCGGCCACGAGGTCGCGACGCGCTTCGCGATCGCCGCGCCGGAGGGCGAGGGGAGCCTTCGTTACGCCGAGACGGTGATCACCAAGGTGGTGTTTCGCGCGCTCAGCGAGGACGAGATCGAGGGGTATGCGCGCACGGGCGAGGGGCTCGACAAGGCCGGCGCGTACGCGGTGCAGGGCATCGGCGCGTTCGCGGTCGCGCGGGTCGAGGGGTCGTACGCCAACGTGGTTGGGCTGCCCGCGTGCGAGGTGATTTCAGCGCTCGTGCGGATGGGGCTTGTGGAACGATTCCCTCTCTGATCTCCTCGGGGTACTGGATCGCTGTCATGTTGGTAGCCCCTCACCTCTCGATCTTGCGGAGCCGTGCGATGCGAAATGTTGCCGCGGACCTCTCCATGTTGGATGGCGTCGTAGCGCCCAAGGTCCTCGATGCCATGCGCAAGGCTTCGGACGAGCTCGCCCGCCTCGGTGTGCGGCACGTGCTGGTCGGCGGCCTCGCGGTCGGGGCGCACGGCTATCCCCGAGCGACGAAGGACGTCGACTTCCTCGTCGGTGACGAGGCGTTCGAGCACCACGAGGGTGGGATCGTGACCATGAAGCCCGGGATCCCCATCCAGATTAGCGGTGTCCTCGTCGATCTCCTCTCCGCGCAACCCGGCGAAGGCGCGATGGAGGCCGTCCCGATCGCTCGAACCGGCGCCGACGTGCCCGTCGCCCCGATCGAGGTGCTCATCTACCTCAAGCTGAAATCACCGCGAATGAAGGACGCGGCCGATGTGATTGAGCTGCTCAAAGCCGGCATCGATCGCGCGCGGTGTCGCGCGTGGCTCGCCGCGAACGCGCCGGCCCTTCAAGCCCACTTCGAAGAGCTCATCAC
>CAYTJL010000319.1:8451-9702 GCA_964437785.1 uncultured Polyangiaceae bacterium
TGGACCCCTTTGGGCGACACGCCCCCAGGCATCTTCTTGCGCGTGATGAAGCCCGCCAAATATTGCGGGTTGATCTGCGAGAGCCTCCGCAACGTCTGCTTCATCTGCTTGGTGTTGCTGGCCCAGGCATAGGCAAAGGCCCTCGCGCGGAGCAGTTGAGGCTTGAGCTCGTCAAAGTCTTTGTCTTCCGGGTCGAACGTCTCGAGCAGCTCAATCGCCTTCTTGGACTGGCCCGTTCGCGCCCACGCCTCGCCCACGATGGACGCCATGGTCGCGCGGGTCTTGGCCTCTTTGTGGCGCGTCATGTCGACGTTGTCGGCGAGCACGCGCGCCTCGTCGGTCTCGCCGAGGAGCAGGTGAATCATGGCCCGTTGCGTCCTCACCTCGTCGGCGACCGGCGCCATCACCTTCTCCAGGTTGATGGTCTCGAGCGTGGCGAGGGCCTTCTTCGGATCCTCTTGGAGCTGGAGCTGCGCTTTCGCGAGCACCGCCGCGGTGTCGTCCTTCTTGAACTCCGCGTCGAGCTTCTCGATAGCGGCTTTGCGCGCCTCGGGCGTGTCCACCGACTCGCGCACGATCTCGGCCACGGCACGCGTCCGCCGCGCGTAGCGGAGGGCCCAAATCGCGATGCCCGCGACGACCGCGGTGACCACGCCGACGACGGCGATCGCGATCCAATTGCGCAAGTAAAGGGCGCCGATCCACAGCGCCAAGATGGGCAGGCCCACGCGCAAACCGATCGACCGGAGGCTCTGTGCGGAGAGCGGATCGGCCGGCAAAGGCCGCTCTTTGGCCTTCGCGAGCGCCTCGTCACGCGCCTTTTGAGGATCGATCTTCTTGGGCTTCTGCGAGGCAGCGAGACCGCGATTCCGATCGAGCGCTGCAGCCCGGGGGGGTTTGGGGGGACCCCCTTCGGGTCCCCCCATCGTGGAAGCGGGCTTTGGCGCGGAGGCGGGTTTGGACGCGGCGACGGGCTTGGATTTGCCTTCAGGCTTCATGACGGCTCAATGGCTCTCGTGATCGCGCGAGAGGCCCGGGTGCGTCGGGTCGCCCGGCTCGTGGCGCGGGTTCTCGGTCTTCTTCTCGCCGTCGCGCCCGGTGAAGGCCATGAGCAGATCCTTCTCGTAGATGAACTGCTCGCGCGAGTCGTACGGCGTCGCGTGTTTGCCCGTGTCCATGCGGATCGCGTCGCACGGGCACGCCTCGACGCAGAAGCCGCAGAAGATGCAGCGCAGCTCGTCGATGACGAAC
>CAYTJL010000320.1:0-9689 GCA_964437785.1 uncultured Polyangiaceae bacterium
GGCGCGGGCTTCTTTGGTGCGGCGCCGCCTGCGCCGCGCGGGACGACCGCGCCGACGCGCTTCGGGTGCTGCGCGTGGGGAGCGGGGGAGTGCCTGCCGTGTTTGGGCGGCTGTTGGGGAGGAGGCGCAGCCCCCTTGTGCGGGATCTTGTAGACGACGCCCGCGCGAAGAGCGTCGCCCTTGAGCCCATTGACCCTGCGGATCTCCTCGGGCGTGGTGCCATAACGCCGCGCGAGGATACCCATGGTGTCGCCGCTCCTCGCGCGGTGATTCTCATAGACGATGGCGGGCGCGCCGGGCGGGGAGCCCGCGGGCCCGGGCCCCGGTGCGGGGTGGCGCGGGAGCACCAAGCGAGCGACCTTTTGGCCGAGCGCCTCGCCTACCGGGTTGAAGAAGCGAAAGTGAATGTGGTTGTGATGGCCGTGCGCGTGGCGGACAGGCGCCCAACCATTCTTGCGCTTGACCTGGAAGGACCGCTCCACGAAGGCCGGATCTTCACCGCTCTTGAGCGCGTGATCCGCGAGCAGCCGTTGAATGGACGTGTCGACCAAGATCATCTCGACGGGGGTCTCGATCAACGCAGCTTTGATGAGCGCCCACGTGCGATCGAGATCCAGGTTGCCCGCGTGGGCCGGCACGAACGCGCGGTGCGTCGACGTCTTGTAATAATACCCTGCGTCGACGTCTCGACCGCTCTGATGGCTTTTGTGCGGCGAGAGCCTGCCGCCCCGCTCCGCGCTGATGTGGCCGATGGGCAGCGGCGAGGTGCCTTGAGGAAAACGCTCGTTGACGCGATGGATGATGAGCGAGAGCGCGTCCACCGTCTCGCGGGTGCCCCACGCGCGGCCCGGATCGAGCAGGACCCACCGCTCGCCCGCGGGCATTTGCACGCCGTTCACGAGCACACCCGCGTTGGGCCGGCCCACCGACATCGAGCCGAGCGACGCCGGATCCTTCTTGTAGCGATCTTCGATGTCTTGCTCGGAGAGCGCGAGCAGCGGCGCGCGAGGGTCCTTTTGCGCGAAGCGGAGGAGATCGTGCGCGGGCTTCTCTGCGGGGGGGCCCGCGTCGAGCGCCTCTTCCGGGTCGGCGCCGGCGAGATCGGCGTGCTCGCCCTCGTCGTCGACGTCCTCATCCATCGCCATCGGAGGGGGCTCGACCGCAGGCGCAGGCGGGGGCGGAGCCAAGAGCGGCGGCGGGAGGGGAGCAGTCGCGACCTGGGGAGGCGCGGCTTCCGGGATGGCACATCCCATGAGAGCGAGGGCGACGACGGTGGTGACGGGGGCCCAGCGGGTCACGGTCGGACTATACACACGGCGTTTCTCCCGGCGCCAGTCCGAGGACGATCAAACCATGCGCGCTTCGTGCTCTCGCCGGCGGCGTCCCGTCGTTGACAGGAGCGGAGCGAGCCGGTGTTCTCACCCCTGTGAACCTCCTCAGGATCTCTTCGACCGCGGTCGTCGCTTCGTGGCTCGCGGCGTGCGCGCCCCCTCCCAAACAAGAGCCGGAGCTGATTTCGTCGGCGCAGAACAGCGTCTATGTGGAGACGTACCCCGACCAGCTCAACGCCGCCGTCACCGGCTTCACGGAGGTGCAAGAAGAGGCGCGCAAGCTGCTCGCGGAATTCAACGATTTTCCGGGTAAAATCAAGGATCCCGACGCGCACGCGATCACGATCGTCGACGCGGCCGACGTCGACGGGCACAGCTACCAATACGTCGAGCGGCTCCGCCGCGTGAAGCGCGCGGCCGTGTTCTTCGACGTCGAGAAGGACGAGATCACCAAGAAGATCGGCGGCGCCACGCAATATGCGGCCAAAAAGAAGGGCTGCGACGTGGACATGAACGCGGCGGTCTCGACCACGTTCAAGGACGTCGTCGAGAAGCAGCTCGACAAAGAGCTGCACGACGTCAGCGAAGCCCACCGGCTCATCGATCGCTACCGCGGCACCCTCGGCAAAGACAACGCCGCCGCGCTCGAGAAGCAGAGCGACACGATCGCGAAGGCGCGCTACCTCATCGACGTCGAGCTGGTCGAGATCAAGGTCCGCATCACGCGGCTCATGACGGAGGGCGAGCAGGTCAAGCGCACGATCGACACCTCGATCGAGGCCGAAAAAGCGCAGCTCGCCGCGCACAAGAAGGCGACCGACGCCGAGAAGAAGGGCGCCGAGGCGAGGATCGCCGCGCTCCAGAAGAGCAAGGCCGCCATCGACGCCGTCGCGCAACAAGGCTCCGCGCTCGCGCCGAGGATGGAGCAGGACCTCGAGAAGATCCGCAAAGAGCACGCGGACGCGCTCGAGAAGCTCAAGAACGCCATCCGGGCGAAGGTGAAGAAGTGACGAGGAGAGCCCCGCGTGAAGTGCGTCAAGTGTGAGGGCACGCTCGAACGCGTCGAGGTGGGCGGCGTGACCCTCGACCAGTGCTCGGAGTGCGCGGGCATCTGGTTCGACGGCGGCGAGCTCGAGCGCGTGCTCGGCATGAAGCGGGTCGACGCCCTGAAGAGGCCCACGAAGAAGAACGCCACCCACGATCAGATGCGAGGCAGGTGCCCTCGGTGCGGAGGCGCGGGGCCCCTCGTCCGCGTCGCGAGCACCACGAGCGACATCCACATCGACACGTGCGCGGTGTGCGGCGGGCGCTGGCTCGACGGCGGCGAGATCGGGATCCTCCGCGACGAAGGCGGCATCCGGCGGGCCCTCGCGTTGCTCCGAAAGCTCTCCTCCGTCTGAGCCCATGGCGAAAATAAAGCGAAGACGGCCTCAAGCATCATGGGGGCGCTGTCGATAATTTCGTGAGGAGCTGTTCTTTTATCGCTTGACATTGCTGCCCCACCCGGGCTATCAACCACAATTGATGTATTGTTCGCGTTCCATGGTTTTCTGACGACGACCGCCATGGTGCAGCGTGCAGCGTTGATGACCAAACAAGGTGCTGAGCCGATGGGCGAGGGGATGAGCCCCGCGCGGCTCGGCTCCGGTGTTGTGTTTTTGCGAGACCCCACCTCGAGCGAGAGTCCCTAAGGAGAGGCCTCCGTTGACGAAGGATCCCGTGGGCCGAAGAAGGCTCACAAGGCAGTGGCCTGTCTTTCGTGAGAGACCATTTCATGCGTAATTTCAAGGTAAATCCATGGATCGCTTGGGCCTTTGGCCTGGGCTCCGTCATCCTCGCCAACCCTCATGAGGCGCGCGCCGCGTTCAACCCGGTGGTGCCCCTCGAAGTGACGTTCAGCACCAATGCGACGTGCGGTGAGACGGGGGACGTCAACGGCCTCTCCCTCTCGCCCGGCGCGACGTTCTACGTCTGTCACAAGGTGTCGAACCCGGCGTCCAACGGGGTCACGCTCTTCAACGTCGAAATCCACGACTCCCTGGCGCCGATGCCCAACAAGCGGACGCTGCCGCCGGGGAGCTTCAGCTATTACACGGCCGGCCCGTTCGTCGCCTCGGCGTCGACCACGTATTCGTTCACGGTCTCGGGCAACAACACGGCGGGTGAGACCTTCAACGTCGGGCCGAGCGCGGGTGTCCTGAACGTCACGAATCCAGGCACGTTCACGCCCGTCCTCCCCCAAGTGCTGACCTTCAGCCGCGACGCCAACTGCGGAGACGCGGGCGACATCAACGGCCTCACGGTCGTCGCCGGCACGCCGGTTTGGCTCTGTCACAACATCACGAACTCTCCGGTCAACGGCATCACGCTCTACAACGTCCAGGTCAATAACCCCCTCGCCCCGGTCACGGCGAGCCGCACGCTGCCCCCCGGCGCGCAGAGCTATTACGTGTCGCAGATCGTCGCGTCTGCCACGACCCAATTCGCGTTCACGACGACAGGCAACAACGCCGCCGGCGCGACGTTCCTGCGCGGCCCGGACTACGGCACGCTCAACGTCATCGCTCCTGCCCTCACGGTCCAAAAGACCGTCAGCACCAATGGGAGCTGCCCCGGCGTCGAGTCCATCACGGTGCTCGCCGGCACGGCGTACAAGACCTGTTACACGGTCACCAACACGGGTGACACCGCGGTCAACGGCGTCACGCTGACCGACAACGGCCTCTCGGTCGCCCTCGGCAACCTCGCCGCGGGCGCCTCCACCTCGTACGTGGCGGAGGGCTCCGCGACGATCGACGCCTCGTCGCTCGCGAGCGCGGCGGGCACCGACGCCATCACCGGCTCGAACGTCGTGAGCCCGCCCGACGGCGCCGCGATCGACGTCATCACGCCCTCGCTCGCGATCGCCACCACGATCTCGACGAGCGGCCAGTGCCCCGGCCAAGAGGTCGTCAACGTGCTCACCGGCACGGACATGGTCTGGTGTTACACGGTCACCAACACCGGCGACAGCACCATCGACAACATCGCGATCGCGGACGACATCATCGGCGGCGTCCCCGGCGCGCCGTTCAACCTCGCGCCCGGCCAGAGCTACACGCTGAGCCGCGCGGACGTCTCGGCCGTCGACACGACGCTCACCGCGTCGGCGCGCGGCACGGTCGCCGCGGTGGGAGCGTCGATCCAGAGCAACTTCGATCCCGCGGTCGTCAACGTCGTCGGCCCGCGCATCGACATCGACGTCACCGTCTCGACCAACGGCCAGTGCCCTGGCAGCGACGTCGCGTCCGTGCCCGCCGGCACCTCCGTCGTCTACTGCTACCACGTCACCAACATCGGCGACGACCGCCTCGACGACATCGATCTCGTCGACCAAAACAGCCTGAACGTAGGCTCGATCGCGACGCTCGACGTCGGAGAGGCGATGACGATCACGAGCGCGCCCGTGATCGTGAACGCGGACGGCCTCGAGTCGATCACCGCGACCGGCACCGATCAATATGGCTTCGGCGTGGTCGCGAGCGACGCCGCCAAGGTCCACCCGCTCTTCCCCGCGGTGAGCGTCGTCAAGACGGCCAGCACCGACGGCACGTGCCCCGGCGTAGAGCTCGTGAGCGTGCTCTCGGGCGCCGAGGTGACGTACTGCTATGAGGTCAAGAACACGGGCGGCACCGAGCTCACGAACATCTCGGTGAACGACGACGGCGTCATCATCCCCGTCGAGGACCTCGCCCCCGGCGCGACGATCACCGTCTCCTCGTCGATCACGGCGACCGCCGACGTCGACACCTCCGCCGTCGCGAGCGCGACCTCGCCCTCGGGCGCGCAGGTCTCGAGCGCGCCGGATGACGCGGCCGTCGACGTGGTGAGCCCCGCGCTCGTCGTCGAGAAGACCGCGAGCCGCGCGGGCGGTTGCCCCGGCGCCGTCGAGCTCGTCACCGTGCTCGCGGGCTCCGAGATCGTCTACTGCTACACCGTCACCAACACCGGCGACGCGCTCGTGAACGGCGTCGTGGTCGAGGACGACGGGATGACGATCGCGATCGGCGATCTGGAGCCCGGCCAGAGCGGCTCGGGCAACACCATCCTCACCGTCAACGCCGACAGCCAGACGCCCGCGGTGGCGTCGGGCACCTCCGCGCCGACCAACACCCCTGTCGTGAGCCCGCCGAACACCGCGGCGGTCGACGTCGTCGCGCCCTCGCTCGCGATCCAAAAGACCGTGAGCACCGACGGCACGTGCCCCGGCGTCGAGAGCGTCAGCGTGCTCGCGGGCTCCGAGGTCCGGTACTGCTACTCCGTCACCAACAACGGCGACGTGCTCGTGCGCGACGTGCGCGTCGAGGACAACGGCTTCGCGATCGCCATCGGCGATCTCGCGCCCGGCCAGAGCGGAGACGGCGCGCGCACCATCGCGGTGAGCGCGAACGAGAGCACCGACGCAGGCGCGATCGGCGTGTGCGGCCCCACGGGCACGAACGTCGCGAGCCCCTTCGACGGCGCGTCCGTAGAGATCGTCCACCCCGCGCTCGCGATCCAAAAGACCGCGTCGAGCGACGGCCACTGCCCCGGCGTCGAGAGCGTCACCGTGCTCGCGGGCGCGGGCGTCACCTACTGCTACGCGGTCACCAACACCGGCGACACCGCGATCCGTGACGTGATCGTGGAGGACAACGGCGCGACGATCGCCATCGGCGATCTCGGCGCTGGGCAGAGCGGCTCGGGCACGGCGAACGTGATCGCGAACGGCGACGCGCGCACCGACGCGACCGCCTCCGGCGTCACCGTCGCGACCGGCACGAACGTCGCGAGCGCGCCCGACGGCGCGTCGATCGACGTGATTTACCCCGCGCTCGCGATCCAGAAGACCGTGAGCACGAACGGCTCGTGCCCCGGCGTCGAGAGCGCGACCGTGCTCGCGGGCACCGAGGTCACGTATTGCTACGCGGTCACCAACACCGGCGACGCCCTCGTGAGCGGCGTGGTCGTGAGCGACGCGGGCAACACGATCGCGATCGGCGCGCTCAACCCCGGCGAGACCGGCGCGGGCTCGTCCGCGATCACGATCCTCGCCGACACGCTCACGCAGGCGATCGCGTCCGGCGTCGTCGCGCCCACCGGCTCCTCGGTCGCGAGCGAGCCCGACGGCGCGGCGGTCGACGTCGTGAGCCCGTCGCTCGCGATCGTGAAGACCGTGAGCCGCGACGGCACCTGCCCCGGGCAGGAGCTCGTCACCGTGCTCGCGGGCAGCGCGATCACGTATTGCTACGCGGTCACCAACGACGGCGACACGGCCGTGAGCAACGTCGTCGTGAGCGACGACGCGATCCATCTCAACATCGGATCGCTCGGCGTCGGCCAGACGTGGACCGGATCCTCGCCGTTCACCGCGGTCACCGACACGAGCACGCAGGCCGCTGCCGTCGGCGTCGCGACCTCGACCGGCACGCTCGTGTCGAGCCCGCCCGACGGCGCGAGCGCCGACGTGATCACGCCCGCGCTCGCGATCGCGGTCACGGTCTCGACCAACGGCCAATGCCCTGGCCAAGAGATCGTCAACGTGCTGCCCGGCACGCCCGTCACGTGGTGCTACGCGGTGACCAACACCGGCGACGCGCTCATCGACGACGTCGTCGTGACCGACAGCCAATACGGCGTCGTCGAAGGCTCGATCCCCTCGCTCCAACCCGGCGAGAGCGCGAGCCTGCAGCTCAACGTCGCCGCCTCGACCGACATCACGCTCACCGCGTCCGCGGCGGGCGTGGTCCCCGCGACCGACACGCGCGTCGTGAGCCCGCAGGATCCCGCGGTCGTCAACGTCGTGAGCCCGAACGTCGACATCGACGTGACGGTCTCGACCAACGGCCAGTGCCCCGGCGCGGACAACATCTCGGTCGGCGCCGAGACCGACGTCACCTACTGCTACCTCGTCACCAACAACGGCGACGACGCGCTCAGCGACGTGACCATCACGGATCCGAGCGGCGGCGTCATCGGCACCATCAGCGCGCTCTCGCCCGGTGAGACCTCGACCTTCACGAGCGCGCCCGTGCTCGTGGTGGGCGACCTCGCGCCGAGCGCGACCGCGGCGGGCACCGACGAATACGGCTTCCCGGTGAGCGACTCCGACACCTCGCTCGTGCACGCGCTCTTCGCGAAGCTCCAGATCCAGAAGACGGTCTCGACCAACGGCCAGTGCCCCGGCGGCGAGCTCGCGACCGTGCTCGCGGGCACCGACGTGACCTATTGCTACCTCGTGACCAACGCGGGCGGCACCGGCATCACCGGCATCCTCGTGAACGACAACGGCCGCGCGGTCGAGGCCGGCAGCCTCGCGCCCGGCCAGTCGATCGCGGTGTCGTCGCTCGTCAACGTGATGATCGACGAGAGCACCGACGCGACCGCGAACGGCATCAACGTCGCGAACGGCCGCCCGGTCGCGAGCGCGCCCGACGGCGCCTCGGTCGACGTGGTCGCTCCCTCGCTCGCGATCCAGAAGACCGTCAGCCTCAACGGGAGCTGCCCCGGCTCCGAGGACGTCGCCGTGCTCGCGGGCACGCCGGTCACGTACTGCTACGTCGTCACCAACACCGGCGACACCACCATCGGCGACATCGTCGTCGCGGATCACGGCAACACCATCAGCGCCGGCACGCTCGCCTCGGGCGCGTCGATCACGCTCTCGAACGCGATCATCGCGCCGAGCGACGACATCAGCACCACGGCCGACGCGTCCGGCACCGACACGGCGACGTGGTCGCACGTCGCGAGCGGCCCCGACGGCGCGCTCATCGACGTCGTTCACCCCGCGCTCCGCATCGCGACGAGCGTCTCGCTCGACGGCAACTGCCCCGGCTCCGAGGTCGTGAACGTCCTCTCCGGCACCTCGGTCACGTGGTGCTACGTGGTGACGAACACGGGCGACGTCGCGGTCAACAACATCTCCTCGCTCGACGACACGTTCGGCGCTGTCCCCGGCGCGGCGTTCTCCCTCGCGCCCGGCGCGAGCGCGACGCTCGCGCGCACCAACGCGCCGCTCGCGGACGTGACCATCGTGGCGCAGGCGTCGGGCATCGACGCGCTCGTCGGCTCTGCGGTCAACACCAACCAAGACCCCGCGGTCGTCAACGTCGTGCACCCGAGCATCGACATCGACGTGACCGTGAGCACCACGTCGTGCCCCGGCGCGGACTCCATCACGGTCGCGACCGGCACCTCGGTCAAGACGTGTACCCTCGTGACCAACGTCGGCGACGACACGCTCTCGCAGGTCGTCGTCAAGAACGCGCTCGGCCAGACGCTCTTCACGATCCCGTCGCTCGCGTCCGGCGCGTCGTACCTCTACCAGAGCTCCGCGGCCGCGAACGGCACGAGCTCGCCGCTCGCGACCGCGAGCGCGATCGACGCGTACGGCTTCCCGGTCTCGGACTCTGACTCCGCGATCATCCGCGTGAACAGCGCGAACCTCCACGTCGTGAAGTCGGGCCCGACCACGGTCGTGCAAGACCCGCCCTCGGGCTGCCACAGCGGCACGCCGAGCGAGCCCATCAACTACACCATCACCGTGACGAACCTCGGCCCGGCCACGGCGTCGAACGTCGTCCTCACCGATCCGCTCCCCGCGGGCTCGTCGTACGTGAGCCAGGGCAGCGGGTGCGGCGGCGGCGGCGCCTGCTCGTATTCGAACGGCAAGGTCACCTGCCAGCTCGGCAACCTCGCGTCGGGCCAGAGCGTGACCATCACCATCAAGACGCTCACCACCGTCACCGGCGGCCTCGTGAGCAACACCGCGACCGCGACGAGCAGCACGCCCGACAGCGATCCTTCGGACAACAGCTCGACGTGGGTGACCCGCGTGGTCAACGGCGCGACGCGCACCATCGGCTTCTGGGGCAACCACCCGAGCTTCGTGGCCTCGTGCCTCGCCGCGAACAACGGCGTCATCGACCTCGGCTACGTGAAGATCAAAGACGAGACGGCCGACAACCAGATCGACGTCGACAACGACAGCCGCATCGAGACGGGGCTCTCCCTCGCGATGGGCATCCTCAACGCGAACCCGACCAAGCTGAGCAACGGCCAGAGCCGCACCTCGCTCGGCAAGGCCCGCGCGACGGCCGCGCGCCAGGTGCTCGCCGCGATCTGCAACGCGACCTACCTCGGCACGCCGCCCTCGTTCGATCTGCAAGCCGCGATCGCGACGCTCGCGGGCAGCAACGTGAGCGCGATCAACAGCCTCAACACCGTCGCGGACGCGTTCAACAACAGCGGTGACGCGCGCAGCCTGCTCGTGGATCCGGGCCCGGCGAACTCCAAGTTCCCGTGGGACGACCCGAGCGATCCGTTCAACTGAGCATC
>CAYTJL010000321.1:0-9639 GCA_964437785.1 uncultured Polyangiaceae bacterium
TGCGCCGAGCCGGCCCCGCCGCGCGAGCCGCTCGGCCACATGCCGACCGCGGTCACGTCGGCGCAGCCCGAGTGGATCCCGTTCAGCATCCGCGCGGGCGAGCTCGTGCCCCCCGATCCGCGTGAGCGTCACCTCGCCGAGCTGCGCAGGCTCACCTTCGCGAAGGGCGAAAACGCGGAGGCGTATTGGTCGCCCGACGGCAGGAGCCTCGTGTTCCAGTCCACGCGCGACGGATCGGCGTGCGACCAAATCTACGTGATGGATCTCGGCTCGGGCGAGACGCGCCGCATCTCCAAAGGCGGCCGCACCACGTGCGCGTTCTTCGTGTATCCGAGCGGCGATCGCCTGCTCTACGCGTCGACGCACGCGCTCGGCCCGAGCTGCCCGCCGAAGCCCGATCGATCGCAGGGCTACGTGTGGGCGCTCGATCCGTTCGATCTCTACACGGCCAAGCTCGACGGCTCCGATCTCAAGCCGCTGCTCCCCTCACCCGGCTACGACGCCGAGGCCACGTTCGCGCTCGACGGATCGCGCATGGTGTTCACCTCGACCCGCGACGGCGATCTCGAGATCTACACCGCGCGGCCCGATGGAACCGAGCTCCGGCGCATCACGAACGCGCCCGGCTACGACGGCGGCGCGTTCTTCTCGCCCGACGGATCGAGGCTCGTGTGGCGCGCGGGCAGGCCCGAAGGCGCCGCGCTCGACGAGTACCGCGCGCTCCTCGCCAAAGGGCTCGTGAAGCCGACCGCGCTCGAGATCTGGGTCGCGAGCGCCGAAGGCCAAGGCGCCCGCGCGATCACCAAGAACGGCAAAGCGAGCTTCGCGCCCGCGTTCTTGCCCGACTCGCGCCGCGTGATCTTCTCGTCCAACGTCGACGCCGCGCCGCCCGAGCGCGGGCGCGCGCCCAACTTCGATTTGTACGTCGTCGATCCCGACGCGCCGCCTTCCGCGACGGGCATGCCGGCGCTCGAACGGATCACGCACTACGATGGCTTCGACGGCTTTCCTATGTTCTCACCCGACGGAAAACACCTCGCGTTCGCGTCGAATCGACACGGGTCCGCTCCCGGCGAGACCAACCTCTACGTCGCGCGGTGGGTCGAATGAGGCCCCGCACCAGGCTCTCGCTCCTCGCCTCGATCCCTACCTCTCCGCTGTGATGACCATGTCAGCGGCGCGCCGCCGAGGGCACGCGGCGCACGGCGCGTCGACGAGCGCGTGGGCGTGCTCGAGCGCCTTCAGCGTGCTCGTCTGGCGGACGCGCTCCTCCAGGAAGATCCGCTCATCGAGGCGCGAGGCCGCGCCCGTGCGCACGAGCACGTCGTAGAGGTGCTTGCGCACGCCGCAGAGCAGCACGTGGACGCCGCGCGCCTTCATGCGCGCGAGGAAGCGCTCGAGCAGATCGAGCGCGACAGCGTCGGGGTTGTGGGCGCGCTTCATCCGAAGGAGCAAGACGCGGGTCTCTCCGCCGACGCGGCGCCCGATCTCCTCGAAGTGCTCCTCCAACGCGGCGGAGGCGCCGAAGAAGAGCTCGCCTTCGAGCCCGAAGATCAGGATCTTTGGACAGGGCGCGTCGCTGGGGAGGCGCTCGATCACCGCGCCCTCCGGGGACACCACGAACTCGCTCAGCCTCATCCGCCCCGCGCGCGGCACCGTCAGCGCGAACGACAGAAAGACGCCCGCGAGCACGCAGATCTCGATCGACACGGCCACGGCCGACACGGCCGTCACGACCACGATCGCCGCGTCGAAATACGTCGCTCGGACGTGATAAGCGACCGCGCGAAGGTCGATCATGCGCGCCGCGCTCAGCACGAGGATCGCGGAGAGCGTCGCGCGCGGGATGTACCGGGTCTCCGCGGCGAGGGTCGCGACGACGACCGCGACCGCGACGGCCGAGGCGAGCCCGGACCACTGCGTGCGCCCGCCCGCCTGATGGTTGACGACGGATCGCGTGAGCGAGCCAGAGCCCGGGAAGCACTGGAAGAAGCTGCCCGTGAGGTTCGCGAGCCCCTCCGAGAGACACTGCTGGTTCATGTCGACCTTCTGGCCCGTCTTCGCGGCGAGCATCTTCGCCATCGAGAGCGCTTCGAGGACGCCGAGCAGCGCGATCGACAGCGCAGCGGTGGGGAGGCCCCCGGACGCGAAGGCGTCGAACCTCGGCAGCGCAAGGCGCGGAAGCGACGCCGGGATCGGACCCACGACGGCGACGCCAGCCCTGTCGAGGCCAAGCGTCCTCGTGACGATCGCAGCGCCGGCGACGACGAGCAGGAGATCCGGGATCAGCTCCCAGCCGCGCCGTCGCTTCAACCGGCCGAGGAGGAGCGCCGCTGCCAGGCTGCCCATCCCGACGGCCAAGGTCGCTGGGTGCACGCTGCCTTCGGCGACGGCTCTGTAGAGCCGCACGACGGCGTGCTCATGCGCCACGCCCCTCGCGGCGAGCCCGAGCAGCGGCTCCACCTGCGCGAACGAGAGGAGCGCCGCCGCGCCCAGCGTGAAACCGACGATGACCGAATGAGAGATGTACCGCGTGAGATCACCGAGCCTCAGGAGCGCAATCCCCACCTGCGCGGCGCCGACCCAAAAGGCCAACAGGATGGCCGCGGCGACGCGATCGCTCGGCGGGGAGAGGGCGAGCGCGCTGAGCACCGCGATGGAGATCGCGTTCGTCGGGCCGTTGACGAGGTGCTTCGACGAGTCGAAGAGCGCGCCGGCGGCGGTCATCACGATCGCCGTGTAGAGCCCGTGCTGCGCCGGGAGGCCGGCCGCCATCGCGTACGCCATCGCCTGCGGCACGGCGAGCGCCGCCACCGTCATGCCCGCGACGAGATCCGCGCGCGCGTCGGGGAGACTGTAGCGTCGCAGCGCATCGAGCGCGGGGATCCGGCGGAGGAGCCACCGCGGGCGCGGCGAGGAGGGAGGGTCCGGCGCGATCATGCGATGTCGCGCGTCACGGCCTCTGGAGATACACGTTGTAGCGGTACTGAGCGCTCAGATAACCGGGCAGAAATTGCTGCTCGACACGGCACGAGAGACCGCGCTCGGCGGCGCGCGCATAAAACCACGATCGATCGATGTAGAGGTGCTCGAGCCCCGCGTACCGCCGGTCGTACTCGCCGGGCGGGTAGCTCTGCCGGCGCAGGGTGATCGCCTCCTCTTTGCGGGCGGCGTCGCTCACGTCGAGGACCGCCACGCCGCGCGTCGCCTTGTCGATCATCCGGTCGAGGACCTCGCGGGCATATCCGAGGTCGGGGAAATAGAGGAACACCCCCTGGGACAACACGAAATCGTAGGTCTCGCGAGGATCGATGTCGTTGGCCTCGCCTGCCGAAAAGCGCCCTCCGGGCAGCGCCCTCCGCGCCGTGTCGACGAGGCCCGGCGCGTAATCGATCCCGTCGGTCACACAGCCCATGGCGCGGAGCGGGTGGAGGAACGCGCCCGCGCCACACCCGACCTCGAAGAGCCTGTGGCTTGCGCGGATCTCCATCCTCTCTGCGATGGCCGCCACATAGGCCCTCCACCCATCGGTGGTCACCTGCGCCGTGCTGGTGCCATATCCGTTCATCTCGAGGAGCCGCGCGAGCGCGGCGTCGCCCGACACCTCCTCGCTCGGCCCGCCCTCTCCCTTCGCCGCCCAGACCTCTCGCCACCTGACTCCAGACATGATGTCGCTCCCAGCTATGATGCGTTGTTTGCCGTCTCGCTCCCGAGCGCGGCGACGAATCGTTGGTTCTCTTCGGGGAGCCGCACGGCGACCCGGAGGTGCGCGCGCCCGTCGCCGATGCGCGCCGACGCGTCCTTGACGTAGATCCGGTGGCGCTGGAGCAGGCGATCGGCGATCTCCGCCGCGCGCTCCGCGGGCGCATCGAGCGTGACCAGGAGGAAGTTGCCGCCGCTCGGGTGGACGGCGGCGACAGCGCCGGCGCGCGCCAATGCCGCGGCGAGCTCGGCGCGATCGCGCGCTGTCGCGCGGAACGACTCGGCGAAGCTCCTCCGGTGCTTGAGCGCGATCTCGAGCACGTGCTCCGCGACCGAGTTCAAGTTCCAGATCGGCAAGGTCCGCGCGATGTCTGCCGAGAGCGCTGGATCGCAGGTGTACGCGTAGCCGAGGCGCGCCCCCGGGATGCCGAGGCTCTTGCTCAGGCTCGCGAGCACGAGCACGTTTGGGAGCGGCGCGCGCTCGAGCATCGGCACGAGCGAGGGCTCGTCCGAGAACGCGAGGAACGACTCGTCCACGACGACCAGCGTCCCCGGCCGCTCGGCCGCGAAGCGCAGGAGCCAAGCGCTCGGGAGCGTCGTCCCGGTCGGGTTGTTGGGGTTGACGAAGACCACCACGTCGGCGTCCGCCGCGCGGCGCGCGACGTCGTCGAGGTCGACGCCGATCCGATCGGGGTACGTCGCGTGATCGTGGAACGTCCTCGCGTATTCGCCGAACGTGGGCTCGGGGAGGAGGACCCTCCGGCCGGCGAGGCGCGCCGCGAGGAGCGGATAGATTTGCGAGACGCCGTTAAGGACCGTCACGCGCTCGGGGGCGCAGAGCAGGAACACGGCGAGCTTCCGATTCAGCACGTCCTGCCGAGAGCCGTAGTTGTGGAGCAGGCGAGGGAGGTTGTTCTTGATCTCGGCCATCATCGACGGCGTGGGGAAATACATGTTGCGGATAAAGCAGTGATCCGTGATGTCATAAGACCAGTATCCGCCCGCCGTCGCGTCCAGGATCTGCCGCTGGGCAGAGGGGTTGAACGTGAACTCGGCGATACGCAGATCGTTGGGATCGTCGAGCTCGGCCCAGCGCTCCTGCTCGATGATCTCGGCGTGAATGACCGCCTTCTTCACGTAGATGAGGATGCCGAGGACGATCTCGTAATAACAGCTCTCGTCGATGGCGGCGTAGGCGGCGAGCAGCCTCCTGAACGTCTTCTGGCAGAATTCGCGAGAGAATTTGTAGATGTTCAGCGTCTTGTATTTGTCGGCGAAGGAGAAGTCGCCGGACTGAAGATGAGGCGGGATCACGCTCGTGATGACGCCCCCTTCCACCGTGACCACGGTTCCATCCATGCCGGTGCGATAGCGGTCCACGAGCGCCACGTCGGCGTGCGGCGATCGCGCGATGCGCTCGAACACCGCCGCATCGCAGACCAGATCGCCCTCGACGAGGAGCACGTCGTCGTCGAGCGTCATCCGCTCGAACGCGAGCGCCATGGAGGAGATGTTGTTGGTCTCTCGGTAGCGCTCGTTCCTGACGAAGACGAAATCAACGCTGGGGTGTGAGCGGCGGAGGTGCTCCTCCACATCGGCGGCGCGGTGGCCCGTGACCACCACGATCTCCCCGATCCCCGCGTCCCGAAGGCCGGCGACGATCCGCGAGATGATGGTCTGTCCGCCGACCTCGAGGAGCGTTTTGTGCCCGGCGTCGGTCAGCGGGCGCATCCGCTCGCCGTATCCAGCTGTCAGGATAATGGCCTTCATCGTGTGACCGTCCTTGCGCGCCCCGTGATAGGAGCGAGGTTATGTTCGATCGACTCCGCAAGATGGCCCGGCTGATCCGCGCGCGCGGGAGATCCCCTGTCCACCTGCTGCACATCCCCAAGACCGGCGGCACGGCGGTGTGGCATGCCCTCGAGACGTGGACGAAGCGTGGCCGCTACGATCTGATCATCCACCCGCACGCGACCCTGCTCCGCGACGTGCCCAAAGGGGAGCGGGTGGCCTTCTTCCTCCGCGATCCGGTGACCCGCTTCGTGAGCGCCTTTTACAGCCGGCAGCGGCAGGGGCGGCCTCACTACAACTCCCCGTGGTCGCCCGGCGAGCGCCGCGCATTCGAACGGTTCGAGTCGCCGGATGCGCTCGCGGTCGCGCTCGCGCCGGGCGCGGCGCTCCGGGCGGAGGCGGAGGCGGCGATGGACGCCATTCACCACATGAAGAGCGCCCTTCACTGGCTCTCGAGCGAGGCTTACCTCCTCTCGCGGCTCCCGGATCTCTTCCACATCGGGTTTCAGGAGACGCTGGGCGCCGACTTCGAGCGCCTCAAGATCCAACTTGTGCTGCCGCGGTCGATCGCGCTGAGCGATGACGCGGTGGTCGCCCACAAGAACCCGGCGCACCTCGATTACAAGCTCTCCGACGCCGGGGTCGCCGCCGTGGAGGCGTGGTACGCGGCCGAGCGCAGCATGTACGATCTCTGCCGCAAGCTCGCGCCAACGGTCAACGCTCGATGAAGGCCGGAGGAGCCTCATCGCCGGTGCGTCACCAGCGACGCGACGTACGTTCGGAGCTTCCATAACCTGATTTTGCGCGCGAGGCGCGCATACGCGATCTGCGCCCAAGCGAGGTCCTCCGCTTCGGCCGCGAAGTCGCGCTGGAGGTCGATGGGCGCCGCGCGCACGTGTTGGATCTCGAACCGCTTCGTGAAGCTCGGCTTGTAGAACCTCGTGTTCATGCCGATCCATTGCTTCTTGCCAACCTCTAGGCAGTCGGCGCCGTAGTAGTCGAGCAGATAAGGTGTCGCGCGCGGGCCGATGAGCGCCCGGTTGTAAAAGGGATGTTCGCGCAGCGGGAACAAGTCCTCTTCGGCGATGGTGTACTGCTGCCAGGCGAACGCCGCGCCCCTCCGCTGCCACACCTCGATGTCGACGTGCAGATCGTTGGTCGCGCTGTAGCTCAGCGTCAGCATGTCCTCGCCCGGCCCGTCGCGCAGCGCGTAGCCTCGCTCGTGGAACCGCGGCGCGAGCGCCCGGACGCGCTCGTGATCCTCTGAGAAGATGCCAATGTCGACGTCGGTGTCCCAGGGGATGATCCCCCGGTGTCGCAGGGCGCCGAGGTGCGTGCCCCACAAGATGAAGTACCGAATGCCGTGCTCCTCGAACAGATCGTGGGTGAAGAACGCGAGCTCCACCAGGTGGCTCACACAACAGATCGGCGTGTCCGCGCCCCACGATCGATATCGATAGCCGAGGCTCGCCGGATCGTCGTTGCAACGCTGGCTCCCCTGGTGACAGAACTTGACGTATCGCTCGGGGGGAGGGGCCGCTCGCGGTCCCGCCATGGCATCGGAGAGCCGCCCACCAAGCTCGATCGCGCGACGCATCCACGCGCGCGCCCGCCGCGCGCGGCCGCGATCGTGGCCGCGATCCAGGATGACCCGCTCGTCGGGCGCCGGCGTCGCGGCCCTGAATTCGACGAGCCGATCGCGGAGCTCGCGTCGTACGCGACCGTAGCCCGGATCGTCAGCGAGGTTGTGTTGCTCCAAAGGGTCGTTGACGCGATCGAACAGGAGCGTCGGGCGATCGGCGGGATCGAGCTCGAGCTTCCAGCGTTGGTCGACGAGCGCTGTGTGGTCGCGCAGCTCCGCGACCGCAAAGTCACGGTGCGCGGCCGAGCGACCCTCGACGAGCGGTCGGAGCGACCTGGCCTGTGAGGCTCCGGCGAGGCTCGCGCCCGCGTAGTCGGCGATCGTCGCGCCCACGTCCATCAGCTCCGCGTTCGCGCCGACGACCCTGCCGGCGTCCGCGCAGCCTCCGGGCGGCGGGCGGACGATCAACGGGATCATGAGGGCTTGATCGAGGAAGTTGCCTTTGTAAAGGAGCCCTTGATCGCCGTTCATCTCGCCGTGATCCGAGGTGAACAACACCACGGTGCGGTCGAGCTCACCCCGCCCTCGGACGACATCGAGGATCGCCCCAATCTGATCATCAATCAACGTGACGGCGCCCGCGTAGTCGGCGCGCAGCGCGCGGACCTCGTTGGGGCGGAGAGGTGGAGAGAAGTGCGGAGAGTCGAAGTTGTGGCGGAGCAGGCCTCGCACGCGCTCGTGCGCGCGGAGCCGGGGTGTGGCCGCGCCGACGTCGACATCGGCGTAGAGGCTCGCGTAGGGCTCGGGCGTATCCCACGGCTCGTGTGGGCCGCCGAAGCTCACCCAACAACACCACGGGGCGCCCTCGTCGAGACCGGCCAAGTAGCTCGCCGCCCGACGCCCCACGTAAACGTCGTAGTGGTGGTCGAGCCCAAGAGGTGACGGGCGTACGACATAGCGCTTGTGGCGCTCGCGGTCCGCGAGGTCCCTGCGGTAGAGCTCCCAGAGCCCGTGGGATTGCCAAACGTCCGTCATGTTGCTCGCCGCGCTCGCGCTCGCGTGCGGGCCCCCGATCTCGTCCACCACCGAGAGCCCATAAGCGTGCATGAGGTGAAGACGATCCCTGAGGTCACCCTCGTGAGGATGCAGGTGTGTCTTCCCAAAGAGGCTGGTGCGGTATCCGGCCTCGGAGACCGCGCGCATCCAGGTCGGATATCGCGGGTCGAGCGTGTACGATCCGTGGTCGGTGACACCCGTTTGGTGCGGGTAAAGTCCGACAGCGTGGCTCAGCCGAGCCGGGATGCACGTTGGGGAGTTGGTGACGGCGCCGCGAACGGCGATCCCTTCGCGCGCGAGGCGATCGAGGTTTGGTGTCCGGGTCCAGCCGTTCACGATCCCGAGCGCGTCCGCGCGCATCTGATCGGCCATGATGAACAGGATATTGGGTCTCGCATGGTCATGGATTGGTCTCATGACGGGAGCTCAGCAGCGTTGTAGGGCATGCCCGGCAGCGGGCACGACCAGATCTCGCGGCCTGTGTCCCTGTCGAGCTCGACGAGGCGGCGGCCGTTGACGTCGGTGACGAGCGCCCGCCGCTCGTCGAGCAGCGTCACGCCCTTGCAGAAGCCGATGCCGGCGGCCGTCCAGATCCGGCGCCCGGACTCCATGTCGACCTCCATGACCTGATCGGTCAGCGAGGACGCGACGACGAGCGTGCCGCGCCGGAGATCGAGGACAGGTGAGTGGCAGCGGGGGAAACACGACCAGCTCTTCTCGATCGTGAAGCCCCCCCGCGCGACCTCGCCCGAAGGCGCTAGGATCGCCACCATCCCCTGGAAAAAGAGGGACACCAAGAGCCGCCCGCCGTCGAGCCGCTGCGCCCAGTTGCAGTGGAAGCTCTGGCTCGCGCTGGAGAACGGGATGAGGCGGTGATCGGGGTGGCGCTTCATGGCCGCGACCACGAGCGCGCTCGGCGCGAGCCCAAAGAGACCTGCCACGTCGATCCGCTGGTGAACGCTGCCGTCCCAGCCGACGTCGAGGATCTGCTCGACCCCTGTTGACGTGACGAGGACACGGGAGCCGTCCTCGCTCGGGAGGGCGCTGTGGAGATCGCTGAAGATGGGGAGTGACAGGTACCGCTTCACGCGACCATGCCTGTCGGTCTCGTAGACGCCGAATACATCGCTGATGAGCAGCGTCTCGCCCGTGACACGCACGCTGCGCAACCCGCGTGAGAACGACTTAACACCGCTGTCACGACCGAAGTCGCGCGTCACGCTGAACGCCTGTGGGAGAGAGAAGAGCCGCTCGACACGTTTGCGCTCGCGCTCCACGACGAACACCGTACGTCCGATGGGCCTTAGCGCGCGCAGCCGATCCCCCCACCAAGCCGGCCTCCAGACCTGGCGGCGTCCGGCGCGAGGGGCCTCTTCACGATCGATTGTAAGAATATATCTCACGAACTCTTTGGCCTTTCCTGGGGGGCGTCGAGCCAACGTGGCTCATGAAGCAAATAGGGCCACATCTACCAGGCTCGTCCGCCCGGCGTCAACTCTCGATAAGGG
>CAYTJL010000322.1:0-9618 GCA_964437785.1 uncultured Polyangiaceae bacterium
ACCCGTCGGGCGGGCCACCAAATGCGGGCGGCGGGGGCGGGGGACCGCCGAACCCGTCGGGCGGGCCGCCGAACGCGGGCGGAGGCGGCGGGCCGCCGAATCCATCGGGAGGGCCGCCAAACGCGGGCGGCGGGCCAAAGCCGGGCGGAGGAGGGGGCGGGCCGCCGAAGCCGGGCGGGGGACCGCCAAACCCGTCGGGCGGGCCACCAAATGCGGGCGGCGGGGGCGGGGGACCGCCGAACCCATCGGGCGGGCCGCCGAACGCGGGCGGGGGACCAAAGCCTGGAGGCGGCGGCGGACCGCCGAACGCGGGCGGCGGCGGCGGCGGGCCAAAGCCGGGAGGAGGCGGCGGCGGGCCGCCAAAACCACCGTCACCGAAGCCGGGAGGCGGGCCGAAGCCTGGGGGAGGCGGCGGCGGACCTCCAAATGCCGGCGGACCGGGGGGACCGAGGGGAGAAGCGCAGATCGCGCAGTACTTATCGGCGGGGGTCGCAGGGGCTCCGCAGCGCGGACAGATCATGTTCACCCTTCGTGTGGAAACGCTGCCGGTGGGGCGACGGCAGCACAGCGCGGGAGAGCGCGCCGCGGGTGGGAGCATACCGTGGCGGGTCGGTCGTGGATCAAGAAGAAGCGTACACGGCGCCGTGGTACCGACGCTGGATGACGACGATTCGCCGCGCTTCGTGCAGTTGTGGAAACCTCACGGTCCGCGTTCGGGAGGAGCCGGTCCGCGTCTCGATGTGTCACTGCCTCGCTTGCCAACAGCGGACCGGCAGCGTCTTCGGCGTGCAGGCCAGGTTTCGGCGTGAGGCCGTCGAGGTCGAGGGGCGCGCGACCCGCTACGTGCGCACCGCGGACAGCGGCAACCGCATCACGTTCTCGTTTTGCCCGGACTGCGGCGCGACCGTGTTTTACGAGCTCGAAGCGATCCCCGACGTGATCGCCGTGCCCGTCGGCGCGTTCGCGGATCCCTTGTTCCCTGCGCCGAAGATCTCGGTCTACGAAGAGCGGCGCCACGCGTGGGCGAGCGCCCCCGAGGACGCCGAGCACATCGCCTGATCGCGCTCAGCGCGCGCAGGCGCGCCGCGTCGCGGCCGGCGTTCGCGCGAGCGCCGCGGCGCGCGCCGCTCGCATCGCGTCGCCGTTCCACAGCGCGAGGAGCGGCCGATCCATCACGTTGCCGATCGCCGACTGCGCGTAGTCGACGGGGTGGACCGCGCCGTCGGGGTCCACGCACGCTTGCTCCCACTCCATGCGGCAAGGCTGAAACGCGGCGCGGTTCGCGTAGTCGTCGGCCGCGCGGAACGCCGCGAGCGCGGGGTCCCGATCCGCGCGACAGGCGCACCCCGAAGGGGGATCGCGGTGATCGACGAGCGTGACGCGCGATCCTTCGAGCGCCGCGCGGAGCTCGTTCATCGCGCGCTCCACGCGCTCGTCGCGCGGGAAGACGAGCTCGCGCCGCGCGACCGGCGTGCACGGGAACATCTCCTCGACCTTGAGCCAGTCGAAGCCCAGATCGATCACGAGCCTCCCGAGCGCCGCGAGCTCGCCCACGTTCGACGCGGTGATCACCGTCGAGATCCCCGCGCGAAGATCGGAGCCTTCGCGCGCCCGCGCGACGTCGCGGAGGTTCTCGACGATGGCGTGGAAGCGGCCGCCCACGCGGATTTTGTCGTTGGTGGCGGCGGTCGCGCCGTCGAGCGACACCGAGAGGCTCGTGACGCCGAGATCGATCAAGCGCCGCGCGCGATCGAAGTTGAGGAGCACCCCGTTCGAGAGCACGTGGACGTGGGTCGCGCCCTTCGCGCTCGCGCGCGCCCTCTGCACGCGCCGGAGCGCCTCGGGGAAGATCGACGCGACGAGCGACTCGCCGCCGTGCACGAACGCGACGTACGACGCTGCGGCGAAGGCGTCTTCGAGCGCGTCGAGCAGCCACGGCGACGCCTCGCGGGCGCGGCCGCTCGCGGTTCGCGCGGGCGCGTCGGTGATGCAGTGCGCGCAGCGGATGTTGCAGCGCTCGGTCACCGTCAGGTAGAGCCGCGAAGGCAGCGCGGGGCACTCGACGAGGCCCTCGCGGAACGCGAGCGCGGCGAGGCGCGGGCCCTCCGCGGTGATCGTGCGGAGCGTCGCTTGGGCCTCGTTCGACGGCTCGCGCGCGATCACCGCCGCGGCCCAAGGCCCGAGCGTCACCGCTCCGTCGCGCAGGGAGGCGCCGCCCGCCCCGAGGAGCAAGCGGCCGCTCGACGGCGCGTCCGCGGGCATCGCCACCGTGCGCTCGCCCTCGCCCGCGTGGAGGATCACGTCGACGATCGAGCCGGCGTAGCTGCGCCGGATCAAGAGGACGTCCTCGGCGAGCGGCGCGAACGACTCGTCGCCCCGACGGAGCGCGTCGTGATCGCGGCGGATCGCGATCGCGTCGCGCACGAGGGCGCGCGTCTCGTGATCCCACGCGCGCTCGTCCCACGGCATCGGCGAGCGATCGGGCCACGCGTCGTCGAAGTCGCGGTTGAGCTCGCCCGTGCCTTCGAGGCCGACCTCGTCGCCGTAATAGAGCGCGGGGATCGGCGCGGAGAGCAGGGCCACGAGCGCGCCGATCCTCGCCGCGCGCGCGTCGCGCACGAGCGTGCGGAGGCGCGGCTGATCGTGCGTCGCCGTGAACGCGATCGCGCACGCGCCGGGCCCTCCGCGCGCGACGCGGCGCCGCGTGAGCTCGGTCGCCACGCGCTCGATCGACGCGCTCGCGGGCCCTTCGATCGACGCGCTCGGCCTTCGAAGCACCAGATCGAAGAGCGCTTCTTGCCTTGGGAAATCGGTCGCCGCGTGGATCGCGTCGGAGGTGACGCGATGGATGTTGGGCGGGATGTGCTCGGCGTAGAGCGCGATCGCGGGGCTCACCGCGCGCACCTTCTGGCCGATGCGGCGGAGCAGCGCGAGCGGCACGTCGGCCGCCGCGTCGATGCGGAACCCGTTCGCGCCGAAGCGCGCCCAATGTTCGAACGTGCCCGCGAGGTACTCCTCGACCTCCGCGTCCTCGACGCGCAGCAAAGGCTCGCGCCAAGCGCCTTTTTGATAGTGCAGGTAGCCGCCGTCCGGCCCCTCCGGGAAGGGCCAATAGCGCATGTAAAACCACGTGTAATAGGGCGAGATCGGGCCCCGTTCGCGCACGTCGCGGAACGCGAAGAAGTCCATGTGGACGTGGGTCACGACCACGTCGAGCAGCACCTTGATCCCGCGCCGATCGGCCTCGCCGAGCAGGCGCCCGAGCGCGGCCTCGCCGCCGAGCGCAGGATCGACCGCGCGCGGATCGATCGCGTCGTAGCGGTGCGCCGAGGGCGCGAGCGCGATCGGCGTGAGATGGATGGCGTTCACGCCGAGATCCGCGAGGTAGGCCAGCGCCTCGGTGACGCCGTCGAGATCTCCGCCCGCGCGATCTTTGTCGGTCTTGCGCGGCTCGATCCACGCGCCGCCCGCGCCGCCGCGCCGGAACCGATCGACGAAGATCGAGTAGATGATCGCGTCCGGCCACCACGGCGGCATCTCGCGCTCCAAGGCCGCGAGCGGCGCGCGGATCGCTTGGCCCGCGCCGCCCGCGCCGCCCACGACGCGGCCGCCGGGGAGCACGAAGACGTAGTCGATCGCGCGCGCGGAGGCCGGCAAGTGGGCCTCGAAGAGCGCGTGCTCGTCCTCACCCGCGCGATCGATGGGCTGGAGCAGGGCCTCGCGGGGGCCGTCGCCCTCGTCCCAGCGCACCGCGAGCGCGTCGCCCGCGCTGCGCCGGAGCCCCGCGCGCAGGCAGACGCGCCCGTCGGGCTCGCGGTAGAGCCACGGCCGCGACGGCGCGTGCAGCACGGGCTCGTCCGCGCCGCCCACGACGAGCAGGCTGTTGCGGATGCCGTCGCGCGATCGCGTGCGCGGGTTGTGCGGATCGAGGAGCCACGCGTCGCCGTCCGCGTGGAGCTTGTATTCGTAGGTGCCGGGGCCGAGGCGGACCGTGGCCTCGCGGGCGCCGCCGCGATCGAGCATGGGCTCGACGTGGGACCAGTGGATCAGATCACCGCGCAGATCGACGCGATCGCGGGGAGGATCGAGGTGGGCGCGGAAGACGACGGGGATCTCGTCGGAGGGCTTCGGCATGCGAGGGCGCGATCATCGGCGATCGCGCGCGTCAAGGCGAGCGGGTCACCAAGTAGTTCTGGCCATAGTTGTTGTCCCAGAACTCGTACTTCTTGGGCGCGCCCGCGACGCCGTGCCGGTAGACGATCGCGTATTGGATCTGGTGGAAGTTGCCGGGGATGTCGACGTCGACGCCCCACCGCTCGTAGTCCGAGCCGTAGTCCTCGACCCAGTGCCAGCCGTTCACGCCCGGGCCGATGTCGAGCCAGTGCGACGAGAGCCAGCCGTCGGTCGAGTAGATCATCGCGATCTCTTTGTCGTAGTCGATGTCCGCGACGCGCGCCGAGATGGTGCCGTGCGCGCCGCGATCGTCGACGACGAGGTTCGTGAACTGCGAGCCGCCCATCTGGAGGATCGCGACCGTGCCCGAGCCGATCGTCGCCGCGTGGAGCTCCGTGTTGTTGTCGTCGAAATACGTGTGAGACGCGCCGTCCTCGTACCACGCGTTGAACGAGATGAGCCCCGTCGCCGCGGGCAGCGTGATCTTCACGTGCCACTCCTCGTCGCCGTTGCCCCACGTGGTGAAGTAATACGCGTTGATGGTCTTCAGCTCGTTCGTGCCCGGCGCGCGGTAGACGACGCCCGCCTTCTTCCAGTTGAGATCGGCGCCCGCGACCGGCTTGAGGCGGATCTTCAAGAAGAGATCGACCATCGTCGGACAGAAGCGCGAGTTGCAGCTCGAGTAGTTGTACGACCACCAGCTCTCGCCGTAGTAGCTCACCATCGTGGGGTTGCGCTGACCTTGCTGCTGGGCCCAGTCGGTCTGGCCGTTGCCGATGAGCGCTTGGTCGGCCTCGTCGACGGCCTCGTCGCCGTCCACGGGCGCGACGGCGCAGCCGGTCGCGCTGAGGACGAGCGCGAGGGCGCCTCCGCGCAGCAACGCGCCGAGCGCGCCGTCGAGGCGCGCGAGGGTTTGTTCGAGGGAGCTCTTGACGCTGTTCGAGAGGACGGTGGTGTTCGCCATGGGGCGCCCTCTCCGCAAGAGGCGCACCAGCGAAGAATTGCCTAGGAAAAAAGCCGATCCGGCGCGGTGCGACGGCCGTGGGGCAGGCCCCGTGGGCCGCTGCGACGCCGCGCTCCCAGCGCGCGTCGAGCGCGTGAGCTACGAGGCTTTGGCGAGGAACGGGCTCGGGAACATCTCGCTGTTGGCGAGGCGCCGCGACCTGCGCGTGAGCACCTCGCAGCCGTTCTTGAGCACGACGATCGTGTGCTCGAACTGCGCGGAGAGCGAGCGATCGACGGTGACCGCGGTCCACTTGTCGCCGAGCACCTCGACGTCGTAGCCGCCGACGTTGATCATCGGCTCGATCGTGAAGCACATGCCGGCCTTGAGGCGGTCGCCCTTCCCCCACTCACCCACGTGCGAGACCTGCGGCGCCTCGTGAAAGCGCCTGCCGATGCCGTGGCCCACGAACTTGCGAACGACCGAGCAGCCTTGCTCCTCGGCGAACTCTTGGATCGCCGCGCCGATGTCGCCGAGGCGCGCGCCGTCGCGCACCTGCGCGATCCCGAGATCGAGCGAGCGACGCGAGACCTCGGTCACGTGCTTGGCCTCGGCCGACGGCGTCCCGATGTAGAACGTGGCCGACGTGTCGCCGAAGAAGCCTTTGTAGATGGTGGTGACGTCGACGTTGATGATGTCGCCGGGCTCGAGCACGCGATCGCCGGGGATGCCGTGACAGACCACCTCGTTCACCGAGGTGCACACGCTCTTGGGGAAGCCGTGATAGTTGAGCGGCGCGGGCCAACCGCCGCGGCGGACCGTGTCCTCGTGGACGAAGCGGTTGATGTCCTCGGTCGTGATGCCGGGCTTGATCATGTCGCCCACGCCGAGCAGCGTGTCCGCCGCCATTTGCGACGCGACGCGGAGGGCATCGACCTCTTTGACCGACTTGATGGTGACGTTGCTCATGATCCAGAGATCTCCCTGAGCACGACCGACTCCTTCACCGCTGCGGCGACCTCCGCAGTGTCGGGAGAGAGATGGAAGTGAACCTCGGTCTCGCCGTCGTCGCGGCTGAACCGATGAAGGAACGCGATGAACGTCTGCCCGCGCAGGCGTGAGTCGAACGCCTTCGCGATCCCGAACGCGCCGCTCGAAGGGCGGATCACGAGCTCCATGGTGCGGTCGGGGATCTTGGCCGGCGTGAGCGTGGGCACGCCGATCTGGACGCCGAGGTGATACGTGCGCTGGTCGCCGACTTGATCGACCGTCACGGTCTGCACGCGCACGCGCGCCGCGATCTCGGCCATCTGCGCGCGCTCGCGAAGGAGCGGATCGCTCCTCGGCGATGGGCCCTCCATCGACAAGCCGACCGCGGCAGGATCGATGTTGTCGTCGAACACCTGCCGCGCACGCCCCTCCCAGGGCGGGAGCGTCGCGGCTTGCGGCGTCTTGCCCGACGGATTGGCCTCACAGCCTGCGGAGACGACCCCGACCGAAGAGGCGATGAGGGCGAGGGAGAGGACTCGACGAAGGAACATGAGGTCGCGAGCTCGCAGCAAGGCGCGCACAACCGGCGCAGAGCTTCTCGCTGGTAGCACGTTCGCTCACCCGTGTCAGGAGATGTTACGTGACGAGGGAAGCGCCCTCCGGCACCCTCACGCCGTTCGTCACCACGACGCGCGCCGTGGGAGCCACCGCATGAACTGCGGGCTCGATCACGCCGCGCGTGGTGAGCAGCGCGCCGGGGCAGCCCGAGCACATGCCGGAGAGGTGGAGCGTGAGATGATCGGCTTCCACCGCGACCACGTACAGCTCACCGCCGTCGGCGCGAATGAGGGGGGCGAGGACTTCGCGGCAAACCTTCAGGAGCTGATCAATCGAAGCCGGCATCTGGAAACGCGAGAGGAGCCTACCATGGAAGGCGTTGTCCGTTTCCAGAAGATACCGCAACGTCGCCTCACGCCGAGGGCGAGGAGAGCCAAGATTCCCAGCGAGATCGGGCCAAAAGAGGGGTTTTCGTCCCCCGATACCCGGCATGAGCAACCGGCGGATTCCGTGCTCCCGTCCCCCTGCCCGGCTTCGAGAGCGTCGATCCACACCTTGCCGCTGCCCGACGCGAACGGCTCGATCGCGAGCGCGGTGATCTCGCCCTCCCAGCGCGGGTCGTTCGCGCCGTCGATCGAAATCGTGTGGTACTCGCCGTCGTCCGGCAGCTCGAAGGTGAGCTTGGTCGCGTCGGAGAGCGCGGGATCGCTCGCGGTGCCGAACATCACGCGACCTTCGCCGGAGCCGCCTTGCCGCTTGGCGCGGAGCACGAGGCCGCCGAGCGACGCAGGGAACGCGATCGTGTCCGGGCCTACGATCTTCGGCGTTTGCCCGCTCACGACGAGCGCGCCTTGTTGCAACGCGACGGTCGCGCTGCCCTCCGGCGACCAACCCTCGCGCCGATCCGAGTCCCACGTCCATCGCCGCCGGCTGTACACGTCGGCGCGCGCGCTCGCTTCGAGCCGCTCCCCAAAGGTCTGCCCGACCGCGATCGACGGGGCCTCGCCGAGCGCGTCTTGGTGATAGACGTCCGGCACGTCCTCGATCCACACCGACGCGGCGAGATCGTCGGCCTTGCCCGGCGAATACTCCACCGCGCGCAACGTCATCGACACGCGTTTGGTCTCGCCGGGCGAGAGCGCCGACAGATCGAGCGCGATCGACGCGCCGAGCGCGCCCGCGTGGGGAGGGTTTTGCGCAAGCGTGTTGGCGTCGCTCTCGACGAACACGCCGGGGTGCTCGAAGTCGGTCTCGATGCGGTAATCGAGCGCGGCGAGGTGCGGCGACGGGATCGCGATCCCGATCGTCACGTCGCTCGCGGGCGCGGATCCTTTGTTTTGGATCGTGATCGCGATCGCGTACGCGTCGCCTTCGAACAGATCGACAGCGCCGTTCGACGCGCCGTCGTTGAACGCGTCGTCCGCGCCCAAGATGGTGATCGAAGGGTGAACGTCGGGCCCTGGGGCCGCGCACGTGATCCCCTTGGGGAAGCCCTCGGCCGGCGACTGTTCGAGCCTCGCGTTGGTCTGCGGGCCGTAGACGCCGTCTTCGTCGATGATGTCCTCGGGGTGGTTTTGGTTCCAGAGCTTCTGGAACGCGAGCACGTCGGCGCCGCGGTAGTCGACCGCGTCGGGGCCCGCGTAGTCGAAGTGAACGGGGTCGCTCGCGCCGAGCCACGCGAAGCCGTGCGCTTCGAGCGTGGCTTGCCACGTCGCGTGCTCTTCGACGTCGAGCGCGAGCCCCGTCTCGTGGTTCGACGTGCCGGGCGTCGCCGCGAGCGCGATGCCGCACGCGCCGCCTTGGAACCACGTGTAGAGCAGGTATTGCTGCGCGACCGTGCGCAACATCGAGTTGACGGTCATCGCGGTGCCCGGCGCCTCCGCGAGCGCGTCGAGCAGCGCGGCGCGCGCGGGCTCTTCGAGGTAGGGCACCACCGCGGCGCCGAAGGTGAGGTTCGCGGGCGGCTTGACCTCGACGAACGCGCCCGGCTCCGCGCACGCGGCCGCCGCGATGATCTGATCGGAGAGGCCCTTGACGCTCACCGTGGAGCAGCCCGCCGAGGCCGCCTCGGCGACGGTGATCGCGCTCGTCGCTTCGCCGATCGGGCCTTCGAGCGAGGCCGGATCCGCGCAGCCGATGAGCCCGATCGCCGCGGCGATCGAGAGCCTCTTCGCGATCATTGGAACGTGGTGCACGTTGCGCCGCACCCGTCACCTCCCACCGTGTTTCCGTCGTCGCAGACCTCGCCCGCGTCCAAGATGCCGTCGCCGCACGCGGGCACCGTGCAGTTCTTCCGGCACGCCGACGGCGTGTTGAACGCCGAGAGGGTGATCGATTGATTGGTCTGCAGCGTGGAGAGCGCGCTGTCGCCGTTCACGTACACCCACGAATTGATGCCCGCGAGGAACGTCGGCGTCACCGTGACGCTCCAGCTGCCGGGGAACGGGAAGCCCGCGAGGATGCCGCCGTCGGTGTTGTCCTGGAACTGCCAGTTGCCCGTCGCGGCGCCGCCCATCACCTGGAATTGATCGTTGCCGAGGTCGTCGACGAACGCGACGCCCACGCCGTTCGGGAGCCCCGTCACCGAGAGGCTCGCCTGGCCCTGCGGCTGCGGCTGGCCCGTGGTCGACGTGTCGATCCCCAGGATGAAGAGCATGCTGAGGATCCCGTTGTTGCTGTTCACGTAGAGGATCGTCTCGGCGCGCTGCGAGGCCTCGAAGCCGGTGTGCGCGCTGTTCGAGAAGAACGCATAAAAGAAGACCGCGCTCTGCGGCTGCTGGATCGGCCGCACCGCTTTGGTGAACGCGCCTTGCGTGACCACGAGCGCGGGGCTGTCGGCGTTCATCGCGCCGAGGTCGCACGTCTCGCCCGGATCGACGGTGCCGTTGCCGCACAGCTCGAAGGTGCACATGGCGCTGCACCCGTCGTTGTTGGTGGTGTTGCCGTCGTCGCAC
>CAYTJL010000323.1:0-9581 GCA_964437785.1 uncultured Polyangiaceae bacterium
CCGGCGCTCGCGGTCAAGGCGGTGCGGGCGCTCAACAAGCGCATGACGCAATAACCTCGCTGGGCCGCTCGGCGCCGGCGTCGATCGCCGCGCTCGTCGCGACGTCCACTGGACATGTCGATGTCCAGGTCAAACCTGCTCTCCTCCGCCGTTTCTCCGGTGTTCGAGGGGGCTTTAAGCCTGGAATCGCGGCCGCTAGGTGGGGACGCGAAAGGCACTTTGCCAAAGAAGGATTATCGACTCTGATGAAGACCATCGCCCTCACCATCGCGCTCCTTACGGTCGTCCCCTCCGTGGCCCTCGCTCAAGAGGTGGAACCACCGCCGCCCGCTTCGATGAACCCTCCCTCCAAGAGGACGGGGCTCATCGTGGCAGGCGCGGTATTCACGGGGCTCGGCGTCCTCAACCTTGCGACCTCCCCCATCTGCCTCACCTTGCGGAGCGGCGTCAAAGGGTTTGCCTCGGCGCCTCGCTCGCGGTCGGCGGCATCTTCGCGCTCATCGGCATTCCGATGCTCGCGGTGGGCGTGAGCAAGCGCGTTCAGTACCTCGAGTGGAAGCGGGAGCACTCTTGGGTCACGGGGTTCGGCTTCGAATCGGGCAAAGGCTACGGCGCGCTCACCTGGCAGTCCGCGTTTTGACCCGACGAGCGAGGCGGCATCCTTTGGCTTGACGCCGGGCAAAGGTGAACGATAAAAGCAAAGTCCACGGCCCAATGCAGCATATCCTCGTGATCCACATCGGTCCGGTCCAAGGGTTCATCGCAGCAGCCCGGCGATGCAGGGATCTCTGGTTTGGATCATGGATGTTGAGTGAGGTCGCCAAAGCTGCGGCGGCGGGCATCGTCGCCACGCTCGGCGGCGACCTCGAAGCGCTCGTGTTCCCAGCTCCCCAGGGTTCCGATGCGCTTCTGGCGGGCTCGGCCATGTCCGTCGCGAACAAGATCGTCGCGATTGTCTCGGGCGGCGAAGAGCGTGTCCGAGAGGGGGCGAAGGCGGCCGAGGAACAGATGCGGGGTCGCCTCCGATCGCTTCGAGAAGATGCCTTTGGTCGTGTGGCAAAGGAGTATTTCTTCATCGATCGAGCCCGCGCGCAGGTCGACGATCTCTTCGAGATCTTTTGGGTCGCTGTGCCCATCGTCGAGGACAGCGGTGGTTATGAGGGCGCTCGCCGCGAAGCGGAGGGGCTCCTCGCCGCCCGAAAGAACACGCAAACATGGTCGCAGCCTCCTTGGGCCCGCGACGACATCCCGAAGTCTTCGCTCGACGGCGTGCGAGAGTCGGTGTTTCACGAGGACATCTACGATCGGCCTCTCGATGGTCCGCCGCGGCCTGCCGCTCTTTCGGCCGAGGAGCGCCTCGGGCGTTACGGCGTTCATGGCGCGGAGAGGCTCTGTGGTGTGGGCGTGCTGAAGCGTTGGGGGGCCGCGCTCGATGCGTCGGCGAACCGCCGTATCGAGCGCTTCTTCAGCACCCCTCACGTCGCCGCCATCCCCCTCATGCTCGGAATGGACAATGACGCTCGCCGCGACCGGCGCGTTCAGGAGGCTTGGTTGGCGCTCAAAGATGCTGCAAAAGACGCCGTCCAGGTCCTTGACATGGTGCCTGGGGGGGGGACGAGCCTCTTTGGCAAGATGGATGGCGCGATCTTGTCCCCAGGCCATCTCGCGGAGGCGCTCGAAGAGCAAGGGCATCCCCGCACGAGTGACGTCACCCGAGCGGCGCTCGAAGCGCAAAAGGTCCTTTTTCGTGCGGCTGGTCGCGGTGAGCTGTGGCCGTATTATGGGATCTTGATGGCTGACGGCGACGGCATGGGCGCCCACATCGACAGTAAGAAGAGCGCTGAAGAGCATCGAAATTTCTCTCGAAATCTCGACACGTTCGCGAGGGACGCCAAAGGTGTCGTTCATGAGCATGACGGCTCTCTCCTCTATTCGGGCGGCGACGACGTCCTCGCGCTCTTGCCCCTTCACCAAGCGCTCGAGTGCGGTCGTGCGCTCGCTAAACACTTTCATCGTCTCACGGGCGCCACGCTCTCTGCGGGGCTCGCGGTCGTCCATTGTATGGCTCCGCTCGACACGTCCCTCGGCGTCGCACAAGGAGCCGAGAAGGTTGCAAAGGGACTCCCCAAGAAAGACGCGCTCGCTGTGGTCGTCGAAAAACGGTCCGGTGGCGCGACGCTCGTCTGCGATCATTGGGACACGCTGGTCCCTCGTCTGTTGAGCCTCTCGGAGCTCCACGACGCTGAGGCCATCCCCGACAAAGCGGGTTATGAGCTGGCGGAGCTCTCCCGCGTGACACAAGGCTCCTCGGGGGACGGCGCGCTTCGCGCCATCCAAGTCTCCGAGGCTCGCCGCATCCTCCATCGAAAGCGAGCGAAACGAGGGCTCGAGAAGATCGCCGAGGAGCACCTCGACAAGCTCCTCGGCGACGCGGCTGTTGATGCGGGCGCGCTCGGCCGGGAGATCACGGTCGCGGCGCTCTTCGCAAAGGCCAAGCAACAGGCCGCTCCACGCGTCGAGGAGGAGCGATGAGCCTCTGGACGATCGCCCCGCGCGATCCCTTCACGGTGCGCGACGGGCGGCCCAACAACGGTCGCAGCGAGAGCGCGACCTTGCCCTTCCCTTATCCTGGGACCATCGCCGGCATGGTTCGCACGCGGCTCGGCTCAGATGAGCAAGGAGTGTTTGACCCTCGACAAGACGTCGAGTCGCTCAAACGTGCTCGTGTGCGTGGTCCCCTCCTCGCGAGCGCCGGGGGCGATCTCTACGCGGCTCCCCCCCGGGACGCCGTCATCGCAGGAGATGTGATTCGGCGTCTCACACCGTCGCCCCTCGGCGGCGCGCTCACCGACGCTCGCTTTCAAGGTGAGCTGTTGAGGCTCGGGGCTGGCGAGCGATCTGTGGGCAAATCAAAGGGGGCTCGCCTCATGTTTTGGCCTATGAGCGCGCTCCTCCGTTGGCTCGGCGAGCCTTCGTCACTGGAGGGTAAGAGCGTACAAGAGCTCGGCGGCGCCCTGCCCGCGCTGCCGATCGAGCAGCGCACCCACGTCAAGATCACCGCGACATGGACCGCTGAAGAGGGGATGCTCTTTCAGGCGAGCGGCCTTCGCTTCACCACCGAAAGGCATGAGGCGCTTGCGCTCGCCGTCGATGTCGACACCAACGAAGCAGGAGATCGCGAGCTGCGCGCGGGGGTTGGCCCGGGTGGAGGAGAGCGCCGGCTCGTGGTTTGGGAGCCTGCGTCGTTGGCTCTCCCCAAGCTTCCTGAGCGCGTTCGACAGGTGATCTGCGCCGATCAACCGATTGTACGCGTTCGGGTGATCCTCCTGACACCTGCCATCTTCAACGAGGGATGGAAGCCCGGTGTTCTGCCTGGGCAACTCTTGAGCGAGCGCCTGGGCGTCAAACCCTTGCTCGTTGCCGCGTGTGTGCCTCGCCCCGAGACGATCTCGGGGTGGGACCTCCATCGCGGCAAGCCGAAGAGGACCCGTCGTATGGTGAGCGCGGGGAGCGTTTATTGGATCGATCTCCTGGGCAGCCCCGAGGCCCGCGCCCGCTGGGCCGATGAGGTGATGATGGCCAACGTGGGCGACGAGGAGCAAGATCGGCGGGATGGCTTTGGGCTCGCGGCGGTAGGGGTGGCGTCATGAGGAGAGGACCGGAGCGCGATCCCACCCCCCGTTCGTCGATCGAGATCGTCGCAGAGGAACGTGTTTATCAATTCTTGACGCCCGTCTTCGGCGGAGGCGTGCAGGTCGAGCAGCACAAGAAGCACGCTGACCCGATCACGCCCGTGCGTGTCCCTTCAATTCGAGGGCAGCTTCGGTTCTGGTGGAGGGCTTGTAACCCCCGTGGCTGTACCGGGATCAAGGAGCTCCTTGCAGCGGAGACCGAGGTCTTTGGAGCCGCCTCCGCTCCGAGCCCGCTCTCGATCGCGGTCAAGAAGCAGCCTGGGCTGCGCGTCAGCGTGCCTGTGCTCAAAGACAGGTTCGGCGTGGTGGACAACCGCTACGCGCGCGCATATGGCGCGTTCCCGCTGCGCGACACCAATAATCGCGGAGAGCCGGAGCACGGCGTGCTCCACGATCATCCGGGGGAGTGGGTCCTTTCGCTCCGTTATCCATCGATCATCGCAAACGACGTCGAAGCAGCGTTTTGGGCGTGGGCCCATTTCGGTGGGCTCGGCGGCCGCACGCGGCGTGGGTTCGGTGCCATCGCCGAGGTTGGCCACGGAGGAGGTGGCCTCCTCGACATCAAAGAGGGATGGGGGAGGTTCGTCAGAGGGGTAAAAGGCGTGGCTTGGCCCCATTTGCCTGCCTTGGAGCGACGCAGGTTGCGCGCGAGGGAGCTGCCCTTTATGAGCGGACCGGAGGCGCAGGAGTACCTGCTTGGCCTCATGATGAAGCTTCGTCAGGTGGACGTGGGCCGAAAGAAGAAAGCGGATGACATCCCGGGGAACCACCCCGGACGCTCGTATTGGCCTGAGCCCGACGCGATCCGCAAGCTCATGAGACAACGCTCACACGAACACGCTAAGCCTGTTACCGACCTCGACGCGTTCCCAAGAGCGGTGTTTGGGATGCCAATCATTTTTCATTTCAAGGATCGTGGCGATCCGCAGGATGCGATGCTCACGCCGCGTAACAAGGGCAGGCTCGCCTCGCCGCTCATCCTTCGACCCCATCGTCGATCCAATGGTCACATCGAGGCGATGGCCTTGGTGCTCGAGCACCCTGAGCCCCCAGAGGTCGTGCTCACCCCCATGAAGGGGGCTAAGGAGGCCAAGCCCGTGCGATGGAGGTTGACCAAAGGAGATGTCCACTTTGGCCTCAACGGCCGCCCCTCCCCGCTCGTGACCAATGATGGCAGGGTCGTCGCGGACCCGCTTGACCGCTTCTTGGAGGAGATCCGATGAACGCCCGCTTGTTGCTCGTGCACGCGCTCTCGCCCATCCACGCTGGAACAGGGCAAGCCGTGGGGGGCATCGACTTGCCCATCGCGCGCGAGAAGCCCACGAACATCCCCTTGATCCCGGGCTCCAGCATCAAAGGGGTCCTGCGCGCGGGGGTGATGACGAACGATCTCCTTCACCTCGCGGTCTTTGGTCCGCCCACCGAACATGCCTCCGACAACGCGGGCAGCGTTCAGATCTCGGATGCGAACCTCGTGTTCTTGCCGGTCCGCAGCGTCAAAGGCACCTTCGCCTGGGCAACGTCTCTTTACATGCTCCGTCGCCTCACGCGCGACGCCCGTGCGTGTGGTGTCACGCTCGGGGCGCTCCCCGGCGAGCCCGTCGAGAGCGAGGCGATCGTCACCGGAGATCGCCTCGTGACCGCTGATCGCGTCATCTTTGAGGACCTCGACTTTGCCGCGAAGAAGAGCGAAGCGTTCACGTCGTTCGCCAAAGCGTTCGCGGAGCGCGCCTTGGAAGAAGAGGATCGGTCGCACTTCGTCGAGCGTGCTTGTTTGATCCACGATGACGTGATGGCGCTCCTCCTCCAAACGGCGACCGAGATCACCACGCGCATCAGGCTCAATCCAGAGAGCAAGACGGTCGACGGCGGCGCCCTCTGGTCCGAAGAGGCATTGCCCGTGGAGAGCCTCTTGGCGGGGCTCGTGGTGGCGACCCCCGTCGTCCAGAAAAAGGACAACAAGCGGTATGATGCCAACGAGCTGTTGGGGTATGTAAGAGGGCTCGCTGAAGCAGGCGCGGTGCAGCTCGGGGGCAAAGCAACCGTGGGGCGTGGGCTCTGCAGGCTTCGTCTCGTTGGGGAGGGAGGCTGAGCCATGGTGAGCCTCGATCAAGAGCGGGCCAAGCTCGCCTTCGGGCACATCCAAGAGGTCAAGAAGTGGGAGACGAAGGGGGAACGTGACAAATATGGCAGCATCGTTCATGCGATGCCAGCGCTCCTCCGGAGCGCTGGGCTCAGCCAAGCGCTCCACTTCGTGCGATCGCGGAAAAGCGAGCCCCAGCGCGCGTTCCTCGATCACATGGCGAGCCAGCTCAAGAGGGTCGACGCCAAGATTGATGGCGCAGAGTCTCTCCTCGCCGTGGTGCGTGGCGCCGATCTCGCGGGGTACCTGAAGCTCACCCACGAGGCGCTCGCGTGTGTGGTGTGGTATCGCCGCTTCGTGCAAGGAGAGCTCGGGATTCAAGCGGGAGACGCCGATGCCCGCGACGCTTGAGGGCCGGCGTGCTGTCCTCTCTGACTTGAAGCGCGAGGGCACCACCCACGCTGGGCTCTGGCTCGACAAATACCTCCATGGGCTCCGTCTTGACGGCGAGCGCAGCGACAAAGAGAGAGACCCGGGCACATGGATTCATGAGCTCCTCAAAGATGCCACTGGCACCGCCGTCCCGGAGGGGTATCGGTCTGCTGTTGAGCGAAGGAGGACGCTGCTTCAAACGCTCGACGGCGGCATCGAAGGTGGCGAGACGCGCCTCTTCGTGGCCGAAGCGACGGGGCGCATCGTTATTGGTCTTGGCACACACGCGCTCCGCGAGACCAACATCACCTTGCTCCATACCTGGGGAGTCCCCCATTTACCGGGCAGCGCGCTTAAAGGGTTGGCGAGCGCCGCGGCGCACACCTTCGGTGAGGCCACGTGGAAGAAGGTCGGAGAGCCCAAACGTGATCATGCCCTCTTGTTTGGGGACACCACGCTGGCGGGTTGCGTCGTGTTCCATGACGCTTGGTGGATGCCTGAGCTGCATGACACGAGCCTCCCGCTCGATCTCGATGTGATGACGGTCCACCATCCCAATTATTATGGCCGTGGAGGTTCGGAGCCTCCCGCGGATTGGGACGAGCCAACCCCCATTCCTTTTTTGACCGCGCGGGGCCGTTATCTGGTCGCGCTCTCCGGTTCGCGGCGCTGGATTGAGCGCGCCTCCGAGTGGCTGTCGCTTGGGCTGTTGGAGCTCGGGATCGGCGCCAAGACCCGAGCAGGGTACGGGCGAATGAGCCTCTCTCGGATGCGCACCCAGCGCGAAATCGAGGAGGAGATCGCTCGCCAACAGTACAAACACAGGCTCGTAGCATTGTCCAACCTCCCCGTGCAGCACAAGGGGGCGCCCACGGCCAAACAGCATATCCAAAAGCTCCGCGAGGCCATCGAGGCAGGCGTCCCCCGGAGGGACATCGCCGCGATCGCCCAAACGCTCTTCCAAAGAGATCCAAAATTTTGGAAGGCTTGGGGCCGTGATGCGAAGAGGACCGACGAAGAGCGCGCCTTTATGGAAGCGACCCAGATGGTCGGAGGAGAGCCCTTGGAGAAGAAGCCATGAAGAAGGTGCTCGTCGCCAGCGTGGGCGGCTCGCCCGAGCCCATCGTGAACGCGATCGCTGAAGGGCAACCGGACTTCGTGTATTTTCTTTGCTCCGCCGAGGGACAGAGATCCGACACGTTGGTCGAGGAGACGATCGTCCCGGCTACAGGCTTGAGCAGCGAGCGCCATTGGGTCGAGCGCGTCAGCAACGTTAACGTGCTGCGCGACGTCCTCGAAGCTTGCTCGCGGATCGAAGAAGATTTAGACAGGCGCTTCGCTGGTGAGGAGCTGAGCGTCGTGGCCAATTACACCGGCGGGACCAGGACCATGGCCGCGGGGCTCGGCGCGCTCGCGGTGAAGCGTGGTTGGGGCACGGAGTGGACCGCGTGGAAGGCGCCCCCCACCTGCGGCCGTATTTTGCGCGTGAAGCTCCACGCCGTGACGGTGTTTCGCGATCTCGACATCACGTTTTCGCCGGGGCTCAACGTCTTCATCGGCGAGAACGGCACCGGCAAGACCCACGTGCTCAAGTGTTTGTATGCGCCGCTGAGGGCCCTTGACGCGAGGGCCCTTCAGGATGGCGACGCGAGCGATAGCCTCCCGGACGTGCTGGGGGGCAATGTGCAGAGCTGGCACGCGCCCGAGGATACATCGGTTGTTCGCGTGGAGTGCGAGGAAGCCGAAATCGAGCGGATCGCCGACGAGGGCAAACCTATGTGGGCCCGTACGCCAATGGGGCGCGCCATTCGGGCGGAGGCTCTCTTCATCCCTTCGCGCGAGGTCCTCTCGATGTTTCCGCGCTTCACCGCGCAGTATCGAGAGCGGAAGGTCTCGTTCGACAAGACCTTTTACGACATCTGCACGTCGCTCGATCAGCTCGAGCTCCGCGATGTCTCGCCCGCGCTCGTTCCCGTGCTTGAGAGGCTCGAACGGCGCATCGGCGGCTCCGTGCAGCGGACTCATGCGCCCCTCGCCAACTCCTTCGAGATCATGACGTCACGCGGCCCGCTCCAAGCGCCCATGGCCGCGGAGGGGCACCGCAAGCTCGCGACCTTGGCTTACCTCATCAAGTGTGGCGCGTTGAACGAGCAGACGATCTTGTTCTGGGACGAGCCCGAGGCGAACCTCAACCCCAAGCTCGAAAGGGAGGTGGCGAGTATCTTGAGACACCTGTCCCGAGCGGGCGTTCAGACGTTCGTCGCGACCCATAGTTACCTCTTGGCGAGGGAAATCTCGATGGAGGCGGAGTATCATCCCCACGAGGTCGATACGCGCTTCTTTGGGTTCTCCAAGGCTGAGACGGACGGGGCGGTAGAGGTGACGTCGGGAGCCTATATGCGACATATCAAAGGCAACCCCATTATCCAAGCGTACAGCGAGCACTACGATCACGAGAATACCCTGTTCGCGGGTGAGCCGGAGGAGCTCGAAGAGAAGGAGGCGCCGTGACAGTCTTCTTTGAAGGTCGCCTCCGATTCGAATTCGGCCCCTCGTGGGAGGTCGTCAAATACGACGGCCACCGAGATCATGAAAATGGCATCAAGGGCTTGAATGGCAAGCTCTTTTGCGACGATTGCAAAGACATCGCGCGATGTGCCCAGTGCAAGCGCGCGCTTGGGCACGGGACCAAAGTCGTTGATTTTGTAGGGCGGCGACAAGGGCGACTTTACCTCATCGAGGTCAAGGACTTTCGTCATCATCGCATCGAGAACAAGGCGCGCATCACGAGCGGAGATCTCGCGTTCGAGGTTGCGATCAAGGTGCGCGACACCATCGCGGGCTTGGTCGGTGCTCTTCATATGGGCGCTTCTCATGCACCGCGTTGGAGGGACATTGTGGGGCCGCTCTTCAGAGAGCGCCCCCGCGTTATGTTTTGGTTGGAGGAGGACCTGAGCAATCAGCGCATGCGCGAGCGCGGGCAGGCCGATCCTGAGCTGCAAGGCGATCTTCAAGACAAATTGAGCTGGCTCACGAAAAATGTGCTCATTCTCAATCGGGTGCTCGGCGCTTCAGATCACGACGTCACTGTACACAGCATCTCTGAGCGTGTCGTTGCGCTGAGGGAGATCGCCTCCAAGAGCAAGGGTTATCTCTCCTTTGACGACATCTGCTCGGCGTTCTCCCTAACACCTCAGAGTGCAGGTCAAAAGATCGCGGATCTTTGCGAGCGCGATGTGCTGATCAGAGAGAATAACCGCTACCGCGTTGGCACCGCTTGGGACACGCTCCTCGAAGACCCGTAAAAACGCTTCACTTCACGGTCTTCACCGCCGCGTCCGCCAAGAGCCCCTCCACCATCTTCTTCGCGAGCG
>CAYTJL010000324.1:0-9556 GCA_964437785.1 uncultured Polyangiaceae bacterium
GTCGCGGCCCCCTCGGAGATCACGCGGATCGAGCTCCAGGCGGCGTAAGACGGCGACCGCGCCAAAGCGCTGGTTCGCGCCACGCTTGTCGATCCCGCTCGTTTCAGGTAGCTTGCCCGAAGGAGCAGACAGTGGCGCGCGACCCCTCGAAGCTGGACCCGTTTCGTCAAAGCTCGGGCTTTGAGGCGGCGTCCTATGCTTGGCCCGAAGGGGTGACAGCCTACAAGGCGCGGCCCCACGTGAAGGCGGTGTACATCCCTCACGAAAGGTCATCGGCACAGACCGTAAGGCACGCCATCCAGGAGTCTTGGCCCATCTTGATCTCCCCGGTGTCGATCCTCCTGAACGACGCAAAGCACGTTTCGGATCCCGAGTCGTTGGGGAAGCTCGTGCACCAACTGACCGATCTGCTCACGCAGCAGCCCCATCACACGAGCGCGCTGCGGAGCTGGCTGACGAACGACGCAGACACCTGGGCTCGGGACCGCCGACCTGCCCTCGCCGCCGTTATCGAGGTGGCGTGTCACCTTGCGCTCCCCGAGACGTTGCAGGTCATCGCCGCTGTCTTGAAGGGTGATGATGGCGACCTCACGGTGGCTTCGGTGGCCGCCCAACGCGCTCGCCTCCTGCATAGTGGAGATCCAACCATCGTGAACGAGATTGGCAATCTGCTCGCCCGTCGCATCGACGCTTGGCTCGCCAATCCCGTCACAACACAGCAAGCGCTCCTCGCGCTTCCATCGGCGTTCCATTTTCTTCGGCGAACCGACCTCGCTTGGATCGAACACCGAATCAATGACAAGAACGAGCGCGTCACATGGGCGACCTGCCAAGGGATCCTCGATGTCGCGGGGTCTCCCAACGTTGCGCTCGACACAGCCACTTCTGAGCGCCTTTATCGCACCGTGTTGTCGTGCCTCGAGCCCATGCTCTCCCCAGAGTGGCCACCCGCAAGCGCAGAAGGGCCGGACGTCGCCGCTACCTTGATCTGGACGCTCGGCGCGTTGTGCCCTCAAACGCATCTCGATGAGGCAGCGTCCCTCTTCGCGCGGGTCTTTGCTGCTCCGCGTGGGCTCCGCGCATCGGCGACGGTGAGGGCTGGTCGCCTCCTCGTCCAGCATTGGAGCGTAGAGGGCATGAGGGCCCTGCTCGACGCCTTTGACGCGTCGCCCGACCGCGCTCGTTATTTGGCGCTCGTCACGGTCGTTCGCTGAGGGGCTATCATGGCGTTGACTCGCTTCCACGCGGGCGACCAATGTTTACTACGCCCAGGGGATGTCATCATCCATTGGCACGATCCCGATCCGAAGCAGCCTCGCGAGTTTCCGCTTCATGTCGCCATTTACGTAGGGCCTCGTGCTCAATGCGCCAATCCCAAAGGGCTCATGATTCGTGGCCTGCCCGCAACGCGAAGCGCGCCGCAGTCTCCTGACCTGGAGAGCTACCTCGGGGACGTCTGCACCGGGGAAAAGGGCGCTTGGTACGCCAACATGGCAGGTCGTCGGTTAGACGTCGACGAAATTCGCGTCGAAGATGTCGTGCTGTTGTCCCAAGAGATCGTCTTGGAACACTCGCAGCTCGGCACGCGCTGCGAATGGAACGAGGGCATGCGCGTCGATACGGCTCGCTTGGTCCGCGGCGCGCTCCCCCTCTTCGTGCACGGCACATGCGCCCATTTCGTTGAGTACCTCTACGAAGGAGTTGGCCTCGATCTCGTCAGTCAAGCGCGACTCCGAGATCCGAGCGCGCCCCAGCGCCTTTATCCGGCGCTCCAGCTTCACGCTTTTTGGCGCGGGGTCTATCCACTCGACGGCGCGTGGGACGATCGATTTCGACGGTACCCGGAGTGTTTGTTCGGGGAGCCTGCCACCGATCGCTGAGCCTCCTCGCAGACATTGCCCGAGCCCGACCGGAGTGAGCACCAGCGGGGGCGACAGCCGTAGGCACGAAGCCTGCTACTCCTTCGCTCGGACCCCTCAGGGAGGGACAAGGGAGGAGGGCATCATGCTTCGAGTTCGCGACATCATGACCCCCGAGGTGGTCGTCGTCGGCGCCGGCGAGACGCTGGACAGCGCTGCACAACTGCTCACCGACGAGCGTATCGGAGGCGCCCCGGTCATCGAAAATGGCCGCATCGTCGGCGTCATCTCCAAGACCGATCTGGTCGACCCGGATCACAAAAAGAAGGGCAAAAACCGCGTTGAAGAGGTGATGACCAAGGTCATCTACGGCGTGCGCCCGCGCGACCCCGTCATGTCCGCCGTGCGCCTCATGGCCCTTGAAAACGTGCACCGCGCGGTGGTCATCGACGGCGACGGCCGCCTCGCAGGCATGGTGACTCCCATGGACGTCATCCGCGCGTTGGCGCGCGGCGATCGTGTTCAGGAGGGCGACGCTGCCGTTGAGTCACAACGGGAGTGGCACGCCGAGCCCGAGGGCGGAGTCGGCTTCATCGATCTCCGATCCATCGAGATCAGGACCAGGGTTTGACGCGCACGCCTTGCGCGAAAGGACGAACGGGGCGCGCGAAACAAGGATTCTCCTCGATCGTAACGAGAGCGCCTTGGGAGGTGTGGATTGGAGGGAGCGATGACTGAAGTGATGGCGTGGAACGTAACCGATCCGGGGCCTCCCCCTGTAGACGAGCGCGCCGAGATCGCGACGGAGGCCAAAGCCCTCTCCGAGCGCCTCAACAAGGTGGCTGACACGAGCGGCTCGGAGAACGTGCGCCTCGCGGCGGCCCTGCTCCTCACGGTCATCGATCTGCTCGAAGATCGGTGAGCGCGGCATCAGCCCGCGGCTATGCTGATGCGCTGATGGACGACGCGACGCTACCGTTCACGCTGGCCAACGACGTACCGAAGCTCACCGCGCGCAAGGTCCGCTTCGAGGTGGTCCGGGGCCCAGATCGGGGCCTCACCGTCGAGCTGCCCGGGACCGAAGCGCGCATCGGCAGCAGCCGCACCTGCGACCTGACGCTCAACGACCCCACGGTGAGCCGCCTTCACCTGCTCGTGCGCGTCGAGGGCGACGCCATCCGCGTGACCGACTGCGGCAGCCGCAACGGCACGGTGCTCGACTCCTCGCGCATCATCGACGCGTTCGCGCGGCCCGACTCGCAGATCACGCTCGGCGGCTCCACGCTGCGGCTGCGCATGCTCGACGACGTGATCGAGCTGCCGCTCTCGCTGCGTGAGCGCGCGGGCAGGATGATCGGCAAGAGCTCCGCGATGCGCCGGGTCTTCGCGCTCATCGAGCGCGTCGCGCCCACCGATCAGACGGTGCTCATCGAGGGCGAGACGGGCACGGGCAAGGAGCTCGCGGCCGAGGCGATCCACGACGAGAGCCGCCGCGCGAACGGGCCTTTCATCGTGTTCGACTGCTCGGCGGTGAGCGCGACGTTGATCGAGAGCGAGCTGTTCGGGCACGTGCGCGGCGCGTTCACGGGGGCCTTCACGGACCGGCCCGGCGCGTTCGAGGCCGCGAACGGCGGCACGCTCTTCCTCGACGAGATCGGCGAGCTGCCGCTCGATTTGCAGCCCAAGCTGTTGCGCGCGCTGGAGCAGCGGACCATCCGTCGCGTGGGCTCCAACTCGCCGAGGCAGGTGGACGTGCGCATCGTCGCGGCGACCAACAGGCCGCTCATGGTCGAGGTGGATCGCGGCCGTTTCCGCGAGGATTTATACTATCGCCTCGCGGTGATCCCGCTCCGCCTCCCGCCGCTCCGCGAGCGCTTGGAGGACGTGCCGCTCCTGTTTCGCCACTTCGAGCAGCAGATCACCAAGGGCGCTCCGGTGCCCGAAACGCTCGTCGCGAGCTTCGCGGCGCGATCGTGGCCGGGCAACGTGCGCGAGCTGCGCAACGAGGTCGCGCGCGCGGTCGCGCTCGGGAGGCCCGCGCTCGCGTCGACGGTGGAGCGATGGCCCGCGCCGCCGCGCGAAGGGGTGAGCGACGCGACGCCCGTCTCGGTGCCTTTGCCCGTCGCGCCTGCGCAGGTCGATCTCACGGAGCCGCTCTTCGCCGGGCGCGAGCGCGTGGCCGAGATGTACGAACGAGCGTACGTGATGCTCGCGCTCGAGCGCACGGGCGGGAACGTGTCGCGCGCGGCCGAGCTCGCGGGGGTCAACCGCAAGTTCATCCAGCGCGCGATGAAGCGCTGGGGCCTCTCGGGCCGCGGATAGGCTTTTTTTAGAGCTTCTCGGCGATCGCGCGCTGCCGCTCGACGATGGCGCGGATCGCGGGGATCGCCGCGGCGACGGCGCGGCCGCGGTGGCTCACCTGGTTCTTCTCGGCGTCGGTGAGCTCGGCGAGCGTGCGGCCGAACCCCTCGACGACGAAGAGCGGATCGTAGCCAAACCCGCCTCCGCCGCGCGGCTCGCGCGCGATCATGCCCTCGCAGCGTCCTTCGGCGATGACCTCGCGCGCGGCGCCCTCCGCGAACGGATCGCTCACGATGATGACGCAGCGAAACCGCGCGCGGCGCTGATCGTCCTCGACCTCGGCGAGCGACTCGAGGAGCTTCGCGTTGTTCTCGGCGTCGGTCGCGCCCTCGCCCGCGAAGCGCGACGATCGCACGCCGGGCCGGCCGCCGAGCGCGTCCACCTCCAAGCCCGAGTCGTCGGCGATGGAGATCATCGCGGTGGCGGCGACGGCGGCGTTGGCCTTGATGCGCGCGTTGTCCTCGAAGGTGAGGCCGTCCTCGATGACGGGCGCGCGGTCTTTGACGACGTCGCTGACCGCGACCAGATCCACGGGCAGATCGCGGAGCATGGCGCGCAGCTCCTTGAGCTTGCCGCGGTTCTCGGTGGCGAGGACGAGCGTAAAGAGCGGCGGGCTCGTCACGACGCGGCCTCCATCAACGTTGCGAGCGCGACGCCCGCGCGATCGAGCGCCTCGCGTTGGATCGTGGTGAGCGTGAGGATGCCCGCGAGGCCGAGGTCCATCATGCGATCGACGTCGGCGCGCGGGACGGCCTCGCCCTCGGCGGTGCCTTGCACCTCGATGATGGAGCCGTCGCGCGTGGCGACGAGGTTCATGTCGACGCGCGCGGCGCTGTCCTCGGCGTAGTCGAGATCGGTGACGATCTCGCCGTTCACGTGGCCGACGCTGATCGCGGCGACCTCGGCGCGGATCACGCGGCGTTCGAGCGCGCCTTTGCGCGTGAGCTTGTCGATCGCGAGGGCGAGCGCGACGAAGCCTCCGGTGATGGACGCGGTGCGGGTGCCGCCGTCGGCTTCGAGCACGTCGCAGTCGAGGGCGATGGTGCGTTCGCCGATGGCGTCGAGGTCGACGGCGGCGCGGAGGGCGCGGCCGATGAGGCGTTGAATCTCCTGGGTTCGGCCGCTCGGCGGTTTGCCGCGACCGTCGCGCGCCTCGCGTTTGGCGGGGCTCGATCGCGGGTGCATTTGATATTCGGCGGTGAGCCAGCCGGCGCCGCGGCCGACCATCCATGTTGGAACGCCTTGTTCGATCGACGCGGTGCAGAGCACCCGTGTGCGGCCGCGCGCGCCCGTGGCGGTGTAAAGCACCGATCCTTCGGCGTTGTGGTGAAATCCGGTGATCATCTCGACTCGCCGCGGTTCGTTCGGCGAGCGACCATCGTGTCGAGGCATGAGGCCGCTTATCACGAACGTGGGGCGGCGAGGCGATCATGATGATTGCGCAGGAGGGCCGATCGGGCCGGGGTGCGGGCGACCGCACCGGTGATATGCTCGCCGCCGATGAACACCCAAGCTCGGCGCCTCCGGGGCCCTCTCACCGCAGCATCGTTGCTCTGCGCCACCTTCGTTTTGGCCTCTCCGGCGTATGGAGGGGACGCGAGCTTCGCGGATCAAGCCGCTGCGGACGCGCTCTTTCGTGACGCGGAGGTGCTCTTGCAAAAGGGCAAGGTCGCCGAGGCTTGCCCCAAGTTCGCCGAGGCGCAGCGGCTTGATCCGACGCCCGGCGGGAGCCTTCGCCTAGGGGATTGTTACGAGCGATGGGGCAAGCTCGCGAGCGCGTGGGGGGCGTTCAACGACGCGCTCGCCCTCGCCAAGAGGGCGCGTGACGAGGTGCGCCGCGCCGAGGCGCAGCGGCGCGCGGATCTGCTCGTGAACAAGCTCCCTTCGATCATCCTCTCGGTGCCTGCGGCGAGCCGCGTCGACAAGCTGGAGGTCTTGTGGGACGGCAAGCCCTCCAAAGAGGGTGCTTGGGGCAGCGCCATCCCCGCGGATCCCGGCGATCACGAGGTGAGCGCGTCGGCGCCTGGGCGCAAACCGTGGTCGGTCAAGGTGGTTGTCCCGACCGCGGGCTCGGTCACGGTGGAGGTGCCTTTGCTCCCGATCGACCCGAGCGCGCAGGGCCTTGGAAAAGGGGCCTCGGCGCCGGTGCCGTTTTGGGGGACGCAGCGGATCGCGGGTGTCGCGGTGGGGAGCGTAGGTGTGGCGGGGCTCATCGTAGGTGCGATTACGGGCGGGCTCACCTTGGCCAAGGCGGGCGACATGAAGGCTCATTGTTCGCCGGACGTGTCGTATTGCGACGCGACCGGGCTCGATTTGCACAAGAGCGCTACCACGCTCGCCAACGTGGCCAACGCGGGGCTCATCGTGGGTGGGGCGGCGCTCGCAGCGGGTATCATCGTGTTTGCGACGGCGCCCAAGGCGACCCTGGGCGCGGACGACAAGCCCAAGGTGGCGGTGAGCGTGGGCGCGCAGGGGTTCAGCGTGAAGGGGGCGTGGTGAGGGTGATGGGTCATCAACGTTGGTCGCTCGAGCGAGCGCGGTGGATGGGGCTTGTCGGCGTCGTGGGGATGGCGGGCTGTCAGCTCGTGGCGGGGCTCGGCGATCCGCAGCCTTATCCGGCGGACGTGTCGTGTACGGACAACGAGAAGAACGGCAACGAGACCGGCGTCGACTGCGGCGGCTCCGCGTGCGGTCCGTGTGGTGACGGCGATGGGTGTTTGGTCGGCACCGACTGCACGAGCAAGGTTTGTTTGCCCGGCCACACGTGCGCTGCGCCAACGTGTGAGGACATGACCTCGAACGGCGACGAGACCGGCGTCGACTGCGGCGGGCTCACGTGTGATCCGTGCGCCGCGGGCAGCCCGTGCAGCGTGAATGAAGACTGCGTGAGCGGCTCGTGCGCCAACGGTGTTTGCGCGGCGACCTGCACGGACATGGAGAAGAACGGCGACGAGAGCGACGTGGACTGCGGCGGTTCCATGTGCCCCAAGTGCCCGGACGACAAGACGTGCGGGACCGGGGGCGACTGCCAGAGCGGGGTTTGCCAAGGCACCTGCCAGAGCAACTACGTGTGGGCCAATCGGTATGGGGACGCCAACGCCCAGGGCGCCACGGCCCTCGCTGTCGACAATTTGGGGCAAAGCTATTTGCTCTCGCGCATCATCGGCGCCGTGGATTTCGGAGGTGGGGCGCTGAGCGGCCCGCCGGTTGGATTGCCGCAGAAGTATGGGATCGCGTTCGCCAAGATCGGCGCGGACGGCGGACATGTGTGGAGTAAAATCTTTCCGGGTTTTGCGCAACAGAACATTGCGGTTGGAGCAGCGTTCACGTCCACGAAACATGTGTGGGTGACCGGGGCGTGCGCGGTTGGGACCGACCTCGGCGGCGGCCCCGTACAGAACGGCAGCTTCAACAACATGTTCGTCGCCAAGTACGACGAAGGGGGCAATCATCTGTTTAGCTTGGTGTTCCCGGGCGTGGGAGATGCCATTGCGAGCGCGAGCCTGGGCAGCGTCGTCGTAGCAGGGGCTATCCAACCCGGGGCCGATTTCGGCTGCGGCGTTAATTCTCCCGGAGCAGATATCGCTTGGGTAAAATACAGCTCGCTCAATTCGTGCATGGCTCACCATGAATTCTCGCTGACCTCCGGGTTTCAAACCAACCTCAAAATCGCCGTGGATCCGGCCGACAACGTCGCCTTGACGGGCACGTTCGCGGGGAGCATCAATTTCGGCGGCGGCTTGCTGATGTCATCGTCCGATGTCGACGAGGACGTCTACGTAGCGAGCTTTGCGTCCGACGGGACCCACCTCTGGAGCAAGCGGTTCGGCGATTCAGCATCGCAGAGGAATGGCGGGATCGCGTTCGACGCCAATGGAGACGTTATTCTGGCCGGCACCTTTAAAGGCACGATCGACTTGGGCGGGGGCGCGATGACAAGCGCTGGAGACGACGACATCTTCGTGGTCAAGCTCGGCGTAACGGGGAACCATCTTTGGAGCAAACGGTTCGGAGACGCCTCGACGCAATATGTAACCGGCGTTCACGTGAACGCCGCTGGAGAGGTGATTCTGTCAGGCTCCATTCAAGGGACTGTTGATTTTGGCGGCGGCCCTCTCGTGGTAAACGGTCCAGATGCCGCATACATTGCTGTTCTGGATGCGAGCGGCGCGCACCTGTGGAGCCGCGCTTTCGATGATCCCGGTGGCAGCAACGGAGGTATCTTGGGGGTCACCTCAAACGGTTTGATCGCGAGTGGCTCATTTAATGGCACTATCGATTTTGGCGGGGGCCCGCTTACAACCGCAGGACTGACGGACATTTTTTTGGCGAGGCTGCGCACGCCTTAAAGCCAGTCAGCCCCGGGGCACCCAATCCCGGACTCCGGGTTCAAAATCAGGCGAATCTTCCGCCAAAAACGGTATCTGTTGACGGCGCGCGCGCTCCGCGCACAATGGGCGGTCCTTGAGCGCACACATGAGGTGCGCGCAAGGAAGCGCACACGAGGTGCGCTTGGTATTTCGCTGCTTTTTCGGAGGGTTGTATGCGTCGTCTCGTCCTCTCGGTCCCGTTCCTGGTCGCGTTCTCCGGCTGTGGGCTCGGCCCCACCCCGCCGCAGGAGAACCCCGCCCAAGCCAGCGCACCGATCATCAATGGGTCGCCGGACACGACGCACAAGGCCGTGGTCGCCTTGCTGGGCCAGCAGTCGGAGTGCACGGGCACCATCGTCCAGGTTAAGAACGGCATCGGGTACGTGCTGACCGCAGCGCACTGCTGCACTCCACAGGACCCGCTGCAGGTCCTGACCATGGCCAACGACTACGCCAACGGTCCTTACATCAACATCATGGCCGGCTCCGCGGTGCGCGACCCCTCGTACAACGCCAATGCCAATACGCATGACTTCTGCATGCTCAAGTTCCAAGGGGCCAACGCCCAAACGCCGGTGATCCCGGTGATGACCCCCGCGCAGGACAATTTGGGACCTGGCACCGTGGTTGATTTCATCGGGTATGGAGTGATTGGTGACCCGACCAATATGAACCCGGCAACTTACGAAAACTCCGTGAGGATGCACAAGGTTGGGCCGATCAACGGGGTAGACTCGCTCCTCGTTTATTATAACGAGGCCAACTCTGGCAATAACCCGATCAACGGCGGTCCGTGCAGCGGCGACAGCGGCGGCCCGGCGATCACCACCAGCGGACCTGTCGTGGTTGCTGCCGTAACATCAGCGGGCGACGCGCATTGTGCGCAATTCGGCATCAGCGGGCGCGTCACTTCGGCAACCGGCGCCAATGGCTTCATCACCCAATACCTGGCGGATCAAGTCATCA
>CAYTJL010000325.1:0-9529 GCA_964437785.1 uncultured Polyangiaceae bacterium
CTGACTGGGACCTCCCCAACGCTGGGACGTTGCTCTTTTTCTATGACGCGCAACAACGCACATGGGGATTTGACCCCGCAGATGCGGGGAGCTTCGCGGTTCTTTACGTCCCACCCGGTGTCGGCCAAGAAGTCGCAGACTGGCCCGACGACCTCCCGGAGCGCGCACGCTACAAAGAGTGTTCTCTGGATTTTCAGCCTATCTTGACGCTGCCTGATCCTTACTCCATCACGGTGAGGAACATTGGGTTCGACACGGAGCAAGGAGAAATTTATGGGCTTCTTTATCAGGCGCTTTCGGTCGACTCCCCAGATAGAAGTCTTCTCCTTGGCCACGCCGGGCTGATTCAAAACGACATGACGGAGGAGTGCGCGTTGGTCACCGCAGGGATTTATTACGGCAAGGTGCCCAAGGATCCACGTGTTGAAGAGCTTAAAACACACGCTCGGGACTGGCGCCTTTTGTTTCAAATCAACAGCGTGGATGAGGCGAATATGATGTGGGGCGACGTGGGGAATATCTATTACTGGATCCGCGACGCTGATCTCAAAGCAATGAGCTTTGCCCCATGTTGGATGATTCTGCAATGCACGTGACGGCCAAGGCCAGCGCTATTCAACCCAGCGCAGCTTGGGCTCAATACCTTGTCTGTCCTTGTTGAAGACGTCCGCATCCCTTCACACGAGGGGGTTGCCTCGCCCGTCGGATCTAGCGAAAGTGCGGCGCGCAAGCTCCTCCCGCCCCTCCACGGTCCCCCATGCACGCCGCTCTCCTCGCGACAACGCTGCGCTCGATCGCCCGGCTCGAAGCCGCAGGGGTGCGCGAGCCGCGCTTAACCGAGCCCGATCACGCGCGGTGGCATCGGTTCCGGCGCAAGCTCGGGTGGCGCGCCTTCATCGAGATCATGCACGAGGACTTGGCGGGCGCGTTCCCCGTCCCGTTCGACCTCGCGCGTTGGCCCGAGGATCCCCGCCGATCCCTCACCGAAGAAGAAGCCGGGGCCATCGTCGCCTCCGCTGCCAGCGCCGCGGAGATCCATCTCGACACGACAAGCTTCCTCCGCGAAGCCGCCCGCGCGCTCGGCCTGCCCGCGAGCGGCGCGCTGTCCGAGCTGACCAAGGTCCAACCGCATCACCAAATCGTGGAGCTGCCAGGCTCGGGCGGTCGCATCGCGGCAGCGCTCGCCGCCGCCAACACCGGCCTCTCGCTCCACGATCAAATCACCTTCGTGGTGGGCAGCACCGCCGAGCACGTCGCGATCGGCCTCGCCACCGTCGAGCTTCGCGCCAACGAACCTCGCATCCTCTCGGTCGCCGAGCTCCGCGCTGCAAAGGCCGCCGGCAAGACGTTCGATCGTGTCTTTGGCCTTCGCGAGAGCCCGCTCGCCGTGGAGCTCGCCGATACGATCTTCCCCGAGGCGAGGCTCGTTTGAACGCTCGTTCGAACCAGGAGGAGCGCCTCGGAAGCTGGACGCGCACGCTCAACGAAAAGGACGCGGTCGCCCTCCTCCTCGCGGCAAACAACGGCCAATCCATCGCGGATTGGGAGGCGCACGGCCACGCGGTCCTCCCGCAGGCGAGCCGCGCGCGCCGCCTCGACACGCTGCGGATCGTCCGGCAATCGCTGCTCGATCGCGATCCCGCGACGAGCACGATCCTCCGCTCGACGTGGCTCCGGCTCTTCCAAGAAGGCAGCCCGGGCCGCCGGTTGAACCTCCTTTATGGCCGGCTCCACGCGGCGAGACCCTGGATTTTACGCGCTGTCACGACGCTCATCCTCCCTCAGCTCGCCATCGCCGACGAGCCGCTCGCCCCCCACGACGCCGACCTCATCACCGTCGATGCGTGGTCTGATTTCTTCGCGCGTACCATGACCGAGAACATGCCGAGCGAAGCCTCGAAGAAGACACGTTGGCTCGTCCAACGAAACCTCGTGAGCCTCGGCGTCCTCACGCTCGGCGACGGCGGATTCAACGAGACGCGCGCGCGCCACGCAGAGCCCGATCCGCTCGCGTTCGGCTGGCTGCTCGCGCACGAGCTCCGCTCCACCGGCCGCGCCGAAGCCCCCGCGTCGTGGGCCACCACCGACTCGATCGCCTCCACCCTCTTTGCCACGCGCCGCGCCTACGCCGAGCACTGCGTCGAAACATCCGTCGCGGCCGGGCTCCTCACGCAGGGCTACCTCGCAGGCTCACCACGCCTCCACCCACCTCCAACCGAAGAGGTGCCCTGATGCCCGCGCGCCACCAAGCGATCGGACAACCCAAACACGCGGGCGAGAAGCGCGGCATCGACATGGTCGTGAACGCGCTGCCGGACAACTATCAGGTCTACTCCAACGTCGACCTCGCGACGGGCCGCCGCGGCGGACAAACCTACGAGCACGATCTGCTCATCCTCGCGCCTCACGCCGTCTTCACGGTCGAGCTCAAATCATGGGGGGGCCGCATCACGGGCAACCGCGATCGATGGCAGCTCGACGACGGCACCGTCGTGCAGTCGCCGATCCCGCTCGTGCTCGACAAAGCGCGCACGCTCAAAGGCAGCCTCACCACGAAGAGCAAAGCGCTGCGCGAGGTCTGGGTGCAAGGCATCGTGGTCGTGTCCGGCACCGACGCGCTCATGGCGATCTCGCCCGACTACGCGCACCTCGTCGCGACCAAGCGAGACGTCGCGAGGATGCTCACGGATCCGAGCGTGTGGGGGCTCTCGGGCCAGAGGCTCACGCGCGCACAAGAGCGCGACGTGCTCAACGTCTTCAGCGATGGCGTGCCCGTCAGCTTGCCGACCCGCATCGGTCAATACGAGCTGATCGAGCGGCTCGCCTCCGAAGGCCGCCCCTTCGACGCGTGGCTCGGCAAAGCCGCGTTCGGCGAGCGCCGCATCCTCCACGTGTACGAGGTCCGAGGCGACAACGACAAAGCTCGCAAGCGCGTGCGCGATCACGCGCTCCGCGAGGCCACGCTCCACGCGCGCCTCAAAGGCGGCCCCGATCTGCTCGACTACTGCGAATACGAGATCATCGAGCACCCCCACAGCATCGTGCTCCGCTTCGAGGACACGACACCGCTCCTGCCCGCTTCGACCTGGATCGCGACGCACAAGCCCGGTCTCGAAGATCGCCTCCGCGTGGCGAGGCGCGTCGCCGCGGCGCTCGCCTGGATCCACGATCGATCCATCGTTCACCGCAGGCTCTCCATCGACGCGATCCTCGTCTCGCCCGATCCTTCGCCCGCCGCCGTGCGCCTCACCGCGCTCGAGCTCGCGCGCGATCTCACGGGCCAAGCGCCGAGCGTTTCGGCCGGCGCGCTCGTCGATCCGAGCTACCGCGCGATGGCGCCCGAGCTGCTCCGCACCGGCGAGGCCACCATCGCGAGCGATCGGTTCTCGCTCGGCGCCGTGCTCTTCGAGCTCTTCAACGGCCGCCCGCTCTTCGAGCACGCCGAGGACGCGCTCCATCCCTTCGAGATCCCGCCGCTCCACGTGGGCGGTGAGCCCGCGCCTGCGGAGCTCACACGCCTCGTTCGACTGCTCCTCGCGCTCACACCGAACGATCGACCCGCGTGCGCGGAGGTCGCGCAACACCTCGACAAAATTTTGGCCGACGCAGGCAGACCAAGCGCCGCGCCGCGCCGCGAAGCGCTCAAAGCAGGCGATCGCATCCATGACTACACGCTGGTGGAGCACCTCGGGGAAGGCGCGACAGGCACGATCTGGAAGGTGCAGCACGCGCTCCTCGACAGGACGCTCGCCGCCAAGATCGCCGACGCCGAGCACGCGGACGCCCTCAAACACGAGGCTGAAGCGCTCGGGATCGTTCATCACCCGAACCTCATCCGCGTTCACGATCTCGCCTCCTTCGAGGGAGGCGCCGCCCTCTTGCTCGACTACACCGACGGCGTCGACGGCCGCACGTGGGCAGGCGCAGGCGACCCGCTCGCGGCAGATCAGCTCCTCGTCCTCGGCGAAGGGCTCTTCGGCGCGCTCGGCGCGCTCCACGACGCGGGGTTCCTCCATCGCGACGTGAAACCCGAGAACGTGATCCTGAGCAAAGACGCGCGCCCAACGCTCATCGATCTGGGCCTCGTTCGCCGCATGGAAAAAGATCGCACGGCGAGCGGCGAGCTCACCGTCGGCAGCGTCGCCTACAAGGACCCTCTCCTTTGGGAGACACGCACGTGGACGCCCGCGTTCGATCTCTTCGCCGCGTGGCTCGTGATCTACGAGATCATGACAGGCGCGCACCCGTTCCACGGCCGCCCCGAGAGCGGCGAGCGCCCCTCCATCAACGTCTCGATGTTTCCCGATACGTTGCCGGAGCCGATCGCAGCGCACCTCGGCGCGCTCTTTCAAGACGCGCTCTCTCCCGATCTCGCCGCGCGTCCACCCACGGCCGAGGCCGCGATCGAGCGGCTCCGCGCCGTGCTCGCGCCCTCGTCTCCTCCGCTGCCCATCCCCATCACGTCACCACCGCCGGCACCACCTCCGGCTCCACGCAACCTCGATCAACCGTCGACCCTCGCGGAGCTCGCTGCCGCGCTGAAGCGTGAGATCGGGGCTGAGTTTGCGCGGCTCTCGGTGCGCGCGGGCCTCGTGGACGGCGTCGTTCGAACGAGCGAGGAGGCTCCGCGCGCCGATCTCGCGGACGCGCTCAGGAGCGGATCCAGCGCCGCTGCGTGGCTCCTCGGCACGACATCGGATCTCCTCCCGCGCGCCGGGTTCGCCCCCGTCGACGTCATCGCCCGCGCGTTGCCCGCGCGTCTGCCTTCGGACGAAGGGACCTCCGCGCTCGGGTACGCGCGCCTCGCCGCCGTGTTGCTCCAGCCTGCGGCGTCGCTCGACGCGATCGATCGCGTGTCGATCGTCGCGCGGCCCCCGTGGACCGACGAGGCCATCACCACGCTTCGCGATGCGCTCATCACCCATGCAAACTGGCCTCCGCTGCCCCTCGCGGGCGCGCGCGATCTCGTATGGCGCACGGTCTCTCCCGAGATCCAAGGCGCGCTTCGCCGCTTCGGCGCCGACGCGGGCGCGCTCCTTCAAGCCACGCTCGCGCTCTGCCCCGATGTCGCACGGACGCCGGAAGAAGCGCTCTTTACACCGCCGGTATCGTTCGAGGCCGCGCTCGAAAAGTACCGTCCCAAGCTCCGTGTCGGCATTGGGCCGGACGCGCTCGTCGAGGCGCTGCGACAAGAGTATCAACACGTCGCCGACCCAACCGATCTTCGCGCCGCGCTCACGAGGGTTGGGCTCGCCCTTCGGGATGGCCTCGTGGTCGAGGCCGTCGAAGAGCCCGAGCGCCCGCCCGCGCCCGTGCTGGTGGATCCGATTATCCCTCGAAAGCGCGTTGGGCCGGGCGGCGCCATCGACATCAAAGGTCTCTTGGCCGCGCTCCCGCAGGGTGGTTTTCGCGTGACCGCGCTCGCGCCGGGGCGCCATCACGTCCTCTCCGAGCAGCTCACCGCGGCCCTCCGCGACGCAAGAGGCCCTGATCTCGTGCGCTTCATCGACGTCGACCGCACGCTCATCGAAGCGCTGAAAGACGCGGATCTCTGGGATGATGCGGTGATCGAGGACGGCCGATCGGAGCCCCGTTGGGGCTGGGCGTCGAGCGCCCTCCGCGATGGCTTGGAGAGGGCGGTGATCGGCCCCGACGCGCGGGCTCCTTTGGCGCGCCCCGGTGTGACAACGGTGCTCGCCCGCCCCTCGCTCCTCGGCCCTTTGGGGCTCATGGACTGGCTCTCGGGCCTTTATGAGCGCTCCCGCGGCGGCCGCTATGGCCTCATCGTCTTGGCGTTGCCGGGCGGCGTGCACGATGGCCGAGTGCGGCTCAATGAGCTGTATGGGCTGCCTTATACCCCGGACATGGCGGCGATCTGTCTGTTGGAGGAGGGCGACCTTGCAGCGTGACAAGACTCCTGAGGAGAAGACCTCATGTTGACCACCCTCGTTCCAGAGAGCTGGAAGAGCTTTGGTTCGAGCGAGCCTACGCGGCGCACCGTGCGCTTGTCGCCCGTGACGCTCTTGGTCGGGCCCAATGGCTCTGGCAAGAGCAACGTCCTCGACGCGCTCCGCTTCCTCCAAGGGGCCGCGCGCACCATGGTGTTGAGCGACGTGCTCCGCGGAGCCAAGGCTTGGTCGCCGATCCGGGGGCACCTCGCGGAGGCGGCGCGACGCGGGACGTCGCGCTTCTCGATCGCGTCCACGTGGGCGCTCGGCCAGCAGGTGACGACCCATCGAATCAATGTCTCTATTGGTAAAGACGCCTTGATCGAGCGGGAGGAGCTCGTGGATGCACGGGGGCAGCGCCTCGCCGCGCTGTCGCGGCCGGGATCTGGGCTCTCTCTGCTCGGCGGCAGTGACGCGGACGTGGCAGAGATCAAGAGCGCTCTCTCGAGCTCGGTGTTCTTGGATGTCCGGCCGGAAGCGATGCGCGATTACCGCCCGGAGGGGAGCGAGCTCGGCACGAGCGGCGAGAACATCTCACCCGTTCTTTCGCGATTTTCAGCGGATCTCCTCCAAGATGTCGTTGATTGGCTCTCCGAGCTTTGCGCGCCCGCGGTCGAGGCGATTGACTTCGATCGGACCAAGCTCGGTGAGGTGATGATGTTCGTGGTCGAGCGGGGAGGAGAGCGTGTGTCGGCGCGGAGCATGTCTGACGGGACGCTGCGCTTTTTGGGCCTGATCGTCGCGTTGCTCACGTGTGAGGAGGGCTCCCTCGTCGTGATCGAAGAGCCGGACGTGGGGTTGCACCCTTCGCGCATTCGGCTCCTGGCCGAGCTCTTCGAGGATGTCGCGGCGCGGAGGAAGGTGCAAGTCCTCGCGACCACCCACTCTCCCGGGCTCCTCGCGCATCTCTCGGCCGAAGCGCTCGGCGCGGTGGTCGCCTTTGCCCGCGATCCCGTGAGCGGCGAGACGGTGTGCTCCGAGCTTCGCTCGCTCGCCCACTTCGAGACGCTGCGCGACGCGGAGCACCTCGATCATCTCATCTCCACCGGGTGGCTGGAGCGAGCGTTATGAAGGTGCTCATCATCCCGGAGGATCAGGCGCTCGATCAATACATCGTCAAGCCTGTTGTGGAGGCGATGCTGAATGATGCGGAGATCCCGAGCCGTGTGGATGTCATCGCGGAGCCGCGCCTGCGCGGGGCCAGCGAGGCGCTCGACGCGAAGGTGATTGATACAATCATCAAGAACAATCCGATGGTCGATCTCTTTCTCTTGATCGTCGATCGGGACTGCAACCGCGAGCGCAACGAAGAGCGGGCCGAGGCGCGGCAGCGCGAGCACGAGGGCAAGCTGCTCGCGTGTGTGGCTCATCAGGAGGTAGAGGTCTGGATGCTCGCGCTCTACGCCGACCGCCTCGACGTCACCGGCTTTGCCGAGGTGAGACAGGAGTGTGACCCCAAAGAGCGTTGGGCCGAGCCGCTCCTCCGTGGTTTTGGCGGGAGCGGGCCCGGCAAAGGGCGCAAGCGCGCGATGAGCGCGCTCAAAGGGAGCTGGAGGAGCCTCGCCGGCCGGTGCCCCGAGCTCTTGGCCCTTCAAATGTCCGTGCGCGCGCGGAGGAATGCGGGATGAAGCAAGCCGCGTATGAGGCGCTCAAGAAAGCGCTGCAAAAGCTGGAGAAGGCCATCGCCAAAGCGGCGGTCGCCGCCGTGCGCGAGAGCCCTTCGCTGCAAAAGCGGGTCGAGGCGCTCCACGAAGCTTCGGAGACGGGCGGCTCGCGCGACGACTACATCGATCTCCTCGCGGGGCGCTCCGCGGTGCAGCTCTTGCTCCGAACGGTGTACGTGCGTGTCTTGGAGGACCTCGGGTTGCTCGATCCGCCCAGGATCCGCGGCGATCGTGGCTATCAAACGTTCCACGACGTGGCGCCTTCGCTCGGCGTGCGCGCGTATCTCACGTGGGTGTTCCGCGACTTGGCCGAAGATTTCCCGGCGCTCTTCACGCCGCTCCCCGACGAGCTGCCGCTCCCCAAAGAGGACCTTTGCAAAGAGGTCTGGGAGCTTTGGCATCAACGCGACGGCAAAGGCGATCTGGTGTATGACTGGTCCGCGGGCGACTTCGACGGCCGGTTCTTGGGCGACCTGTATCAAGACCTCGATGGGGACGTGCGCGAGCGGTATGCCCTGCTCCAAACACCGGACTTCGTCGAGGAGTACATCCTCGATCAAACGCTCGTGCCCGCGCTCGCGGAGCTCGACCCGGAGGCGCTCGCCAACAAGGGGGAGGCGCTCCGGGTGCTCGATCCCACGTGTGGGAGCGGGCACTTTTTGACCGGCGCGTTTCGTAGGATGGCGGACTATTGGAGCGAGAGGGGGCTTACGCCTTGGGACGCGTCGGTCAAGGCACTCGCGAGCGTGTGGGGGTGTGACATCAACCCGTATGCAGTGGACGTGGCGCGGTTTCGGCTGCTGCTCGAGGTGATGACCAGGACCGGCGTCAAGGACATGGAAGAGCTGAGCAAGCTCGTGCTCAACTTGAGGGCATTGGACTCGCTCATCCCGTGGGAGGGACCGAGAGGGCAAGGCGCGCAGGGCGAGCTGTTCGAGGCGCAGGGGCGGTTGTCGAAATACGCCACGGAGGAGGAGAGGGCCGAGAACGCGGCGTTTTTGAAGAGGGCCTTTCACGTGGTGGTGGGGAATCCGCCGTACGTGACCCCCAAAGACCCCAAGAAGCGTGATGACTACAGGGTGTTTTGGCCCGCTTCGGCGACAGGGGGATATGGTCTGGCGGCTCCGTTTTGCGAGCGGTTCTTTTCGCTCGGCGCGAACGGCGCCTTTGTTGGCCAGATTACGGGCAACGCGTTTATCAAGCGGGAGTTTGGTGTGTCGCTGGTCGAGGAGGTGCTCCCACGATGGGACCTCACCGACATCATCGACACGAGCGGAGCGTATATCCCGGGGCATGGCACGCCGACCGTCATTTTGATCGGCCGGGCTCGCGCCCCCGTGAGCGAGACGATCCGCTGTGTTGGAGGGAAGAGGGGAGAGCCCAGAGCGCCCGAAGTGGCCGCGGAGGGCAAGGTGTGGAAGGCAATTGCGGCGGCAGGGCAAGAGGCCAGCGATGAGAGCCCATTCGTCACGGTCAGCTTGTATGATCGCGCGCAGTTCGCAGAACACCCGTGGAACCTGAACGGCGGCGGAGCCCCCGAGCTTCAATTATTGATTGCAGCGTCCGATAAAGCTCCGCTTGCTCAATATGTCTCTGTTGTCGGCTTTGGCGCTGTGACGCGGATGGACGAAGTATTTGTCCTTGAATCCGGCTCACAACAGCGATGGATGACCGCCGAAGGTGCGGTGCAATTTTATGTTGGCGGGGAGGCGGTGCGGGATTGGGCGGTCGATATTTCTGAATTGGTGCTCTTCCCGTATTCGAGGCACGGTACAGTCGAGCCTAATGCGCTCGGCAAATATTTCGATGTCCTCTGGCGCTTTCGGGCTCAGTTATGGCTCCGCCGCGGCAAAGGGTTCAAAACGAAGAAGGAGAGCGGCGGGCAGTTTTATGAATTTTCGATGTTCTATCCAGATA
>CAYTJL010000326.1:0-3178 GCA_964437785.1 uncultured Polyangiaceae bacterium
CCGCCGCCCGCGCCTCCGCCGGATTCACCACCTCCGCCGCCGCCCGCGCCTCCGCCGCCGCCCGCGCAGCCGCCACCGCCCGCGCAGCCGCCGCCCCCGCCGCAACAACCCCCTTCCCCGCCGCCTCCTCCGCATCCGCCGGCGCCGCCTCCCGGGCCAATGCAGCCTCCTCCGGGCCAATTCACGCCTCCTCCGGGCCAATTCACGCCTCCCGGACAAATGATGCCTCCTCCGGGCCAATTCACGCCTCCCGGACAAATGATGCCTCCCGGGCAAATGATGCCTCCGCCCCCGCCGCCGGGCCCTCCGCCCCCGCCGCCGGGCCAAAACCCCGACGACAAAGAGAAGGACAAAGAGGGTGACAGAGGCGATGGCTACAGGGTCCGTCTCCGCGGCGGATTCAGCTTCGGCGGTGGTATCGTGTCCTTCCCCGGCCCGGATCTGAAGGGCCCCGCGCTCATGGCCGCCGGCCGCATCGGCGTGCAGATCAAGAGTTGGGTCGGTGTCTATTACCAGAACACGCCCAACGTCACGCTCGTGGTCGTCAACAAGCCGAGCGGCCTCGAATGGAAGGCCGGCTTCGCGGACTACAACTCGTTTCTGGCGGCCTTCTCACTCGGCCACATCTTCGAGGTCGCGGCCGGGCCTTCGGTGGACTTCTTGGCCATCTCCACCGGCGGCGTCTCGCTCTCGGCCGATCCCGCGTGCGTGGTCGACCCGTCCAAATGCCCCTCCATCCGCCAGGAGGACGCCTCGGGCGTGCACTTCGGCGGGCACCTCCGCGCGGCGTTCACCATCGGATCGTTCGCGATCGGCGCCGATCTCCACTCCACCGTGCTGCCCGGATCGTCGATGGTCACGGCGACCTTGAACTTCGGCGCAGAGTGGTATTGACCTCATGACACCCAAGCGCCAAATCGAGACGAACCTCATCCACGCAGGCGAGCCCTCACCGCGCATCGAGGGCGCGGTGGCGATGCCCATCTTTCAATCGGCCACGTTCACCTTCGACGAGCGCCACGCGGGCGATCACGACGCGCTCCGCTACATCCGGCTCAACAACACACCCAATCACGCCGCGCTCGCCGACAAGCTCGCTTCGCTCGAAGGGGCGGGGCGGGCGGTCGTCGCCGCGAGCGGGATGGCGGCGATCGGGGGCGCGCTCCGCGCCGTGCTCAAGCCCGGTGATCATTTGGTGGCCCAAAAGGGGCTCTACGGCGGCACACACACCTTCGTGACGCAGGAGCTGCCGTCTATCGGCGTCGAGGTCGATCTGGTCGACGGCGCGAGCGCGGCGTCGTTCGCCAAGGCCATTCGGCCCACGACCAAGGCGCTCTACGTCGAGACCATCACCAACCCGCTCATGGAGGTCGGCGATCTGCCGGGCGTCGCGGCGCTCGCGCGCGAGCGCGGCCTCGTGTCGATGATCGACAACACCTTCGCGAGCCCCTATTTGTTCCGGCCCGTCGAGCACGGCTTCGATTTGGTGCTCCACAGCTGCACCAAGTATTTGAACGGGCACTCCGACGTGGTCGCGGGCGCCGCGGCGGGCAGGGCGTCGCTCGTCGACGCCATCCACAAGCGGCTCAACATGACGGGCGGATGCCTCAACCCGCACGCCTGCTTCCTGCTCCATCGCGGCATGAAGACGCTCGCGGTCCGGGTCGAGGCGCAGTGCAAGAACGCGCTCGCCCTCGCGTGGATGCTCGAAGCGCACCCCGCCGTGGCCAAGGTCAATTATCCCGGCCTCTCCACGAGGCCCGATTACGCGCGCATCAAAACCCTCTTGCCAAAGGGCTTTGGAGGCATGTTGAGCTTCGACCTCGTGGGCGGCGCCGCCGCGGCCGATCGCTTCTTCTCCGCGCTCACCATCCCGATCGTCGCGCCCAGCTTGGGCGGCGTCGAGACGTTGGTCATCCGCCCCGCGGTCACGTCCCACGCGGGCTTGTCGGCGGACGAGCGGCGCGCGCTCGGCATCGGCGACGGGCTCGTGCGGATGAGCGTGGGGATCGAGGCGATTGATGATCTCCTCGACGACGTGCGGAGGGCGCTCGACGCAGCCACGTAATCTATCTTATCGCGGCGGCCTCACGCCCCCTGCATATCCATACACCACCGAGCCGTCCCGGAGGCCCAGCGCCGCCGCGACGGCCGCGCGCGCGTGCCCCTCATAAAGAGGGTCGCCCGCGAGGCCCATGGCCCTTTCGAGATCGATGAGGCGCAGGCGGCCCCGCGCGAGGTGCTCCAAGTGCGCCGCGGAGAGGAGGGTCTTGTCCGTGACGTCCTCGCCCGTCACGGCCGAGAAGCCGGCGTCCTTCAACGTGGTTGTCAGATCATCGAGGCTCCCGAGCGCGGGCAGCACCCACCCTTCGCACATGGCGCGGGTGTGCTCGGGATCGCCGCGAGACCCCCGAAAGAAGTCGAGGCACGCAAAGCGGCCTCCGTCGCGGAGCAAGAACATCGCGTGATCCAGGTACGCGCGTTGCTCGGTGAGGTGACAATAGCTCTCGATGTGCCAAATCACGTCGAACGAGGCCTCGGGGAAGCTCGTCGCGGTGACATCCATGCAAAAGAAGGACACGCGATCCGAGAGCCCGCGCTCCTCGGCGAAGCGCTCGGCGAGCGCGACCTGATTGGGCGCGATGGTCACGCCCGTGACCTCGGCGCCGCGCTCCTTGGCGAGCCAAAGGGAGGACCCGCCGACGCCGCATCCGGCGTCGAGCACGCGCGTCCCTTCGGTTACACAGGCCCTCTCCGCGAGATAACGATTGACGTTGAGCAGGCTCTCGTCGTGGCTCTTCGTGTGCTCGTCGGCGAAGCCGAGGTGGAGCGCGAGCGCCTCGCCCGACCAGCTCTTGAGGTAGCTCGCCTCGGTGGTCGCGAGGTAATACGCGCGGATGCGATCGGCGATCGCGACGCTCGCTGACGTTCGCTGGGATCCGTTGCTCATTGTCATTCAGAAATTTAACGCGAAGACGCAAAGACGCAAAGAGAAGACGAGAGGGGCCGTCGCGCCTCCCAACACCTTCTCTTCCCTCTCTTAGCGCCTTTGCGCCTTTGCGTTAAAATATCACGGCGCGACGCGATCACACGCGAACGGCGGCCGCTGGGCGTCACCGAGCCTTCTTTGCCGGAGCTGCCTTCTTTGCCGGAGCTGCCTTTTTGGGAGCTGCCTTTT
>CAYTJL010000326.1:3278-9485 GCA_964437785.1 uncultured Polyangiaceae bacterium
GGAGCTGCCTTTTTGGGAGCTGCCTTTTGGGGAGCTGCCTTTTTGGGAGCTGCCTTTTTAGGGGCGCCTTCGACCTCGCCGCCCAAGGCGGCGATCACGGCCTCGGCGTGGCCATCCACCTTGACGCTCGGAAAGACCTTGGTGAGGACGCCGTCCGGTCCGACGATAAAGGTGCTGCGGATGGTGCCGAGGCTCTTCTTGCCATACAGCACCTTCTCGCCGTAGGCGCCAAAGGCCTTGTGCACGGTGAGGTCGGGGTCGCTGAGGAGCGTGATTTTGAGCTTGTATTTGTCGCGGAATTTGGCGTGGCTCGCCGCCGAGTCCTTGGAGATGCCGACCACGCTCGCGCCCGCGTCCGCGATGCGCGCGATCCCCTCGGAGAACGCGATGGCCTCGCGCGTGCAACCGGGGGTGTCGTCTTTGGGATAGAAGTACACGACGAGCTTCTTGCCCGCGTAGTTCGCGAGAGACACCTTCTTGCCAGCGTCGCTCTCGAGCGAGAACGCGGGCGCCTTGTCGCCTTCTTTGAGCATCATCGAGCCTCCGAGCGCGGGCACGTTACACCAAGATGCGCTAGCCTGCGCGCCTCATGAGCGGCCTCTTCGATCCTTTTCCCGTCCTCCGCACCGAGCGCCTCGTGCTCCGCCAAGCCACCCTCGCCGACACGGACGCGCTCTTCGCCATCAAGTCGAGCCGAGACGTGCTGCGCTACGCGGGCAAGCACCCCGTCACCGATCGCGCCGAGATCGAGAAGAAGATCCTCGATTATCGAGAGCGCGCCGGGGAGGGCACATCCATCTGGTGGGCCTTCTCTGCGATCGAGGATGGGCCCGACTCACCCCTCATCGGCGGAGGTGGCTTTTGGCGTTGGACCAAAGAGCATTACCGCGCCGAGATCGGCTACGAGATGAACCCGGCGCGGTGGGGCAAAGGCTATATGACCGAGGCGCTCCGCGCGGTCATCCGCTACGGCTTCGACACGATGGATCTCCACTCCATCGAGGCCAACGTGCACCCGGACAACCAAGCCTCCATCCGCGTGCTGGAGAAGCTCGGCTTCGTCAAAGAGGGCCACACCAAACAGAGCTTTTATTTCGACGGATCCTTCGAGGACACAGGCATCTACGGCCTCGTGCGCCCATGACCGTCACGAGAGGGCGAGCGCAAGGGCCAGTCTTCGCCTCGTGTTCTCGGCGGTCGCTTGGGCGAGCGCCTCGAACGTGACGCCGCGGAGGTTCGCGACGAAGCGCGCCGTGTGCACCACGTACGCGGGCTCGCACTTCTTTCCGCGGAGCGGGAGCGGCGCGAGGTAAGGGCTGTCGGTCTCGACCAGGATGCGATCCGCGGGCGCCCACGCCGCCACCTCTTGCACGCTCGTCGCGGTCTTGAAGGTGACGATGCCCGAGAACGACAGATCGAAGCCGAGATCGAGCGCGCGCTTCGCGAACGCGAGATCCTCCGAGAAGCAGTGGATGATCCCGCCCACGTCGCGCGCGCCCTCCTCGTCGAGGATCGCGAGCGTGTCCTCCGGCGCGTCGCGCGTGTGGACCACGATGGGTTTCCGCACCTCGCGCGCGAGCGCGATCAGCCTACGAAAGACGGCTTTTTGCGCGTCTTTGGGCGATCGCATGTAGTGGTAGTCGAGGCCGATCTCGCCGACGGCGACCACCTCGGGCGCGCGCGCGAGCGCCGCGAGCTCGACGCCCATCGCGTCGTCGAAGCCGCTCGCCTCGTGCGGGTGGACCCCGGCCGTGGCCCACACGTTGGGCCGCGATCGCGCGAGATCGATCGCGTGGCGCGCGGGGCCGAGGTCGTGCCCGACGCCGATGGTGACGAAGCCCGTCACGCCCGCGGCCTCGGCGCGCTTGATGACGCTGTCGGGGCCCTCGCGAAAGTAGTGGGGGTCGAGATGACAATGCGAGTCGATCAACATGTCCGCATCACATCAGCTCGGCGAACCTGCTGCGCAGGAGCGCCATCGCGGCGTCGAGCGCGCAGCGCGCGCAATAGCCCATCTTCTCGAACCGCGCGAGCGCGGCGGCGGCGTTCTCGCGCTCCTCTTCGTGGAGCTTGCTCCACGTCGGGTCGGAGCTCTCGCGATCACGCAGCATGCTGACGAGATCGCGCATCACCGCGGCCACGCCCTTGCGTCGCTCGGAGAACACCGCCTCGCGGATGCGCCGCTGCTCCTGCGGGAAGACGACCGAATTCACGATCTTGTCGCCGGGGTGATCGATGGCCCAGGCCGCGATGGTCTGGATGAGCCTGCGGCGGTGATCGTCGTGTTTGTCTTTGACGCCGAGGAGCGCCTCGACCTCGCGCATGAGCCGCTCGTCGGCGCTCTCGTAGTCGCCGGTGATGGAGCTGCGGATCTTCTCGCCCTTCGCCCAATACCCGACGTGGACGATGTAGCGATCGAACAGCTCGCCGTAGCGCTCCTCGTCGACGAGACCGCTCGCCGATCGCGCCTCCTCCTCGATGGTGTCGAGCAGGCGCGCGCGCACCACCTCGCGGAAGAGCTTGTGATCGTTGTAGCCGCCCGCGAGCGCCTTCTCCTTGAGCCAGTCGTACTCCGACGTGCGCTTGCACAGCTCGTCGATCTCGGCGAGCACCGCGAACGGCGAGAGGCACTCGTATTCGGCGCTCTGCGCGGCGTCGAGGATCACCGTGCGGATCTCGCGCGGAGAGACGCCGCCGGATCCTTCGAAGTCGGTGATCTCGTCGGTCTCGTGGTAGAGCTGCCCGGCCGCGCGGCGGAGCGCTTTTTGTGCGTCCGCGTCGAGCCGTTCGGGCGCGCGCCCTGTCGCGTAGAGCTCCATCTTCTCGGCCGCGGTGAGCGACGCGATCGTGGGCGCGAGCGCGTCCGGGTATTTCTTGGCCTCGGGCTGGCGCATGCGCGTGAGCACGGCGAACTGCGCCGCGACGCGCGTCGCGTGGGGAGCGACGTGGCGCCGCACGAACGGCGTGATCTGCTTGTTGTAGATGGCCTCCTCGTCTTGCCAGACGCGGAGGTACGGCGCGCGCAAGAGCTCGAAACGGCCGCGAAAGCTCGGGAATTCGTGGTGCTCGCGGAAGGCGGCGAGGTGCACCTCGTTGGCGCTGCCGATCATCACCACGTTGGTCTGCACGGTCTGTTGGCCGAGCGCGACCTCGCCTGTCTCCAGCGTGAGCTGGAGGTAGCGGAACGCGTCGATCGGCCGCTTCAAGAGATCGCTCAGCTCGAGCACGCCGCCCGCGGCCTCGATGAGCTCGCCGTGCGCCTCGAAGAGCGTGGTCGCCTGGAGCGACGTGGGCAGCGACGAGAGCGATCGATCGGACGTGATTTGCCGCTCGCCCGCGTCGACCGAGAGCGCGGGCCCGAGCGTGACCGCGCCCGTCCGGTAGCGCCGCGAGATGAACCAGCGCTCGACCTGCACGTGGCGCAGCGTCTCGGCGAGCGAGCCCTTGTACGACGCGATCAGCGCCTCGAACACCTGCTGGTTCTTGTGCGAGAGCTTGCCCGAGAGCAGCCACTCGCTCGGCCGCTCGGTGATGCCCGCCTCGGCGTAGAGCCGCTCGACGAGCGCGCGCCGCTCGGGCACGGGGATCAAGAAGAGCGGGTGATCGCGCAGCTCGATCACGAGCCGCGTGTCGATCTGCGTGTCGTCGAGATCGGCGTAGCTCGCGAGCTCGCCCGCGGGCTTCTTCTCGTCGCCGAAGCCGATGGCGCCGCGCACCGTCTTGCGGCTCGGGAAGACCCAGTGAAAGCGGTAGAGCGCGCCCTCGTCGAGCGTCGCGTAGTGCTCGAGCCCGCGCAGGATGCACGCCGCGATGGTGCTCTTGGCCGAGCCGTTCGGGCCGTGGAGCAGGATGAGCTTGTTCGCGCGCCCCTCTTGCACGAAGTTCGAGAGCACGCGGTAGATCTCGCCCTGGATCTCTTCGTGGCCCACGAGGACCTGGTCGCGCTGTGCGCTGCCCGCCTCGCCCGCGCGCTCCGCGTTCTCCCAAGGCGCATCGAAGAGGCGATAACGCGCCTCCTCTCCCCACGGCCTCTCGATCGTGCGGACGCCGAAGTGATCGAACATGTCGCGCACGTAGCGCGCGGCGTCCCTGCCGAAGCGCGCGGGGCTCGCGGCGAAGAGCGCGAGATATTGCTGGAAGGACAGGACGCGGCGCCCCTCTTGGAAGCGGCGCTCCATCGCCTTTGCGATGGTGTCGAGCTCGGTGAGCGCGAGCTTGGCTCGGCCTTGTTCGTCGGTCGTCACGCGGCGGGTACTTTAGAGCATCGCGACGAGCGACGAAGGAGAATTCACTTAACGTCGACGTCGAGATCGAGATCGAGCTTCTCCATCAGACAGTTGGCGTCGCTGCACACGCTGAAGTGGAAGGTGCCCGAGACCTTGGTCTTGCCTGCTTTGGCGGCGATGAAGGGCACCTTGAACGAGCCCTCTTTCTCTTTGAACGTGCCATCGGCGCGCTGGAGCACGGTCTTCGGGTACTTGATGCCGTCCGGCGCCGGGTCCTGCGTCTTCCACTTGATCGGGTATTTGTCGTTGATGTGATAGCTGCCCTTGGAGCTGAGCAGCACGTCGAAGGTGCCTTCGGCGCCGGCCTTGTACGACCCGCCCTTGAGCTCGACCGTGTAGTTCTCGGCGTCGACCTTGGATTTGCCCACGTTGCTCGCTTGCTCGGACGAAGCGCCCCCGCGCGACGGGGCTGCTTGGCTGTTGTTGCAACCCGCTGCGAGCGCGAAGGCGAGGAGGCCGAGGGTGATGATGTCGACACGGGAGCCGGGGTTCTTCATGATCGATTGGATTAACACGGCCTTTGTCTCCTTGCCACGGGGTAGACGACCGGCCTCCTTCGCGATTCAGGCGCGTAACAGAACTTTGTGTGACTAGCGGATCGCGATGACGACGATCACCACGAGCACGAGCCCGATGAAGCCCGCGCCGATGGCGACGAAGATCCACTTGGGAGGCCCGGAGGGGACCCCCATGACCATGTCCTCGCTGATGCCCGAGGGCCCGCCCTCGGAGCCCGCGCGGAACGCGGCGTCCATCGCGGAGGTGTCGGGCGCGGCGGCTTTGTTCGCGCGGTGCTTCTCGAGGGCGCCGGGCAAGCCCGCGGTGATGCGCGACGCGAGCGCGGCCTGCGACGTGACCGCCCACTCTTTGTGATCGCCCGTGAGGCCGTACGCGGCGCCGAGCTTGTCGACGAGCGCGCCGACGGTCGGCGTTCGGATCTCGACGTTCTTCGCGAGCGCCTCTTCGAAGACGCCGTCGACGGTCTCGGGCACCGCGTGCGCCGCGCCGGCGGAGCTCGCGGGCTCGGGATCTTTCGAGAGGATCGAGAGCAGGATGGCGGGGCCCGTGTTGCCTTGGAACGGGATCGATCCCGTGAGGCACTCGTAGGCGATCGCGGCCATCGACCAGACGTCGGCGCGGTGATCGAGCGAGGGCAGCGCCTGCGCCTGCTCGGGCGACATGTAGAACGGCGACCCGATGGTCGTGCCCATGACGGTGAGCTTCTTGGCGCCCTCGGAGTTGTCGCGGACGCTGCCGAAATCGAGGATCTTGGTGAGGTCGCCCTCGCGCGTGCCGCACAAGAACAGGTTGTCGGGCTTGAGATCGCGGTGGACGATCTTCTTGTCGTGCGCGGAGGCGAGGCCGATCGCGGCCTGCGCGAACATGCGGATGATCCGCTCGGGGGGGATCACCTTCTCGCGCTTCAGCACCATGCGGAGCTCCTCGCCTTCGAGGTACTCCATCACGAGCGCGTAGCTCTGATCTTCGGTGCGCTCGAAGTCGAGCACCTCGACGATGTAGTCGTGCGGCAGCGACGCGCTCACCGAAAATTCGCGCTTGAAACGCTCCACGCTGACCGCGTCCTGCGCCACCTCGGGGTGCAGGATCTTGAGCGCGACGCCGCGATCTTTTTGGGTGTCGAGCGCCTGGTACACGCGGCCCATGCCGCCGTCGGCCACGCGCCTTCGGATCTGATAGCGGCCGTTGCAGAGGGGTTTGCCGACGCGACCGTCCTCGGGATCGACGGGCGGCGCGACCTCGGCGACGTCGACGAGCGCTTGTCCATCGACGGGGCAGTAGCCGCCCTCGGGGTAGAGGCGGTGGCAAGCGGAGCAGGTCTTCATGCGGTGGGCTTCGAGATTCCCCTCATCGAGGCAGGATCTTCATCCTCAAGCACCGGGGGCTTGGGGGACCCGAAGGG
>CAYTJL010000327.1:0-5338 GCA_964437785.1 uncultured Polyangiaceae bacterium
CGGCTCAAACCTTTTCGACGGTGGCTTTGCCGAGCAGCCCCGAGGGCTTGACGAGGAGCACCGCGATGAGCGCGGTGAAGAGCAAGACGTCTTGAAGGCCCGAATACGGCGTGAGCTTGGTCATCTCACCGAGCACGCCGATGAGCACCCCGCCCAACATGGCGCCGGGGATGTTGCCAATCCCGCCGATGACCGCGGCGACGAAGGCGCGCGTGCCGATCATCACGCCCATCACCGGATACACCTGCGATTGATCCAAACAGAAGAGCACCGCGCCGATGGCCGCGAGCATCGAGCCCACCATAAAGGTGATGGCGATGACCCGGCCCGTGCGAACGCCCTGGAGCCTTGCCGCATCGACGTTGACGCTGAGCGCGCGCATCGCCTTGCCGATCCAGGTCTTGTGGACCAGCAATTCGAGCGCGACCATCACCACGACGGCCGTGACGAAGATGACGAGCCGCGTGCGCTCGATCGGCAAAATCTTGGGGTAACCATAGCGCTTCGCCGTAAAGAGGAACTGCGCCAGGTTCTGCAGCAAGACGCTCATCCCGAGCGCGGTGACGAGGGGCGTAATGCGCGCATGCGCTTTGTTGCCGCCGCGCTTGCGGAGCGGCGCATACGCGATGCGCTCGACCAATACGCCGAGAACGCCCGCGAACAACATCGCCGCGAACGTCCCCATCACGCCCGCGAACAAGGGGTGAGTCACCCCGCCGAAGAACACGATGGCGAAGAAGCCGGCATAAGCGCCCATCATGAAGATCTCGCTGTGCGCGAAATTGATGAGCTTCAAGATGCCATACACCATGGTGTAGCCGAGCGCGACGAGCGCGATCATCGCGCCTTGCGCGAGGCCGGTGAGCAGCGCTCCGAAGATCTCGCCGAACATGGTTACTTCTTAGGGGCGACGGGGGAGGCGCTGGGCGCGGCGCTCGCGCTGGGCGCGCCGCTCGGAGGCGCGTTCGGCGGCGGCGCGGCGCCCGCGACACCCGCCTTGACCGTCGCGTAATAGGAGAACTTCCTGTCTTTGATCTGCACGACGACGATGGGTTTGTCGGCGTTGCGGTGCTGATCGATGGTGACCATGCCGCTCGCGCCGTCAAAGCCCTTGGTGTCCTGGATGGCTTGACGGATGTTGTCGGGCGTCATCTCTTTGGCGCGCGTCATCGCGTCGAAGAGCAGCTTGGTCGCGTCATACCCCATGATCGCGAGGCTCGATGGATCATGCTTGAAGCGCTCATTGTACTTGGCGCGGAACACCTTGGCGGTCTCCCACGGCACGTCGGCCGCGGTGTGGTTGGTGAAATACGCGCCTTCGAGCTCCTCACCCGCATCCTTGACGAGCGAGTCGGCGTCCCAGCCGTCGCCGCCGACCCACATATCACCCTTGAGCCCAGCGGCCTTGGCCTGCCGGGCGATGGGCACCATGTGATTGTAATACGTGGGTGAATAGATGACGTCGGGGTTCTTGGCCTTGATCTCGTTGATGTACGTCGTGAAGTTGGTCTCGGTCTGGAGGAAGCTCTTTTCGAGGACGATTTCGGCGCCGAGCTTCTTTGCCTCTTCGCGGAACTCCTTGGCGAGCCCCGACGAATAGAGGACGTCGGAGGCGTACAAGATCGCGATCTTCTTCTTACCGAGCTTGTTCACCACGAAGGCCGCGCCCGCGCGCCCCTGCTCGTCGTCGGTGAAGCACACGCGGAACACGAAGGGCCCGATCTGCGTGACCTCGGGGTGCGTCGACGAGGGCGTGATCATCGGGATTTTGTGCTTGTTCGCGACGATGCCGCCCGCCTTGGATCGCGACGACGCGACCTCGCCGATGAGCGCGAGCACCTTGTCGCGCGTGATGAGCTGGAGGACTTTGTTGGTCGTCTCCTGCGGCGTGGATTTGTTGTCCTCGAACAGGACCTTGACGGGCTTGCCCTTGATGCCGCCCGCTTTGTTGATCTCGTCGCGCGCGAGCTCGATGCCCTCGCGCGTCTGCACGCCGAACTCGGTCTCGGCGCCCGAGAGGCTCAGGTACGCGCCGACCTTCCACTCTGGATCGTTCGCGCTCGTCGTCGCCGCGTGGCCGGAGCCTTCGGGCTTGGGCGTCGCGCCGCCGCCGTCACACCCCATGAGCCCGAGCGCGATCGCGCCGAGGCCGCCCATCACCATCCAACGCCGTGCGAGTGCCATAGTCCCCTCCGAAGGGTCGCGCGCCTACGAACAAGCGCGACCTAAGCGGATAGCAAAAGGCCGGCGTCACGTCACGGGTTATGGGCGGGCTTCGCTTCTTGGCTCGCGTCGAGCTCGACCGATGGGCCCGAAGCGCGCGGGCTCAGCCGGAGCGCGAGCACGAGCGCCACGGTCATCCCCACGGCCGAGAGCGCATACGGCGCCGCGTGGCCGAACGATTGGTAAATGATCCCGACGGTCGCGGGCCCGCAGACGCGCGCGAACGCGCCCGCCGATTGCAACACGCCGAGCACCGCGCCTTGATTTTGCGGCCCGCTGCACCGCGACACGTACGCCGAGAGGCTCGGGTTCACGAGCGCGCTGCCGAACGCGACCACGCCCGTCGTGACGTAGAGCGCGGGGACACCGAACCGAGGCGAGAGCGAGAGGCCCGCGAAACCAAGGATTTGCACGGCGATCCCGATCTTGATCAACGTGCGCTCGGGCGCGCGCTTCGAGAGCGGACGCATCAGCCCGCCTTGCACCGTGATGAGCACGACACCCACGAGCACGAGCACCGTCGCGGTGCCCGCGGTCTTCATGCCGAACTCATCCGCGGTGAACAGCGGGAAGATCTGTTCGAGCGCGGCGAACGAGATCACCAGCACGAAGTTGAGCGCGATGGCCACGCCCACACCCGGGATCGCGATCGCCTCGCGGTAGCGCTCGGGATCGATCGGCGACGCGCGGCGCACGCGCTTGCCGCGTTGATCGGGCGGGAGCGACTCGGGCAACGTGAAGAACGCGAGCACCAAATTGAGGATCGACAGCCCAAACCCCGCGTACGCGGGGAGCGCGCCCTGACGCGCGAGCGGGCTCACGGACTCGAGCGCGCCGCCGATGCCCGGGCCGAGCACGAAGCCGAGGCCGATGCCCGCGCCGATGAGGCCCATGCCTTTGGCGCGCTCCTCGGGCGCGGTGACGTCGGCGATGTACGCCTGCGCCACCGCGATGTTGCTCGTCGCGATGCCGCTCCAGAGGCGCGCGACGAAGAGCAACGCGAGCGAGTCGGCGCGCGCGAGGATCAAGTAGCCGACCGCGGAGGCCGCGATGCTCGCGACGAGGACGGGCCTTCGCCCGGTTTTGTCGCTCGTTTGGCCCCATAACGGGACGAAGACGAACTGCATCAGCGAGTAGGCCGCGCCGAGCAACGTGGCCACCGCGTCGGTCGCGCCGAGCCCGCGCGCGACCGAGGGCAGGTACGGGATCACGAGCCCGAAGCCGAGCAGATCCAAGAAGACCGTGAGGAAGATGGTGCCGAGCGAAGCCCTCCTCGCGCTCATGGCGATCGCCTCGCGTACACGAACCGCTCGACGTTGCCCTTGGGCCCCTTCACCGCGCTGTCGACCTCGCCGATCACGACGAAGCCCGCGCGCTCGATGGCGCCCCTCGCCGACGCGATCGCGGCCGATCGCGTGGCCTCGTCGCGGATCACGCCGCGCCCTTTGGAGGCCGCCTCGCGCCCCGCTTCGAACTGCGGCTTGACCAGCGCGAGGAGCTCGCCGCCCGGCTTCACCAGCTCGGCGACCTTGGGCATGAGCTTGTCGAGGCCGATGAACGACGCGTCGATCACCACGAGATCAGGCCGCGGATCGAGGTCCTTCGGATCGAGGTCGCGCGCGTTCACGCGCTCGCGCACGTCGACGCGCGGATCGGCGCGGAGCTTGTCGGCGAGCTGCCCATAGCCCACGTCGACCGCGAACACCTTCGTCGCCCCGCGCTGGAGCAAGCAGTCCGTGAAGCCGCCCGTGGACGCGCCCACGTCGAGGCACACCTTGTCGCGCACGCTCGCGCCGAGCGACGCGATCGCGTGCTCGAGCTTGTCTCCTCCGCGCGATACGAAACGTCGCTTCACGACCACGTCGATCGACGCGTCGGGCGCGATCAGCGCGCCCGGCTTGTCGACGCGCGCGCCGTTCGATCGGACCTCGCCCGCCATCACGAGCGCCTGCGCGGCCGTGCGCGACGGCGCGAGCCCGCGCTCGACGAGGAGGACGTCCGCGCGGATCTTCGATCCGAGCTTGGTCATGGCGCCTTTTCCGGGTGGAGCGCGCGCGCGAGCGCGACGAGGCCGTCGCCGACGCGCGGGCCGGGGCGCAACAACGTCGCGACCGTGAGCTCCTTGACGGCGCCCCGCTTGATCGCGCCGACGTCGCGAAATCCAGGCGATCCGCGCATCGCGAGCACGCGCGACGATCCGCCTTCACCCATCGCGGAGTCGCCCGCGCCGTCGAGGATCACCTCGGGATCGAGCGCGATGAGCCGCTCGATGTCGAGCGTCGGGTACGCGCCGCCCTCACGCACCAAGTTCTCGCCGCCCGCCTCGCGGATGAGCTCGTCGGCGAAGCTGCCCGCGCCCGCGGCCACGATCGGCGACACGTCGAAGAGCATGACGGCGCGCGTCTTGGGCTTGCCCGCGACGATCGCCGCGACCTCGCGCCTTCGATCTTCGATCGCCGCGACCGCGCGCGCCGCGCCCTCGCGCCGATCGAGCTTGTCGCCGAGGGCTCGCAGCATCGCCTCGATCTGCGCGACGGACTCGGTCTCGGGCGAGAACAGCTCGACCCCCTGCGCGGCGAGCGCGTCCGCGAGCGCCTTTCCCGAAGGCCCGCGCGCGCCCACCACGATCGTCGGCGAGAGGCTCACGATCACCTCCAAGCTCGGATCCGCGAAACCGCCGACGACCGGGAGCGCGAGCGCCTCCTTCGGATAGTCGCAGTGCTTCGACCGCCCGACGAGCAGCGCGCCCGCGCCGATCGCGAACACCGCCTCGGTCATGCTCGGCGCGATCGACACCACGCGAACGGCGCGGCCTCCGGGCGGGCGGCGCGTGCACGACGCGAGCCCCGTGAGACCAGCGATGCCACCGATGAACGCGCGCCGTGTGACGGACCCGAGAGGCACGGCCGAGGTACTAGTGTTGGTCGGCCGGCGGCACACGTGAATTTGTTTGCGCTGTTGCGCCCGTTGCTTTCACCTCGGCTTTCCCCTAGAAGCGCGCACGTCCGGGCTCGGGCCCTTCACGCGCTCGTTCTCTCGTAGTAGAAGGGTCCGCACTCGTTTCGTTCGGCTCGCCCTATCCCCGAGGTCTTCGCCCATGTTGATGGCCTACGCC
>CAYTJL010000327.1:5438-9477 GCA_964437785.1 uncultured Polyangiaceae bacterium
TTTCGTTCGGCTCGCCCTATCCCCGAGGTCTTCGCCCATGTTGATGGCCTACGCCAGCGTGGCTGCCTTCTTCCTCGTCGCCATCGGCTTCATCTTGGTGTCGTTGATCGCCGGCAAATTGATCCGGCCCAACAACATGTACGCCGAGAAGCTCGAGACCTACGAGTGCGGCGAGGCGCCGGTCGGTCCCGCGTGGTTCAACTTCAACCCGCGGTTTTACATCATCGCGCTCATCTACATCGTGTTCGACGTCGAGATCGCGTTCATCTACCCGGTCGCCACGGTCTTCAAGCGCTGGGTCGATCAGGGCAGCGGGCTCTTCGCGCTCGTCGAGATCGCGCTCTTCGTCGCGATCCTGATGCTCGGCCTCGTGTACGTGTGGGTGAAGGGCGACCTCGAATGGATCCGCGCCATCAAGGGCGATCCGCGCGGTGTGCAGAACGTCACGAGCCGCGTCGTCTCGATGGGGGGACCCGAAGGGGGTCCCCCCAAACCCCCCCGGGTTGCCCCCTCCGGCGCTTCGTCTGACCTCGCCGAAGAAGGAGCTGCGTGATGGCCGGCAATCTCAACGCGATGCAGAACCTCCTCCCGCGGGAGGGCAAATACTCCGACGACGGCGGCACGGTCATCACCACCAACGTCGATCAAGTGCTGAACTGGCTGCTCAACTGGGGCCGGTCCAACAGCGTCTGGTACATGCTCTTCGGGCTCGCGTGCTGCGCCATCGAGCTGATGCAGACGGGCGGTCCGCGCGGCGATCTCGAGCGCTTCGGCGCGGCGCCGCGGCCGAGCCCCCGGTCGAGCGACCTCTTCATCATCGCTGGCACGCTCACCTACAAGATGGCCCTGCGGGTCAAGCGCCTCTACGACCAGATGTCGGAGCCGCGCTTCGTGATCTCGATGGGGAGCTGCTCCAACTGCGGCGGGCTCTTCCAATACGCCTATTCGGTGTGCAAGGGCGTCGACCAAATCATCCCCGTCGACATCTACGTCCCCGGCTGCCCGCCGCGGCCCGAGGCGCTGCTCGAAGGGCTCCTCAAGATTCAAGACCAGATCAAGAACGAGAAGTACCTTCAGAAGCGCTACGGCGCCTGATCCTACGGCAAAGCTCCATGACGCCCGACGCCATCTTCAAGCGCCTTCAGGACAAGTTTGGCCAAGAGGCCGTGTTCGACCTCCACGCCGACAAAGCCAAAGACAAGGATCCTTGGTTCAAGGTCGATCCGTGGCAGATCGAGGCCATCGGCGAGCACCTGCGCGATGAGCCGGACCTCGCGTTCGACTACCTCGAGTGCATCACCGGGGTCGACTACCCGGACACGAAGAACATCGTGGTGGTCTATCACGTGTATTCGTACACCAAGAAGCACCGGGTCGTGCTCAAGGCCTTCCTCGACCGCGAAGATCCGGTGATGCCCACCGTGGTGAACGTGTGGTCCACGGCCAACTGGCAAGAGCGTGAGTGCTTCGACCTCTTGGGCGTGCTCTTCGAGGGGCACCCCGACCTGCGCAGGCTGCTCTTGCCGGACGACTGGGAGGGCCACCCGCTCCGCAAAGATTTCGAAGAGAAAGAGGAGTACCACGGCATCCCGACGGTGCGGCCCAACCCGATTGAGCTCTTCAAGATCTCTCTCCCGAGCAAGGAGGCCAAGGCGTGAGCGACATCGTCTTCACCAACGAGATGGATGAGGAGATGACCCTCAACATGGGTCCTCACCACCCGTCCACGCACGGGGTGCTCCGCTTCATCATCCAATCGGACGGCGAGATCATCCGCAAGGCTATCCCGGACGTGGGGTATCTGCACCGCAGCATCGAGAAGATCGGCGAGCGGTGCACGTACCCGGGCTACATGCCTTATACGGATCGTGTCGATTACGTCGCGGCCATGTTCGCCAACGAGGTTTGGGCGATGGCGTGCGAGAAGCTCATGGGCATCGCGGTGCCGAAGCGCGCCTCGTACCTGCGGGTCATCTCGTGCGAGCTCAACCGCATCGCGAGCCACATGATCGCGCTCGGCGCCATGGCGATGGACATCGGCGCGATCACGCCCTTCCCGTGGGCCCTGCGCGAGCGTGAGTTCGTGAACGACCTCATCGAGGAGCTCTGCGGCGCGCGGCTCACGTACAACTATCATCGCATCGGCGGCGTGTCGTTCGACATGCCCAAGGGCTGGCGCGACAAGGTCCTCGCGTTCTTGGACAAGTTCGTCCCTGCGATGCACGAGTTCGACCGCCTCATCACGATGAACGACATCTTCGTCAAGCGCCTCGCCAACGTGGCCATCGTGACGCGCAAAGAGGCCATCGACTGGGGGCTCGTCGGGCCCAACCTCCGCGCCTCCGGCTTCGCGTGGGATCTGCGCAAAGAGGACGCGTATTCGGTCTATCCCGAGCTCAAATTCGAAATCCCCGTCGGTAAAGGCGAGATGGGCACGCTCGGCGACTCGTGGGATCGCTTCTACGTGCGCGTCGAAGAGTGCAAAGAGTCCGCGAACATCCTCCGGCAAGCGCTCGACAAGATCGATGAGCACCCCGAGGACGACATCGTGGGCAAGCTCCCCAAGAAGCTCAAGCCCGAGGGCGAGGCGTACGCGCGCGTCGAGAGCGCCCGCGGCGACATGGGGTGTTACGTGATCGGCAAGGGGGGCGAGGAGCCTTATCGCTGCCGGTTCCGAACAGGGAGCTTTACGGCCATGGGCATCATCGAGCCCAAGAGCCCCGGCCTCTTCTTGGCCGATCTGGTCGCGCTCATCGCGAGCTTCGACGTGGTGGCGCCCGAGATCGATCGCTGACATCCATCCTCCTATGCCCGCGCTCCCCGCTCCGCTCATCGGGTTTGCGCTGGGCGCGCTCCTCGTGTGGCTCAGCGGCGCTCCGCTCGCCGAGACCGCCGCGGCGGAGCGCAAACGGCGTTGGGCAGCGGCCTTGTTCGCCGGCCTGATCTACGCGCCGCTCTGCGCGTATTTCATGGTCGCGGCGCCGGATTGGGCGGTGGCGTATTGGTTCGAGGGCGCGGCGGTCCCTTCGGCGGTGACGCTCGTGTGGGTGCTTTTGTCGGGCGCGAGCGTGGTCATGGGCCACTGGGCGGCGTCATGGGCCGAGCGGGCGCGGCGCTCGCGCGCGGCGTTGTGGATGGTGCCTTTGGCCGCGGCGGCGCTGCTGCTCGTCGCGATGGGCCCCAAGCTGCGCGTCGAGGGCACGTACCGGCGGGTGGCCAAAGACTTTGGGACGCGGCCGCTCGTGGGCTCGTCGCTCGGGGTCACCATCGTTTGGCTCGACGGGCTCGCCGCGCTCGGGTATTGGCTCACGCTCCGGGCGCTTCGTCGCCGTGGGGGCCGAACCCCGCCGAACCCCCGGCGTGTTGGGGGGCTTCAGCGGGGCGCGCAGTAGATTATGAGATGACTACTGGGCCGCTTGGATCGCGGCGTGGCCCTTTTGCACGCCTTCATGGGCCTTGATGCCGTCGAAGTATGTTTGGGCCTCCGCCGAGAGCGTAATGCCGAGGAAGCCGGTCCACGACAGCACGATGTAGGCATACACGTCCGCGGCGCTCAGCGACGTGCCATTGAGAAACTGCTTCTTGCCGCCGTCGAGCAAGCTGATGAGCTGGTCAATCTTCTTCGCCGCCATGCCCTTTGCTCCCTCGCGCGCCTCGGGGCTCAACCCGGGATTGAACAGCGCGCCGACGCCTTTGTGGAGCTCGGTCGCGACGAACGCGAGGTGGTTCAAATACTGGTAGCGCTCCGGCGTACCCTCCTTGGGGGCGAGCCCGGCGTTGCCGGCGTCCGCGAGGTACGTGAGCGTCGCGACGTTCTCGTTGAGGATCGTGCCGTTGGGCAGCACGATCGTGGGGACGTTGCCCTTCGGGTTGATGGCGTAGAAATCAGCGCCGGACTTGGTCTTGTGTGTTTGCAGGTCGACGACCTCGGACTCGAACGCGAGCCCGCCGATCGTGGCCGTGATGAAGTTGGCTGCTCCGCAGCTCGTGGGGGTGTAGTAGAGCTTGAACGTGGTCATGCCCGCCCGTCTACTCACGA
>CAYTJL010000328.1:0-9413 GCA_964437785.1 uncultured Polyangiaceae bacterium
CGGGCCCCCCGCGCGGGCGACCGGGTCCCACGGAGCCCGTAAGGCGATGACACCCCTTGGCAACCCCGAGTGAGCCGCGCGTCCGCGCCGCCCCCCCCCGAGCGGTTCCCCTAGCGGACGCGCGGCCCTTCGCCACGGTTTTTCGCAAAAGCGCGCCGTCACGCGCAGCGTGGTCCCAATGGAGCCCTGGAGAGCGCTTGACCCGTTCACAAGAACAGAAACCTGCACAAGAACAGAAGCCTGCGTTCCCCGAGCACAATGTCGATATTTTGAACGGCGGAGCCCTTCCCCCGGGCACATCCTTTGTTACGCGCGCGGCGTCGCCGATCTGACATCGACCCGTTCTTTTTTACGGCCCCTCGAAGAGCGGCATCCGCGCGAGCTCGGGGGACTCGATCTCGGCCGCGAGCAGCGCCACGCCGATCTCGCCCTTGAACAAGCTGTCCCGCCGGAACGCCTTCACGCGGATCGACGTCGCCGCCCGATCGGCCAGCTCGCGCGCCCGATCGAAATACCGAGCGTCCCCGGTCGCCCGACCGAGCGCGAGCAGGCTGTACGCCCTGCCGCCCAGCCCACAGCACAGATCGCCGTAGTTGTCCGGGTGATCCGAGGCGCCGTAGCCGGCCCGAATCGCCTCTTCGACCCACCTGCTCTGCCCGGTCACGCGGGCCGCGGCGAGCCACAAAAACACCATGCCCGCGCCGCCGTTGCACCACCCAGGGACGTAATCCCCCATCGCCTCACGCCCGCTCACACCCGCTCTCCGCCGGTAGCGCACGCCGCGCCCCATCGGCTCCGCGCGCGCCGCCAAGGCATCGAGCCGCGTCACGTGATCGTCCGAGAGAGCACCGCCCTTGGCCTCGGCCAAACGAAGCGCCGTATAGAGGAGCCCCGCCTCGCCGTGCGCGATGCCCAGATAGTCCATCGAGGTGTGCAGCGACTCGGCCTCACCGAGCTTCGCCTCGGCGAACGTGAGGAGATCCGACGAGGGCGACGCCACGTGAAGCTCGAGCGCCGCGAGCGCCACCCCTGCTTTGCCGAGCGTGAGATCACCCCGCTCGCACGGCGCCGACCCGCTCGCGACGAACGCCTCCTTCGCGAGCGTCGCGACGGTCGTCTCGGCGAGCGCCGACGCGACGAGCGCGCGCACCGCCCAAACACCGCTCATGGTGTGATACGGAGAGACCGCGCCCAAGCTCTCCTCCGTCATCTCATCGCCGTCGTAAAAGGCGCGCTCCTCGGTCGCGCGCGCCTCGGCGCGGTGAGCCCACAGGTCCGCGAGCGCGATGAGCCCAGGATCCGAGCGGAGGAGCGAGGCGCGATAAAGCATGTAGGCGAGCCCGGCAGCGCCCATGTTCACGGAGGAATACGGCGCTTCGGCGAACCCGCCTTCGAACAGGTCGCCCCCTTTTTGCGCGCGCGTGAGCACATCATCGTAAAGGGCGCTCGCGGCCTCCAAACGACGGGGGAGCGGAGCGCTCTCGGGCAGCGCCGCGCCGCGGATCGCCGCGGCGAACGCGCGCATGTCCGGGAATCGATCGCAGGGGTCTTTGGAGAGCGCGCGCCCCAGCGCCGCCTCCATCGAGGGCCACGGTAAACAACCCTGCGCCGAGAACGAGAGCGGCGGCCGCTCCGCGATACGGCGCATCATCTCGCCCGATTCGAGCGAGATGTCGAGGTAATGAGCGCCCGTCAAGAGCTGATAAAGAAGCGCCGCGACCGCGTGCTGCTCGCCGGCGAACGTCGCCTGCGGCGCCTCCCGGCCTTCGATGGCGGCGCGCGCAAACTCCGGCTCATAAAAGAACCCGACGCCCGCCCTCGGGACACGCTCGGACGCTACCCGCCGCGCATAGCCGAGATCGATGATCCACGCCTCGCCGCCCGCGCCGATGAGCACGTTGCCCGGGTGAACGTCGCCGTGCACGACGCCCCGCTCGTGGATCGCGGCGTACGCCTCGACGATCGACGCCGCGAAGGCGCGTTGATCCAAGAAGTGCTTGGTCCCGCGCGCCGCGGCGAGCACCTGCTCCGCGGGGGCGCCGGGGCACCACGTGATCTGGAGATAATACCGCTCTCCGATCATGCCCTCTTCGAAGAGGTGAGGTGTCGTGGCGCCTTGGAGCGCGCGGTGGATCTCGGCCTCGCGGCGCAACACCGCGTTCATGCGGGGCGCCGCCGAGCGCCGCGCGAGCTTGATGGCCACGAACGCGCCGTCGTCGCGCTTGGCTTGGTAAATCTCGGTGTCGCTGAGCAGGTGAACGAGCGCGACCACGGTCGCCCCGCAGGCCGCGTCGCCCGGCGCGAACGAGGGCTTGAGCGCGTGCTCCTCCGCCTCGCCGGCAGGGATTAAGATGCTCGATCCGAGCCACTCTTTGAGCAGCGGAAACGCCTCGTTCAACGTCGCTTCGGGGTCGAGACGGCGCGGGACGCTGTAGCGGAGCAGGGCCTCAGCCACGGTCGAAGGTGCTTTGAACTCGCGGAGCAACGCCGCCGTGCCCTCGTCCACCACGGTCGACGGGGACCGGCTCCGCGGCCGTGTGATCACGTAATCTCCCTCGTCCGCGTCGAATTTGTCGCGGAGACCGGGGGCGAGCGCGCCGACCTTGGTGATCATCACGTCATCGGGCAGGACCAGTGTCTCGGTGATCGACATGGCATCACACCTTCCAAATACGCTCGGTGGGCGTCCATGAGCGCGTGTCGAAGCCCTCGAGCGCGAGCCTGTCCACCGCGTAGCGCCAAGGCTCCTTCGCCCCGGCGCGCGCCGCGTCCACGATGGCCGCGGCGAGCCTGTTCGTCATCCAGAGGCGATAACTCTCGCGATCGTTCCCGCGCGCGTCGGGCGGCGGATCCATCCCCCACGAGAGCAGCCCGCGCGCGTCGACTCCCCCCGAGAACGGCACGCCGTGCGCGGGGATCGCCGCGAGCGCGCGATCCAAAGCCCCCGCGGCGACGCTCAGCTCTTCGAAGGTGCCAAAGTACGCGACCCACTTGTCCGGGCGGAGGAGCCCCTCGATCGTCGCGCCCACCTTGAACTGATCGACGCCGAGATCGGTGAGCACCGGCAGCGCCGCCGCGAACGCCTCGGGGATCGCGTCGAAGGTCGGGCTGATATAGAGTTTGTACATCGGGCCTGTCATCGCGCGCGCGGCGCGCGGGCGGGCGCTTCGGAACGCGATCCAAACGTCCTTCGCCTTGGCCTCATCTCCGCTCTTCGAGAGCGGGAGCCACGCGCGATCGAGGATCGATCGGGCCTCGCCCGCGTCGAGCCCCCAATGAGCCTCGATGGACGATCGGGTCGGGTACTCCCTCGCGAGCCGAGGAGACAAGGGCGCGCGGTGATATCCATAGAGCTTGAGCGAGAGCAGCCGGGGATCCTCGACGCCGAGCCGCGAGGCATGATCGAGCGCCGCGCGCGAGAGCTTCGCCACGGCGCCGCCCCCACCGTCGATCCCCTCCGCAGCGCGCGTGATCGCGTCGGGCCCGGAGACGAAGCTGTCTCCTCTCTTGATCTCCAAAATGCCGTCGGCGACGAGCCTCGCGACCGCGCCCTCCGCCTCGCCGCGCAGCGCGCGGCGCGCGAACGAGGGCAGCGGGCCCGGCGTCATGAGCGTCAAGAAGAGGAGGGCCGTGTCGCAGTCGAGCGCGTGAACGGCGCGCGGCGAGCTGCCTTTGCCCATCACGATGCCATACCCGCCGGCCTCGTCCGCGAGGCCCCCGAGCTGCTTCTTTTGGGCGGGCGAGAGCCTGTCATAAGGCACGAGCGCGTATTCGGGGCTCGCCCGCAGATCGGCCGTGTCCCAGTCGGTGAGATAGATGGTGCTCAAAGGGCCTTCTCCCCGGCGTAGAAGATCAAACCATCGCGCCGCAAAGGCCGCACGCCCGCTCCCCCCGAGCGAGCGCGCGGCCCCCACGACGAACGTCAGCTCACTTCTTTTCGAGCGACTTCTTGTGCGCGCGCAGCTCGTCGAGCGCGCCGAGGAGCTGCTTCTCCAGCGCCTCGGCGTCCGCCACGGTCTGCGGCCTCTCCGCGGCGCGGAGCGACTCGACCTTGGCGTGGACCTGCTCCGAGAGGGCCTTGAGCTGATCGCGGAGCGCGGTGAGCTCGTTCGGGCGCAGATCGTCGAGCTGCTTCGTGACGTCGGCGAGCTCCGAGAGCGCGCACGCCGCGCCGGTCACCTCGCCGCCGAGGCGGCTTTGGAAGGCGCAGTTGGTCGGCGTGCAACCGATGGTGTCGAATTCGCAGTTGGTGATGGCGCAGCCCACGGTGAGCCTGCCGCATTTGGTGATGAAGTCGCAGCGGATCGTCGCGAGCCGGCAGCCGACGGTGCCGATTCGGCAGTTGGTGAGCGTGCAGCCGATGGTGTCGAATTGGCAGTTGGTGAGCCCGCAGCCGACGGTGCCCAGGCGGCAGAGCGAGTTGGGCGCGGTGCACGCTACGGTTTGGCCCAAACAACGAAACGCCTGCTCTTCGCCCGCTTCGCCCTCGTCGTCGGGCACGATGTGAATCATCAAGTTCTTGGATCGAAACGACGGCATGATGTCTCTCCTAGTGGCCACGATGGAGAGGTCCCAATGACGATGGTTGAACGGAGCCCCTTCCCCCCGGGCACGTCCTTCGATACGCGGACGGCGTCGTCGATCTGACATCGACGCTTCCGTTTTTTTGGTTGGTGCCTCGGCCCTTCCGCGGATAAGCGTCCATGCGATGTTGACCCGCCTCCTCCTCGTTCGTCACGGCGAGACCGACGACAACCACCGCCGCGTGTTTCAAGGCCAGGGAGGCAAAGCGCTCAACGCGCGCGGCCGCGAGCAGGCGAAGAAGCTCGCGGAGCGGCTCGTCGCGGAAGGCGCCGAGATCGACGCGCTGGTGAGCTCGGATCTGGAGCGAGCCCGCGAGACGGCCGCGATCCTCGGCGACGCCCTCGGGCTCACGCCCTCCTTCGATCCCGGCCTGCGCGAGGTGGACGTGGGCGGCTGGGAAGGGCTCGATTTCGAGGCCGTCGCGGCCACGTTCCCCGAAGAGTGGACCGCGTGGAGGGCAGGGCACGACCTCAAGCGAGGCGGCACCGGCGAGACGTACGTCGAGCTCGCGGCCCGCGTGCGCGCCGCGATCGACCGCACGGCGGCGCTCCACGAGGGCAAGACCGTGCTCGTCGTCTCGCACGGGGCGGCGCTCAAGAGCTTTGCGATCTCCATCCTGGGCGCAGGGCCCGCCGGCATGATCGCGCTCCGCGTCTCGCCCAACACCGGCGTCTCGCTGGTCGAGCGCTCGTCGAGCGGCAACGGCCATTACACGCTCATTACGTGGGGTGACGCCACGCACCTCGGCGATAGAATGGCACCCGCTGTGTTGGGTTGATCACCAAACGACGGACCTTGCGATGAGCAACCACGAGCCCGGAGACATCATCGCCGATCGCTTCGAGATCGATCGCGCGGCGGGCTCGGGCGGAATGGGCTCGGTGTTCCGCGCCCGCGACCACGAGACCGGCGAATTCGTGGCGCTCAAGGTGATGCGGACGGACGAGGGCGACGTCGAGCGGTTCGAGCGCGAGGCCATGCTCCTCGCGGGCGTGTCGAGCGATCGCATCGTCCGTTACGTCGCGCATGGGATCACCGGCGATCGGTGGAGCTACTTGGCGATGGAGTGGCTCATGGGCGAGGACCTCGCCTCGCGCCTGCGACGCGGCCCGCTCCCGCTCGGCGAGGCGCTCGACGTGGCGCGCGGCGCGGCCGAGGCGCTCGCCGCGGCGCACGCGCTCGACCTGCTCCACCGCGACGTCAAACCGTCGAACCTGTTCTTGGTGGGCGGCGACGTGGGCCAGGTCAAGCTCATCGACTTCGGCATCGCGCGGCTCGCGCACGAGACGATGAAGCTCACGATGACCGGGCAGACGCTCGGGACGCCGTCGTACATGGCGCCGGAGCAGGCGCGCGGCGATCGCACGCTCGACCCGAGCGCGGACGTGTTCTCGCTCGGCTGCGTCCTGTTCGAATGCCTCGCGGGGAGGCCCGCGTTCGCGGGGAGCCACGCGATCGCGGTGCTCGCGAAGATCCTGATCGAAGAGGCCCCGCGCCTCGCCGATCACTGCGCGGCCGCGCCGCCGCAGCTCTCGGACCTCGTCGCGCGCATGCTCGCGAAGAGCCCCTCGGAGCGCCCCCGCGACGGCGCCGCGCTGCTCGCCGAGATCGCGCGGATCGAGGGCGGTCACACGCGCACCGCGCCGCCGCCTCGGCGCGAGGTCTTGGGCGGCGAAGAGCAGCGGATGTTGTGCGTCGTGTTGAGCAGGCCGGACACGGGCGCGAGCGTCATCGACGAGCGGCTCGAGGTCGCGGTCACGTCGCGCGGTGGCCAGCTCGAGCAGCTCGCGAACGGCTCGGTGCTCGCGCTCGTCGCGGGCCCGGGCGCGCCGATGGATCTCGCCGCGCGCGCCGCGCGCTGCGCGCTCGCCATGGCCACGTCGCTCCCGGGTACGCCGATCGCGCTCGTGACAGGGCTCGGCGTGGTCGCGGGCCGCCTGCCCGTGGGCGCGGTGATCGACGACGCCGCGAAGCTCCTCACGTCGATCCCGATCGGCGAAGGCAGCGGCGTGTGGACCGACGAGGCCACCGCGGGCCTCGTCGAGCAACGCTTCGACGTCGCGCGCGAAGGAGAGGCGCTGAGGGTCACGCACGAGCGCTCCTCGCCCGACGCGCCGCGCACGCTGCTCGGCAAGCCCACGAGCTGCGTCGGACGCGAGCGCGAGCTCGCCTCGCTGGAGGCCACGTTCGACGAGTGCAGGAGCGAAGGCGTCGCGCACGTGACGCTCGTCACCGCGCCCGCGGGCACGGGGAAATCACGCCTCTTGAACGAGCTTTTCCGCGTGCTGCGCGCGCGCGAGGTCGTCTCGCGCCTCGGCGCGGAGGGGGCCGAGGTCATCCCCGCGACCGTGCTCGTCGCGCGGGGCGACGCGACGCGCGCGGGATCGCCGTACGCGATCGTCGCGGACGCGCTCGCCCGCGCGTCGTCGCTCGTCGAGGGCGAGCCCGCCGAGGCGCAGCGCGCGAAGCTCGCCGCGCGGCTCGGCAAGGTGCTCTCCGGCGAGGAGCTGATCCGCGCTACGGACATGCTCGGCGCGATCATGGGGCTCGCGCCCGGCGCGTCGGCGCACACCGATCCGACGGCCGTGCGCGAGGGCGTGGCGGTGGCCTTCGAAGATTGGATCTCCGCCGAGGTCGCGGCGGCGCCCGTGCTCTTCGTGATCGAAGATCTGCACTACGGCGACCTGCCTTCCATCAAGCTCCTCGACGCCGCGCTGCGCGTGCTCGAGCGCGCGCCGCTCATGGCGCTCGCGACCGCGCGGCCCGAGGTCCACGACACGTTCCCCGCGCTCTTCCAGAACAGGAGCCTCGAAGAGATCCGCCTCGGGCCCGTGTCGCCGCGCGCGAGCGAGCGCCTCGTGCGCGAGGTCTTGGGCGGCGCGGCGGACGCCGAGACCACGCGCTTCATCACGCAGCGCGCTGCGGGCCACCCGTTCCTCCTCGAAGAGCTGATCCGCGCCTTCGCCAAGGGCAGCGACGCCGCGTCCGCGGGGCGCTCGATCGCCGCGGGGGAGGGCCACGACGCGCTCTCGGGCTCGGTGCTCGGGATGGTGCAGGTGAGGCTCGACGGGCTCGACGCGGGCCTCAGGCGCACGCTGCGCGCCGCGAGCGTGTTCGGGGAGCGCTTCTGGCCCGCGGGCATCGTCGCGCTCACGAACGACGGGCCGGCCGTGGTCCGCGCGCGCCTCGACACGCTCGCGACCAAAGAGATCACCGAGCCGCGGCGCACGTCGAGCGTGCCGGGCGAGACCGAGCACGCGTTCCGTCACGCGCTCGTCCGCGACGCGGTCTACGCGACGCTCACCGACGCGGATCGCGCGCTCGGTCACCGCCTCGCCGGCGCGTGGCTGGAGGACGTCGGGGGCTTCGACGAGGGCGCGCTCGCGGATCACTTCGATCGCGGGGGCGACGCCGATCGCGCGATCGCCTGGCACCTCGCGGCCGGCGACAAAGCGCTCGACGCGAGCGATTTCGCGCGCGCCGCCCGGTTCGCGGAGCGCGCCCTCGCGCTCGGCCCGGGGGAAGGGACGCGCGGCGAGCTCGAAGGGCTCCTCGCCGAAGTGGCCTATTACGGCGGGGATTTGGCGCGCGGGCAGGAGATCGCGACGCGCGCCGCCGGGCGGCTCGACGAGGGCGGCGTCGCGTGGTTCCGCGCGGTGTCGGTGCTCATCCGCGCGAGCGGGCAGCGCGGCGACAACGACGTCGTCGAGGCGTGGACGGTGCGCGCCGCGCGCGTCCCCGCCGAGGACGCGACGGTCGCGCAGATCGTGTGCCTCGCGCGCGGCGTGAGCCAACTTCTCTGGGCGCACCGGCGAGGCGCCGTCGACGAGATCTTGAAGAGCCTCCTCGATCGCGCGGGCGAGATCGCGACGCTGCCGCCGGGCGCTTCGGCGTGGGCGCACCGCGCGTTCGCGGAGAAGGCGCTCCTGCGCGACAACCGGATCGACGTCGCGAACGGCCGCTTCCTCGACGCGGCGCTGGCCTTCGATCGCGCGGGCGCGCCGCGCGACGCGTGCCTCATGTGGCTCTTCCACGGGATCGGGCTCTCGATCATGGGCGACGGCGCCGCGGGCGAGGCGATCGCGCGGCGCGAGATCGAGCGCGCGGAGCGCGTCGGCGCGCGCTTCTTGGTCATCACCGGCCTCGTGAATTGGGGCACCGCGCTCTTGTTCCAAGGCCGCGCCGCGGACGCCGAGCGCGTGCTCCTCCGCGCGCTCGAAGGCGCGAGGGGCAGCGCGCGCACCGAGAGCGGCGTGCGCACGTTCCTCGCGCTCGCGCGGGTGGACGCGGGGGATTTCGGCGCCGCGGTGGAGCACGCGCAGATCGCCGCGGCGATGCCCACGTCCCCCACGGTGCGCGCGGGCGCGCTCGGCGTGCTCGCGCGCGCCCTCGCGGCCTCGGGTCGCGCCGAGGACGCGCTCGCACACGGGCGATCCGCGGTCGAGCTCGTCGCGGCCTCACAGGACTTCGACGTGACCAACGGCTACGCCGAGCTCGGGCTCGCCGAGGCCCTCCTCGCGCTCGGCGATCGCGCGGGGGCGCGCGAGGCGATCGGGCGCGGGCTCGCGCGGATCGAGGCGATCGCGGCGAGCATCGAAGATCCCGATCGGCGTCGCGCGTACCTCGCGCGGCCCCACGCGAACGACCGGATCGTCGCGCTCGCGCGCGCGCTCGGCGAAGGCGCGGCTTGACGCCGCAGACGCAGGGCGGCTAAGCGCGGGCTCATGGCACGAGTCCCTGTGGATCCCGCGCTGGTCGACGCGTGTCGCGGCCACGCGGCCGAGATCGCCGACGACGTCCAGCGCTTCATCGATCGTCACACGACCGTG
>CAYTJL010000329.1:0-9400 GCA_964437785.1 uncultured Polyangiaceae bacterium
AGGACCTTGGGCGAAAGCTCGCTCACGAGCTGCTGCCCCCGGATGCCCGCTGCGCGCTCGCCCATCTCGCCGATCCACGCCGCCGCCACCCAAAGCTCGCCGCTTTTGGCCCGCGGGAACGAGCGCTCGTAGTACCGGAACCCGCTCAGATCCCGCGCCTCGGCCCAGTCGCCCTCCTTCGCGTCAAACGCGCCGAGCACGCCCCGCAGCTCCTCTTGGAGCGCGGTGATGATCAGCACGTCGAACGAGCGGAGAGGCTGCACGGCCGCGATGGTACATCATCCGAGGATCGTCCGTCGACCTCGATTTCGGCCGCGAAATTGAGCGCGAACGCGCCTTTATCGATCCTTCGTCATCTCCAGCGCAAACGCCACCCTATCGGCGCTCTTCTGCACCTCGGCCTTGATCTGATCGGCCCCGCCATGCCCGCTGTTCCGCTCCACGCGCAGGAGCACCGGCCCGCCCGACGAGGCCGCCTGCACCGCGGCCGCGAACTTGCGCGCGTGCATCGGATCCACGCGATCGTCGCTGTCCGCCGCGAGCAGCAGCAACGCCGGGTACTTGGTCCCGGCCGTCACATGGTGATACGGCGAATAGCCGTAAAGCACCTTGAGCTGCTCTTGATCGTCGGCCGACCCATATTCGCCGATCCACGTCTTGCCCGCGCCGAACAGGTGATACCGCACCATGTCGAGCAGCGGCACCCCGCAGAGCACCGCCGCGAACAGATCCGGCCGCTGCGTCATGGCCGCTCCGACCAACAGCCCCCCGTTCGACCCGCCCGAGATCACGAGCTTCTCTTTACGCGTGTACCCCTCTTTGATGAGGTACTCGGCCGCCGCGATGAAGTCGTCGAACACGTTCTGCTTCTTGAGCAGCATCCCCGCCTTGTGCCACTCCTCGCCGTACTCCCCTCCCCCACGCAGGTTGGGCAGCGCATAAATCCCGCCGCGCTCCAGCCACGGATAAATGGACGCCGTGAAGATCGACGTCTCCGAGGCTTGAAAGCCCCCATATCCGTGCAACATGAGCCGGTGCGACCCGTCTCTCTTGAGGTCTTTGCGCCGGACCACGAACATCGAGATGCGCGTCCCATCCTTGGAGGGATAAAACACCTGCTCTACCGTGTACGGCGTCGCGTCGATAGGGACCTTGACCTCCGCATACAGCTTGGTCGCCCCCGTCTTCATCGACATCTCGTGGATCTGCGTGGGCGTCGTGAACGAGGTGTACGAATAATACGCCTCGTCCTCATCGCTCCTCCCGCTCGGCCCTCCGAGCGTGCCCACGCCCGGGAGCGCCACCTCGCGCTCCTTCTTGCCGTCGAGGCCGTAGACCCAAAGCTCGCTGTGCGCGTCTTTGAGGTACCCCACCGCGAGCTTGCCCCCGATGATCGAGGCGCCGTCCACGTTGGCGTCCGCGCGCTCGGCGATGAGCTCCTTCCAATCGGCCTTCTCAGGCTTCTTGGGATCCACCTTGAAGATACGCCCCTTGGGCGCGTCCTCATCGGTGCTCACGTAAAACACATCTTTGTACGCCTCGACCGAGAAGTGCGCGTTGCGGCCCACCGCGAGCGGCGTAAACTTGTCGCCTTTGGCCTTGAGGTCCTTGAAGTAGACATCCACCCTCGCCCAGCCGTGCTGCAAATAAATAAAGAGCCAGCGGCCGTCGAGCGACAGATCAGGATAAATGAAGACAGAGGGGTTGCCCGTCCGCTCGTGGACGACCTTATCCTTCTTGGGGTCCTCCCCCACCTTGTGAAAGCGCACCTCCGCGTGCCCCGGGCGGTCCTCGTCTTTGATGGACTTGTCCATCGGGAGGTACGTATAATAAAACCCATCGTTCTTGGGCGTCCACGACGCCGAGGCGTAGCGCGCCCCCTCGATGACGTCTTTGTCGGACTTCTTGCCGGTCGCGACGTCCATCAAGACCATCGTGGCTTCGTCGGCCGCGTTCTTCTTGATCGAATAAGCGACGGTCTTGCCGTCCCACGACACGTCCCACACGCCGAGCGACAAGCTCCCATCCTCGGACCACCCGTTCGGATCGAGGAGGACCTTCTCGGCGCCGTCCTTGCCCTCACGATAATAGAGGATCGATTTTTCTTTGGTGGCGTGACGGCGCGAGTAAAAATACCGCTTGCCGCGGTGGCGCGGCGCCGAGATGGCGTCGATGTAAAAGAGCTCCTTGAACCGCTTCGCCAGCGCGTCGCGCTCGGGGAGCTTGCCGAGCTCGCCGCGGGCAAAGTCGTCTTGCGCCTTGAGCCACTCCCCCACCTCGGGCGAGCTCTTGTCTTCGAGCCACCGATACGGGTCCTTGACCGTGATCCCAAAGAGCGTATCGGCGACGTCGACCACACGCGTCTTGGGATACGGGAGCGTGCGCGGAGCAGCTTCGGCGGCAGACGCCGGCGGGGGAGGAGGAGCAGAAGACGAAGGCACGGCCGGTGTCACCTCAGGGCCGCCGCAGGCGGCGAGCATCACGAACAGGGAGGCTTGGAGCAGGGAGCGTCTCATCGCAGGTCACTCTACCTTCGCCCCGCAGGGCTTGTCTCGGCTCAACGCACCAAGCTCTGAAAGAGCCAAACGAGCACCGCGAGGATCGCGACCACAAACACAATGAGCACCGGCGAAACACCCGGCGGTTTGGCGTCCGCTTGAAACAACGGCGCTGCGCTCGGCGCTTTGGGCTCGATGGCCTTCGGCTCTTTGACCTTGGGCGCCTCCGCTTTGGCCTTCGGCTCTTCAGCCTTGACCTTGGGCTCCTCGGTTTCGGCCTTGGGCTCTTCGGCCTTGGGCTCTTCGGCCTTGGGCTCTTCGGTTTCGGCTTTGGGCTCTTCGGCCTTGGTTTTGTGCTCTTTGGAAGACAGCTCATCCGCGCCGGGCGGAGGCGCCTCGGCGATCTCGACCTTGGGCGCCTCGCGCTTGGAAGCGCCTTTGGCCTTGGGGGCCACCTCAATCGTCGCCTCCCAATCGAGCCCGGGCTTGTCGTCCTTCGGGGGCTCGAGCGCGGTGATCTCGCTCTTGAGCTTCGACAAATCGAGCGTCGGCGCGTACGCGTCGATCTTGGGCCCCTCGTCGCCTTTGGGCGCGTCGCTCTCCGCAGGTGGTTGAGGCGCGCGCGCGATCTTGGGCATCCCGCTCGCCGGCGTGAGCGTGCTCCCGCTGATGACCGGGGGTGTGGGGGCAAAGGGTCCGCTCGCGGAGCCCGAGCCCCCACTGATGACCGCACGCGCGTGCTCGGCGCTGATGGTCACGTCGCTCGGGAGACCGGGCAAACGCGGCGCGTGCACGCTGATCTCGGGCGCCGACGAGGGGGAGGACACGACGGCCTCGCGCGTGATCGAGATGGTGTTCCTGGGCTTCTCCCCCGAGAGCTCGGGCGCCACCGCGGACAGCTCGCGCTCGAGCTCGGCCGCGCTCTCTTGCCTTTGCGCAGGCCACTTGGAGAGCGCCTTCATGATGATCGCGTCGAGCTTGGGGTTGATGCCGGGCACGAACGCAGAGAGCGCGGGCGGATCGTCGGTCACGTGCTTGAGCGCGATCTCGACGGGGCTCTGCCCCACGAACGGCGTGCGCCCCGTGAGCATCTGGTAGAGCACCACGCCGCACGCGTAAATGTCGCTGCGGGCGTCGATCGTCTCGCCGCGGCACTGCTCCGGCGACATGTACTCGGGCGTGCCGATGATGGTGCCCACGCGCGTCAGGTTCGAGCTCGGCGGGCTCGAAAAAGGCGAGCTCGGCGGCGCCTCGTCGCCCGTCTCGCGATCCAAGATCTTCGCGATGCCGAAGTCGAGCACCTTGATCTCGTCGTGCCCCGCCGCGCTCTTCATGAGCATGATGTTCTCGGGCTTGAGATCGCGGTGAACGATGCCGTGCTCGTGCGCCGCGACGAGCGCCCCGCACACCTGGATCATGATGCCCACCGCGCGCGCCTCGGGCATCCTCCGCTCTTTGAGGAGCGCGTCGAAGAGGTCGGACCCTTCGAGCAGCTCCATCGCGATGTAGAGCATCCCCGAGTCGCTGCCATATTCGAAGATGCGCACCGACCGCGGGTGATTGAGCTTGGCCGCGGCCTTCGCCTCGCGCAGGAAGCGCTTGCCGAACGTGGGATCGGCGCCCAGCATCGGGTGCATCACCTTGACGGCGACCTCGGGCGGGTCGCCGTCGTGGCGCCCGCGAAACACCGAGGCCATCGCGCCTTTGCCAATAAAGCCGGTGATGGTGAACTTACCGCCGAGCGTCCTGCCGATGAGCTCGTCGCCTGCCTCGTCCCTCACGCGCGTCTCCCGAGCCCCGAGGCGTACATCAGCGCCGCGCGACGCGAAAGTGTCTCGGCGCGCGCGGACCGAAAATAAGGGCCGCTCCGACGCGGCCCCTTAAACCATCTTCAATTGAAGATTTGATTGCAGAGCGCAGGGCCGGGGCAGCAGATGTCGAAGCCGCCGGGGACCTGATCGGTGTGAGCGCACACGAAGGCGCCCTTGCTGGGGTAGTAATACGCCCAGAAGAAGCACATCTCGTCGTTGGCGCTCTCGCCGAAGCCCACGTTGTTGTCGCTCGTGTTGTTGTAGTTGCACGTGAACCGGAAGCCGCCGCCCGAGGGCAGCGAGACCGGAGGCTTCAAGAAGACCGTGTCGGGCTCGCTCCACTGCCAGTTCGGGATGTCGTAGAGCATCGTGTCGGGGCCGGCTTTGCTGTCGGCGGACGCGATGGTGACGTTCGTGCCGAAGTGGTGGGTGTGCCCCGTGAGGCCAAACACGTTCACGCCGGAGAGCTCGGCCGGGAGCGGGATGAACGTCGGGCCCACTTGAGCCGTCGCGTGAGGAGCGATGTTGATGTCCGGGTTGCCGAGGAAGAGGAAGTCCGCCTCGTTCTGGAACTTGTCCTCGGCGATTTGATAAAACGTCGTCTTGGCCTTGATTTCGAGGTCGTTCGACGTCGTGTTGATGTAGTGCATCTCGATGCGGACCATCTGATCGGCGGCGAGCGAGAACGCGACGCCGTCAGGCAACGTCAGGACCTCGTCCGCCTTCTGCGTGATCATCAGCGGCGCGCCCTTGGCCGGGTTCAGCGTGTCGACGAAGGGCTGGCAGTCGAAGGGCGTGGGCTGCTCGACGGTGTCGTTCGTGCGGTAGACGATGAGGTGGTGCGATCCGGCGAAGAGCTCGTTGTGGATCTTGCCGACGCGGATCTGCGACAGGTTCCCGATCTTCTTCACCACGCACTGCGTGTTCTCGACGCCCGAAGGCACCGTGACCGGCCCGAATTCGACGGTGAACGAGTCGAGGCTCGGCCCGCCGCCGGAGCCGCCGTTGCCGCCGCCCGATCCACCCGAGCCGCCCGTTCCACCCGATCCGCACGCCGTCGTCCACGCTACGAGCGCGATGCTCATCCCAAGCCCAACACGCTTCATCATGGGTCGTCCTTCCGATGGCAAGAGGCGCGCAGCCTAACACGACCACACGCCGGGTTCGCTCTTCGATGAACGATCATTCACCGGCGTTCATCATGTCTGGATTTTCCGGTTGACACACGACGCCCGCGCTCGTCGCGACGTCGCGAGCATGCCGGGGCGCGCGCGGCGCTTGTGTGCGCGCCCTTCACGTTGTAGGGAGGGCTCTTCTTTGGCGGCCCGGAGTCTCCAAAAACACGCGAGCGTGACGCGGCGCCGCCCGAACGAATCACGAATTGGAGGCGACATGAGGTCGAAGTATTTCTTGGGGCTGGGGTTGCTGGTGGGCGGCTTCGCTCTCGCGGGCTCGGGGACCGGCTGTGACGGCGGCGAGACCGGCGGCACCGGCGGCGGAACGGGCGGCGGCACGACGTCGAGCACGTCAACGAGCACGTCGACGAGCACGTCGACCTCGTCGTCCGGCGATCCGTGCGCCTCGGGCAACCACGCGTTCGAGTGCGCCGAGATCATCGAGGTGAGCAGCATGAGCGGCCCGAGCGCGGGCACCCTCGTCGACGCCGACACCACGAAGAACTTCTACAAGTTCACCGGCACGAAGGGCGACCGCGTGGTCGCCATCGCCGACGCGCAGAACCTCGCGGGCACCAACGGCGACGACAACACCGTCATCGATCCGGTCCTCACCATCTACGACGCGAACAAGGTCCAGATCTCGCAGAACGACGATCAATGGCCGCGCTTCGGCCGTGACTCGCAGCTCTTCACCGTGCTGCCCTCGACCGGCGATTTCTACCTCGTCGTCGAGGACTGCAACACCGCGTTCCCCGGCGCGGGCTGCGCGCCGCCCGGCGAGGTGCTCACGTTCGACTACGAGGTCCAGATCAACAAGACCGACGCGGTCGTCGCGCCCGAGTTCAACGCCGCCGAGCCCAACGACAACCAGGGCGCGGCCATCGCGATCACGTACACCAAGACCAACAACACCTACGGCACCGTGCTGGTCAACGGCTCGTTCGGCGCCGCGGCCGACAACGACTACTTCACGTTCACCGCCCCCGCCGACACCACGGTCGACGCGAACGGCCGCGCGCACGCGGAGATTTGGGCCCAGCCCATCGGCGCGGACAACGGCGACGGCTCCACGGCCAACACCAAGATCCAGGTCATCGACGACATGACCCAGGCCGTCATCGCCGAGATCGATCAGGCGAACCACAGCAACGGCGGCACGAACGGCCCCGTCCACATGAGCGTGCCGATCGCGCTCGATCGCAAGTACTACTTGGTGTTCCTGCCCTCGGGCACGCCCTCCAAGCCCGACACGGACTACTACTTCACGCAGAACTTCGTCGGCAGCTTCTACTACGGCGACTACGAGGCGGAGTTCTCCGCGGGCGGCAACGACACCGTCGCGACGGCGCAGCCGCTCACCACGCCGATGATGGTCACGTCGCACGCGGTCTTCGTCGACGGCGACCTCGACTTCGCGAACGACATCGACATCTACTCGTACGCGGTGCCCGCGGGCGACACGCTCGTGAGCATCTTCTGCGACGCGCAACGCCAAGGCTCGGGCCTCCGCGGCGCCAAGTTCACCGTGCTCGACGGCGCGGGCAACCCGATCACGGGCGGCTCGTTCACCGAGGCGGCGGACAAGGACGGCTTCCTCACCGACATCGCGCTCCCCGGCAACACCACCACGGTGTACCTCAAGGTGGAGGCGACCTTGGCGCCGTCCGCGACCGTCGACGGCCGGTACTACCACTGCACGCTGGTGACCGGCACCTGATCGTAGGATCGTGATCCGCGCACGCGGCGCGCTTCGTTCGGCGAGGCGCGCCGCGCGCCTTTTGTAATTCGTGATATACGCGGCGCTCATGTCGAAGCGCCTCATCGCCCTCGCCTCGCTCGCAGCGCTGCCCGCGTTCATCGCGTGCGGCCCAGCGACGCCGGATCCCGAAACGCCTGTTTCCCCCGGCGCGTCCGCGTCGGCGCCCCCTTCGAACCACGCCAGTGGGCCTGTCCCCACGCCGGACGTGGGCTTCGACCCCGTCGCGGTGGGGCTCTCGGTCGACGGCGTCAAGCGCATCTGCGACGACAACCTGAAGCGCGCCGAGGCGACCATCGCGTCCATCAAGGCGCTGAAGGGCGCGCGGCCCGAGATCCTCACCTTCGACGCGACGCTCGGCGCGTTCGACGACACCGTGTTGTTCCTCGCCGACGCGACGTCGTTCCCCGCGCTGATGGAGGTCGCGCACCCCGACGAGGCGATCCGCGCGGCGGCCAAGCTCTGCCAACCGAAGGCCGACAAGTTCCTCACCGGGCTCTTCCTCGACGCGGATCTCGCGGGCGTGATCCGCGCCTACGCCGCCAAGAACGAGCGCCTCGAAGGCCCCAAGAAGCGCCTCCTCGACGAGGTCCTGCGCGACTTTCGCCGCAACGGCTTGGAGCTCAAGGCCGACGATCAGGCCAAGGTGCGCGCGCTCAACGAGGAGATGGTCAAGCTCGGCCAGGACTTCGAGGCGAACATCGCGCAGGCCACCGGCAAGATGGAGCTCCGCCCCGCGCAGCTCGACGGCCTCCCCAAAGATTACGTCGACAGGCACAAGCCCAACGCCGCCGGCAAGATCGAGGTCACCACCGACTACCCCGATTATTTCCCGTTCGTCACGTACGCGAACGACCGGCGCGCGGCGCGCGAGCTCTACGTTTTGTTCACGAACCGCGGCGGCGACGCCAACGTGCAGCTCTTGGAGCGGCTGCTCAAGCTCCGGCACGAGAAGGCGCAGCTCCTCGGGTACGCCACGTGGGCCGACTACGCGATCGAGCCGCGCATGGCGAAGAGCTCGAAGGCCGTGCGCGACTTCCTCGCGCAGATCCGCGACGCGCTCAAGGAGCCGGCGAAGGCCGAGATGGTTGAGCTCATGAAGGTCCACCAGAAGACCGGCGGCAAGGCGGCCGACAAGCTGGAGCCGCAGGATCGCTATTACCTCGAAGACCGCGTCCGCGCGGCCAAATTCAAGCTCGATACCAAGGCGCTCGCCGAGTACTTCGAGAGCGGCGCGGTGCTCAAGGGCCTCTTGGACCTCACCTCGAAGATGTACGGAATCGAGTACAAGAGCGTCTCGGCCAACGCGTGGCACGCCGACGTGCTCGCGTTCGACGTGCTCGCGGGCGGCAAGCGCTTCGCGAAGATTTACCTCGACCTCCACCCGCGCGCCGACAAATACAAGCACGCGGCGATGTTCCCCATCCGCTCGCCCAAGCTCCTGCGCGACGGGCAATACCTCATGCCGGTGGCCGCGCTCGAGTGCAACTTCCCGAAGCCCGGCGGCGCCATGTCGCACGAGGACGTGGTCACGTTCTTCCACGAGTTCGGCCACGTGCTGCACCACATCTTCACGCGGTCGGAGCTCGCCTCGTACGCGGGGACCAACACGGTGCGCGACTTCGTCGAGGCGCCGAGCCAAATGTTCGAGGAGTGGGCGTACGCGCGCGAGGTGCTCGATCTGTTCGCCAAGCACAAGACGACCAACGAGAAGATCCCGAACGATCTCTTCAACGCGATGAAGGCCGCGCGCTCGTTCGGGCGCGCGCTCGGCACGCAGCGGCAGGTGTTCTTGGCGGCGCTCGATCAGGAGCTCCACGCGCGCGCGCCGGGCTTCGACAGCACCAAGGTGGTCGAGGAGGTGCAGAGCGCGAACGACTCGTTCGTGTACGTGAAGGGGACGCATTTTCAGTCCACGTTCGGGCACCTCATCGGCTACGACGCGGCGTATTACAGCTACCAATGGGCGCTCGCGCTCTCGCGCGACGTCCTCACGCGCTTCCAAAAAGAGGGCCTCTTGAGCCCCAAAGCCGCCGCCGACTTCCGCCGCGAGGTGCTCGAGAAGGGCGGGGGCATCGACGAGCGCATGCTCGTCGAGCGCTTCCTCGGCCGACCGACCAACAACGACGCGTATTTCGGCTACCTCAAGGGCAAGGA
>CAYTJL010000330.1:0-9389 GCA_964437785.1 uncultured Polyangiaceae bacterium
CCAAACCCCCCGGGCTGGATATCAATGGTCCGAGATGATTTTGCGCGTGTCGGCCTGATTCGATATCTCGAAAAAAAGGCTTGAAAACGCGGGAACTTTCGGCGGCGAAAACGATCGAGATCGAGACAAGCTGAGCAGCGCGCGGTGCGCTGCTCCTCAGCAGCGGAGCAGATCATGGGTGGCGTAGACGTCGGCGAAGGCGGCGGTAAAAAGCGATCGACGAACAGCGAGATCAACATGATCCCGTTCATCGATCTGTTGATGTGCACCATCGCGTTCCTCCTCATCACCGCGGTGTGGGTGACGCAGTCGCGCATCAACGCTGACGCGCAGGTGCCCGGCCCGCCCGATCCAAACAAGGAGCTCACCCCTCAGACGCCCGAGAAGGTGCTGAACCTGAGCGTCGGCGAGAACGAGTTCAACCTCGTCTGGAAGCAGGGCGCGACGGTCGTGAGCGACATCAAGGTGCCCAAGGCCCCCGTCGAGGTCGACTCGGGCACGGGCAGCAAGATCCTCCGTTACCCGGACCTCGCGAAGAAGATCGAGGACGAGTGGAAGCAGCAAGGCGGCCACCGCGATCCGAGCGACAAGAAGCTCGATCAGTGCATCCTCCACAGCGACAATCGCACGCCCTTCCGCGAGCTCGTCGCCGTGCTCGACGCGCTCTACGCGCCCAAGCGTGAGATGAAGCTCGGCGCGGAGACCAAGAAGGTTCCCGTGTTCAACATGACCTTCTCGGTGCGGTGAGAGGGAGCAGGGAAGACCATGGATAGGTTCCAGCGCAAGCACCACAACCCCCACGCGCACGTCATCCACCAGCCGGGCGCGCGCCTCATGCACTCGGTGCCGCTCAAGTACGTGTGGAACAAGGTGACCGGCAAGGGCCATCGCAGCCCGAACGCCGCGCTCAACCTGGTGAGCTTCATCGACTTCTTGGTCACCACCGTCATCTTCCTCCTCTCGTCGTTCTCGGCGTCGGGCGAGATGTCGGTCGACAAGAACGTGAAGCTCCCCAAGGCCGAGAACGTCGACGATCTGATCGACGCGCCGATGGTGGCCGTGAACGGCAACCAGATCCTCGTCGACGGCGTCCAGGCCGGCTCGACCCGCGCGATCGAAGAGCTCGGCAGGCTCCAGAAGATCGAGGAGCTCTTCAACATCCTGAAGAGCAAGCGCGAGCTGTGGAAGCAAGTGCAGCCCAACAAGCCCTTCCCCGGCGTCTGTATCCTGCAGATCGACCAGAACGTGCCTGCGCTCGTCGTCAAGAGCGTGTTCCAGACCGCGGCCTTCGCCGGCTATCCGAACGTGAGCTTCATGGTCGGCAAGCTTCCCAAGTCGCAGTAAGCCGCTACTCTCTCTCCCCACCATGACCAGCGAGGAGCAGAAGCCGCGAGCACGCGGCCTCCCTTCGATCCAAGAGGCGCGCGAGGCGCGCGCTTCGGGCAAGTCGCGGTGGCCCTCGGTTCGCTTCTGGGGGTACACCGCGCTCGTCCTCATCCTCGGCTTCATCCTCCGTTGGAAGTGGCTCGAGGACGACAACTCCAAGGTCCGCGCCAAGCTCCTCGCCGATCAACGCGGGGTCGCCGTCGAGATCGCGCCGCGCTGGCAAGCGCTCCGCGATCCCATCGAGCAGTGGGTGACGAGCCTCGCGGCCTCGCCCGGCGCCGAGGTCGTCGACAAAGAGGCGCTCGCGTCGTGGGACTTTCGCGCGATGCACGGCATCTACCTGCGCCTGCGCGTCGAGGACGCGAAGACCGCGGAGGCGATCCGCCAAGGCGCGCGCGACTCGCTCCGCGACGCGTTCACGGGGTGCCTCACGCGGGTCAACAACCCGCACCCGACCGAGGAAGACAAAGACGGCGCCAAGGTCGCGCGCACGCCGTGCAAGCGCACGCGCGACTGCCCGAAGCAGCAGTTCTGCAACGAGCAGGATCACTGCGCGCCCGCGGCCCAGCCGTACAACCTGCGCCTCGCGTACCGCACGATGTTCTTCTTGACCGACGAGTGGATGAACGAGGTCAAGGAGTCCGGCGAGCTGCGCCTCCACGCCTTCCGCGTGGGCTTCGACGACACGATCAAGGACGACATGCCGCTCGCGGTCGACATGATCGCGAAGGCTCAATATTTCATGGTCGTGCTCGACGAGACGCCGCCCGAGGGGCTGCCCAAGGACGAGGCTTCCGCGGCCGACCCCGCCGTGCGCAAGGCGTCGCCCGCCGAGCTCGTGCAGAGCGTCGCGCACGCGGCGCGCGTCGGTGTGTGGCGCCTCTCCGACAAGAAGCTCGTGATGCGCGTGCGCCGCGACGCCGGCGGATCGCTCATCGGCTTGCCGCCCAACGTCGACCCCAAGACCATGGCCGCGGCGATGCGCCAGGCCAACAGCTGCGCGCTCGCGCTCGCGGTGCGGCAGGCGATGGGCGATCCGAACGCGGCCGCGAAGCTCCCCGATCACGACCCGCCCGCGCCTCCGCCGACGTCGTCCGCGAGCGCGCCTCCGCCCAGCTCCTCCGCGAACGCGCCCCCGCCGAGCGCGAGCGCGTCCCCGTCCGGCGCCCCGCACGCGCCGCCCAAGAAGCTCAACGATCGCTGAAGAGCCGGACGATCATGTGAAGGTCCGCGAGGTTGTGCGACGTCCTCGCGAGGTCGAGCGTGGTCTCCATCTGCGCGTGCACGCTCGCGTCGTCGAACGCTCCGAGCGCGCGATCGATCGCGACGTCGTCGGAGGCGTCGGCCCACGCGCGCATCACGACCGCGCCCGCGCCGCCCGACGATCCGTCGACGCCGTCGGACGCGACGCACGCGAGCGCGACGCCGGGCGGGAGCCTCCGCATCGCCGCGAGCGCGACGAAGCCCGCGCGCCCTCCGCGGCCTCGTGACGCAGGCAGCTTGAGCGTCGGCTCGGTCGCGACGAGCGCGGCCTCACCGGGCGCGAGCGTCGCCGCGCGCGCGACCCTTCGATCCACGATCGTGATCGCGTCGCCCTCGTCGGGAGGATCCACGGTCGCGCGGAACCCGCGCGCGTCGAGCGCGCGCGCCGCGGCCACCGCGAGCGCATGAGGATCCGCGAGGATCTTCGCGCGCGCCCTCACCTCGCCGGGCTTGAGGGACTCCGCGAGGCCCGCGGGCTCGTCGATGGCGAGGCGCCGGAGGACCGCGCGCGCGTCGTCGATCGTCGTGGGATCCGGCACGCTCGGCCCCGATCCGATGTCGTGCGGCGCGCCGCCGATCACGTCGCTCATCGCGAGCGTGAGGGTGCGCGCGGGCGACGCGGCGCGCGCGAGCCCTCCGCCTTTGACGCGCGAGAGATGGCGGCGCACGAGGTTCACGTCGCGGATCGACGCGCCCGCGTCGAGCAGCGCGCGCACGACGACGCGCTTGTCGTCGAGCGACGAGCCCCGCGGCGGCGACGCGAGGAGCGCCGACGCGCCGCCCGAGATCAGCGCGACCAACACGTCGCTCGTGGTGAGCGAGGCCGCGCGCGCGAGCGCCTCCTCCGCGGCCGCGACGCTCCGCGCGTCCGGGATCGGGTGCGGCGCCGTGTGGAGCGCGACCGCGCGCGACGACGGCGCAGGCGAGCCCTCGGGCGCGATCGCGATCGCGTCATGGATGTGCTCGGGCCACCGCGCGATCGCGCCTTCGATCATCGGCACGGCGGCCTTCCCCGCGGCGACGACCAGGACGCGCGCGCGCTTCGGCGGCAGGGGAGGCAGCGACGACGCGACGAGCTTCGCGGGATCGAGATCGGCGAGCGCGCGCGAGACGACCTCGCGCACGAGCGCGATCACATGCGCGCGATCGAGCGGGCCGATCGCGCCGCTCAACGCCCCTCGCGCACGAGCCCGTCACCCGCGTCCGAGAGCCGCGCGCGCAGCACCTGATGCCAGCCGATCGTGATGGAGAGGAGCGCGCCGCGATCGAGCAGATCCAAGCCGGATCCAGGCAGATCGATCGCGCGGAAGCGCGCGGCCGCGCGCACGCCCACGAAGGGCCCGCTCGCGCGCGGCAAGATCGGGATGAAGAAGCAGAGCGCGACCTCGAGCCCAGGCGTCGCGACGACCTCGTCGTTGCGGCGCTGCGTCCAGAGCGCGCCGATGCGCAGCGCGATCGAGTCGAGCAGGAGGTCGGCGTGCGCGGGGCCGCGCTCGAAGTCGTACGCCCACCGCGCGAGGAAGAGCGGCGCGAGGTGCAGGCCGGCCGACACGGTCCGCGCGGTCGGCTGCGCGTCTTGCCCGAGCGCGTCGGTGTAGTGCGCGTAGAGCCCCGCGGTCTGCAGGTACACGAGCGCGAGCTCGCCCGCGAGCGCGGCGCCGTTCTTGGTGACGGCGACGCCCGCGTGCGCGCGCAGATCGAGGTCCCCGTCGAAGCGGCCGTAGAGCCCGTCCGCGCGCGCGATCTGCGGCGCGAAGAGGGCGCACGCGAGCGCGATCGGAGCCGCGGCGCACGTCGAGGGCCTCAAGGGATGAGCGCCTCCCTGACCGCCTCCTTGAGCTCGGGCGCGAAGATCACCCGCACGCGGGTCACGGTCTCGCCCTTCAAGCGATCGAGCAGGAACGAGACCTCGGCCGGGCGCCGCGAGCGGCCCTTGGGGAACACCACCGTGAGCGACGCGTCGTCCTCGTAGGGGGTGTCGCGCGCGACGTCGAGGCCGACGTAGATCTCGGGATCGAGCCCGGCGCCCTTCGCGATGTCGCGGGCCTTCGCGAGCGCCTCGCCGGGCGCGCTCGCCTCGTCGCCGAACAGCTCCACGGTCTTGAACAGCGCGCGCGCGCGGAGCCGCTTGGAGAGATCGGAGAGCACGGGATCGTTCGCGCTCTCCCACGTGTGGATCGCGCCGAGCAGCACCAGATCGTCGAGCTCGAGGTACTCGTCGAGCGAGGGCTCGTCGCCCGCGGCGATGGACGCGAACGCGTCGGGCAGCGTGGGGAGCTTCACGCCCTCGCGCACGAGCGTGACCGCGCGGCGAAGGATCGCGCCGATCATCCACTCGGCCGCGCGCGTGGACTTGTGGAAGTACACCTGCTGGAACATGAAGAGCCGCGCGAGGAGGAACGCTTCGATCGCGGCCAGGCCCTTGGGCCCGTCGATCGCGAGCCCCGGCGACGGCTCGTCGCTGAAGCGCAGGCTGCGCAGGAGCCACGGCAGATCGAAGTCGCCGTAGCGCACGCCCGTCGCGTGCGCGTCGCGGAGCAGGTAGTCGCAGCGATCGACGTCGAACGTGCCGCTCACCGCGCGCGCGAGGTACGGGAGCTGGTGCTTGCCCTTGATGAGATCGGCGACGCGCTGGGGCAGGTACGGGTCGTCGGCGGCGAGCACGCGGTGGACCTCCGAAGAAGCGTCGAGCAGCACGCGCTCGGTCCACACCTCGTGGCGCACCGCGCCCGGCACCACCTCCTCGAAGAGATGCGAGAGCGGCCCGTGCCCGAGATCGTGGAGGAACGCGGCCGCGATCGCGTCGCGCGCGCGCTCGCTCGTCACGCGCTGCCAGAAGGGCAGATCGCCGTCGATCTTGCGGAGCCTCGCGAGGAAGAGCTGCATGATGTGCGCGGCGCCGAGCGCGTGCGAGAAGCGCGTGTGCTCGGCGCCCGGGTACGCGAGCGCGGTCAGCCCGAGCTGCCGAATCCGACGGAGGCGCTGCACCTCACGTGTGCCGAGCAGGCGAGGGACGACGGCGTCCTCTTCGCTTTCGAACGCGACGAGGCCATGGATGGGATCACGGAGGATCATGCGTGGGTGGCAGTGCGGAAGAGAGGGTTTTTGACCACGGTCCCAGACAAGAATCGTTGGGTTCGTAAAACGTATAGAACGTAATCGCCCGAGGCGAGCTGCTACGTCGCGTGAGCGCGGTGAGCGCGGGTGAGCTGGGTGAGCTGGGTGAGCTGGGTGAAATAGTGATGCTTGAGCGTGAAATATGAAGGGAGGGGATGTCTCCCATGAAAGAGAGTGCTAGTTTATGGCCCTTGCCCATCTCTGCCGTCAGGGGCCGGGTGCGAGCGGGCACGAGGATACCATGAGCCGGACCGAAGCCGGGCAATCACCGACACTCATGACCAACGATAAGGGATCGGGAGAGCGAGTGGCTACGCAGGGAGTCGAGGACGCGTCCGCCGCACCGGACAGCTTCGACCGCGCGCCGCGCCGCCTGGACGATATCTTACGCTCCCTGCCCGAGGCGGAGCTCGCGTCGCTCATCAAACGCATGGGCATCCGCATCGATCCGACGAAGCGCATCGACGCGCCGTCCCAAGTCGCGCGCGCGCTCGTGGGCATTCCAGACGTTCGGGATACTTCGAACCTCCCGCCGGCCGTGCGCGAGCTTCTCCATCGTATCGCCGAGTCGGGCGGCAACTTGTTGGTTCCGTCCGTGCCGCCGGGGCTCGACCAGCTCATGGCGCGCGGCGTGGTGTTCGCGCGCAAGGGCTCGCAGGGCATCGATTTGGTGCTGCCGATCGCCTTTTTGCTTCAGCTCAAGGCGTGGGAGGGCGAAGACCCGCGCTCGCTCCGCGCGCTCTTGGCGCAGGCGCCGTTCGAGACGCTGAGCGCGATCGCGTCGCACTACCTGGGCAGGCCGGCGAACCCGCCGATCGCGCTCTCGCTCGAAGCCGCGTGGGAGGTGCTGAACCGCGACGAGCGCATCCGCGACGAGCTGGAGCGCCTCGCGCCGGTGGAGCGCAGGCTGCTCGAGTCCATCGAGAGCATCGGGGGCGAGGTCGACACGCAGGAGCTGCTCGATTTGGAGCGCGAGCCGCTCCGCCTGCGCAACGCGGGCGGGGTCGCGGCGACGCGGAGGGGCGCGGGCTTCTCGCTGGAGCGCCGCGCATTTTTGATCCCGATCCACCCGAACCGCCACGTGATCCCGAGCGAGGTCGCGCTCGTCGTCGGTGAGGATCGTCACAAGCTCCGCGAGACACGCCGCGCGCAGATCCGCACGTTCGTGCTCGGCGAGGATCACGCGCCGCGCAGGGCGCGCTTCGCGCTCGATCCCGCGTACCTGGCCGTCGGTATGGCGTTCCTCGCGCGGGAGCAGAGCGGCGAGGTGAGGCCCGGCGTGGGCACGCCCAAGTCGCTCCTGGTCCGCTTCGCGCAGCGGTTCGGCCGCGACGCGGAGAGCATCGCGCTCGTCGCGTCGCTCTCGCGCGCGGTCGGCCTTTGGGACGCGTCGGCGGCGTCGCCTGCCACGCCTCCCGGCGCGCTCCCGCTCTCGGAGCTGACGCCGCTGCTCTTCGCGACGTGGCGGCGCGGCGGCGCGTGGGACGAGGCGAGGCCCGAGCGCGAGGCGCTGCGCGTGGCCGAGGCGAGCCGCGACGTGAGCCCGATCGGCGCGCTGCGCGAGATGGTCATCGACGCGCTCACGGACTTGGGCGAGGGCCGCTGGGTCCCGTGGGCCGCGCTCCAGGGCTACCTCGCGGCCGACGCGCGGATCGCCGGGATCGAGCGGCTGCTCCGGCGGTGGGCCGAGCGCGCGGGGGTCGAGCTCGGAAGCTCGTCCGACGCGAGCGTCGACGGGGTCCCCATGTCGTCGAACAAAGCGTCGGCGGCGCTCGAGGTCACGCGGCGGATCGCGCTCGAGACCCTGCCTGCGCTCGGTATTTTGGACATCGGCGGGGTCGGGCCGCAGGGCTCGACGCCGCGGCCCGACGACGGTTCGCCCGGCGTCACGTTGCGCCTCACGCCGCGCGGGCGGGCGCTCCTCGGCGGCGTTCGGCTCACCGTCGATCCGACGCCCAGCAAATTCATCGACACGCAGGCGCTCCGCGTCGGTCCTTCGTCGAAGATCGCGCACGTGCTCGCGCTCGCGTCGTTCGTCGAGCTCGGCCGCGTGGGCGATCAGCTCGACCTGCTCCTCACGCCCGCGTCGCTCGCCAAGGCGCTCTCGGCGGGCTTCGACAGCGAGGCGCTGCGCGCGCGCATCGAGACCATCGCGCCGCTGCCCGACACGCTCTCGCGCATGTTGGTGCAGGCGAGCGCCGTGGTGGGGCGCGCGGCGTTCGTGTCCGCGGCCGGGTTTTTGTGGGTGGACGACCCGGAGGTGCGCGAGCTGCTCCGCACGCGCCGGCCCGCCTCCGAGCTGTTCCTCGATCCATCGCCGCCCGGCGGTCTCCTGCTCGCGCCCGAGATCGACCTCGACCGGATGGTGCGACGCTGCCGCAGCCTGGGCGTCGAGATCGAGATCGATGGCGTCGTGATGCGGGCGCGCTCGAACACCACGCCCCCGCCGGGCTCGGTGGCGGCGCGGGCCGACGGGGCGCCGCGCGGGACCGGCTCGTCCGCGACCATGCGCGCGCAGCGCTCCAAGACACCGCCTCCTACCAAGCGTTAACGAAGCCGGCGAGCCGCGCAGTAGGCTGTGGAACACCCTCTAAGCCGTTGACCGGCGGCGCAGGACCGCGATAATCGCGGGCCGTGAACAACCCGCCTGCCCAAGCGGCCCAGGACTTCCCCTGCCAAAACTGCGGCGCCAAGCTGCACTTCGACGCGGGCTCGCAGTCGATGAAGTGCCCGTATTGCGGCGCCGCGCAGGCGGTGCCGCAGCAACAGCTCCACCCCGCGGCCGGCGGCGGGCGCGAGATCCCCATCGAAGAGGGGCTCCGCATGGCCGTGCGCGGGTACGGCACGCAGGTCACCCAGGTGTCATGCAACGACTGCGGCGCGACCGTGAACGTGGCGCCCGGCGAGCAGACGGCCAAGTGCGCGTTCTGCGGCTCACACAAGGTGCTCTCGCAGGAGGCGGCGAGCAACGCTATCCGGCCCGAGTCGCTCGTGCCGTTCAAGATCGATAAAGCGGGCGCCAACAAGAAGTTCGAAGAGTGGCTCGGCGAGCTGTGGTTTCGGCCAAACGACCTTCGCCAGATGGCCAAGCTCCAAGAGATGGGGGGCGTGTACATCCCCTTCTGGACCTTCGACGCATGGGTGCAGTCCAATTGGACCGCGGACGCCGGTTATTATTATTACGAGACCGAGTGGTACACCGACGCGAACGGCAACCAGCAGACGCGCCAAGTCCAACGCACGCGCTGGGAGCCCGCGGCGGGCTGGCGGCGCGACTTCTTCGACGACACGCTCGTCTGCGCCTCCAAGGGCCTGCCGTCCGAGCTCGTCGAGAAGTTCCAGACCTTCGACACGAAGCAGCTCATGCCCTATAGCCCCGAGTTCTTGGCGGGCTGGCGCGCCGAGCTCTACGCCGTCGACTTGATGCCTGCGTGGGGCACGGCCCAAACCAGCATGAGCAACGTCCAACAAGGCCGCTGCTCGGGCGACGTGCCGGGCGACACGCACCGTAATTTGAGCGTCAATAACCAGTTCTCCAACGTGACGTTCAAGCACGTTCTTTTGCCGATCTGGATCGCGGCCTATCGTTACAAGGACAAGCCGTATCAGTTCCTCGTCAACGG
>CAYTJL010000331.1:0-9372 GCA_964437785.1 uncultured Polyangiaceae bacterium
TGTAAGGAAGGGCTCTGTCAAAACGCCACATGGGATGCTCCTCGGCGACGACCGTTTGCAAAGGTCGTGCGCGGCGCGCCGCCGTCCCCCGGCGCGCGGGCAGGATCAGATTGTCCACACGCTGCGCGATCTGTGCAATCGAGGACACGACGTTTCTCGTGGGCCCCGGCTCACGATGGTGATACCCGTGCTCCATGACGAGCCCGACCTTGCGCCGCCGTACGCTATGTGCGCTCGGCGCCGCCGCCGCGGCGGCCGAGATGGTAGGGTGCAGCGGTATGTCCGAGCCCGGCCCCGCGCCTCCTCAACAACCCTCTTCGCCGCGGGTCGATTTGGAGGACGCCTCCATGGCCGATCTCGCGCGGCGCCTCGGCCGCGGCGAGGTCACCGCGGTGTCGCTGGTCGAAGGGTATCTGCAACGTATCGAGGCCATCGATCGCGCCGGCCCAACGTTGCGCTCGATCCTCGAAGTCGATCCCGCCGCGCGCGCGGTCGCCGCCGCGCTCGACGCCGAGCGAAAGGCCAAAGGCCCACGGAGCCCGCTCCACGGCGTGCCCATCGTGGTCAAAGACAACATCGACACGGCGGGGCCCATGCTCACCACCGCGGGATCGCGCGCGCTCAGCGAGGCGCCCGCGCCCGCCGACGCGACCATCGTGCAAAGGCTCCGCGCGGCAGGGGCGGTGATCCTCGGCAAGACCAACTTGAGCGAGTGGGCCAATATCCGATCATCCAAGTCGACGAGCGGCTGGAGCGCGCGCGGCGGGCTCACCAAGAACCCTTATGCGCTCGACCGCAACACGAGCGGATCGAGCTCGGGGTCCGCGGCCGCGATCGCGGCGGGGCTCGCCGCGGGCTCGCTCGGGACCGAGACCGACGGATCCATCGTGAGCCCGTCTTCCATTTGCGGCGTCGTCGGGCTCAAACCCACGGTGGGCCTCGTGAGCCGCGCGGGCATCATCCCCATCGCCGAGAGCCAAGACACCGCAGGACCGATGACGCGCACGGTGGAGGACGCGGCCATGTTGCTCATGGCCATCGCGGGGCCGGATCCGCGCGACAAAGCCACGCTCATCGATCCGCGCGCGGCGCCGGTCGCGAAGGTGGATTATCTGCGCGCGCTCCAGCGCGACGCGGCCAAAGGCAAGCGCGTCGGCGTGGTGCGCAACATCGCAGGGCTCCACCCCAAGGTCACGGAGGCGTTCAACGCCTCCGTGCGCGACATGGCCTCTCTCGGCGCGGTGATGATCGACGTCGAGCTGCTCCATCTCTCCGAGATCGATCCCCCCGAGCTGACGGTGCTCCTCACGGAGCTCAAGGATGGAATGGCCAAATACCTCGCCTCGCGGGGGCCCTCTTGTCCTTACAAGACGCTCGAGGACCTCGTGAAATACAACCGCGCGCACGCCGCCGAGGAGCTGCGGTATTTCGGTCAAGAGATGTTCGAGCAGGCTTTGACCAAAGGCCCCATCGACGCGCCGGCGTACCGCGACGCGCGCGCGCTCTGCCTGCGCCTCATGCGGGAGGAGGGCATCGACGCCTTGCTCCAACAAAAGAAGCTCGACCTCTTGATGGCGCCCACGGGCGGCGTCGCGTGGACGACGGACCTCGTGAACGGAGATGCGTTCACCGGATCCAGCTCGACCCCCGCCGCCGTGGCCGGGTATCCGAGCATCACCGTGCCCGCGGGCGCGCTCTTCGGCCTGCCGATCGGCGTCTCGTTCTTCGCCGGGGCGTACAGCGAGCCTTTGATCCTCGCCGTCGCGTACGCGTACGAGCAGGCGACCAAGCGCAGGATCAAACCCACCTTCGCGCCGACGGCGTCGCTCGGTTGACCGTCGCTCACGACGGCCGCGAGCGCCCGAGCCGGAGGAGCAGCCCGAGCCAGCCTTGGCCCAGATAAAGCAGGTTGATCCCCACGTAGATCCAATAAAACGCTTCGAGCCTGCCCGCGAGCGCGAAGGCCCAAATGTGGCTCGGGTAGTGGTTCAAGAACCGGAGGAACGCCTTCACCTGCGCGAAGACGAAGCCGACGATGGAGTGCGAGGCGTCTTTGGAGACGGTCTCGTAATAGGCCTCGACGCTCGTCTCACGGCCGCTGATCTCGGGCCTTCGAACGAAGTTGGTGAGCGAGATGGCCGACGCGATGACGAGCACGCCGAAGACCCCGGCCACGAGGAACCACGGGGACTCCGCGGGCCACGCCTTGAGGGTGAGCCCGATGCCGCCGGTGCGGTAGAGCCGGAGCGCGAGCGCCGCGGTGAGCAGAGAGGCCTTGAGCTCGTCGGTGAAGAAGTCGAAGAGATGGCCCTCTTTCGAGGCGATCTTCTTGTGTCGCGCGAGCATGCCGTCGACGCAGTCGAACAGGTACGAGACCTGGAGCACGAAGATGCCGAGGACGCCGCCCAGGTACGTGGGCAACGCGACGAGCGTCGCGCCCGCGGCGATGCAGAGCAGGAGGCTCAGGATGGTGATTTGGTTCGGCGTGAGGGGCGTCTTCGCGACGACGGCCACGACGGCGGCCGCGATGGGGCGCATGAAGTACGTGTTGTAGAGCTGATCGTTCTTCTTGCGCGTCGCGAGATAGATGGCCTTGGCCGTGCCCAACATGAGCCGCGGACGTTACCAGCGCGCCTCGCGATTGTCGCTCTAGAAGCGACCGCGCCACGCGACCACGGCGGCGAGCGCGCCCGTCGTGAGCGCGACGAGCACGAGCGCCGCGAGCGCGACGATCGGAAACGAGAGCAGCGGTAACGCGCCCGCGCGCCCCTCGCGCCGCGCGAGCTGGGCGCGGAGCTCCTCGTTTTCACGCTCCAAACGCTCGGCGCGCACGAGGGCGCTCACGTTCGCGTCGCGGTACGGGGCAGGCGAGGGGCCGAGCACGGATCAAGCATAGCTTGAGATCGAGCTGCCGTGTGAGGTTCCCAGCGCGGGGGGGTTTGGGGGGACCGGGTGGGTGGGAGAGATCGGGGGCCCCGTCGTGGAAGCAAGTTTCCGCCTCGAAAATCTTGGCTCTTCTTACGTAAGTTGGGTGTGATCGGCACGTTTCGCCGACACGCCTCCACCTTCACGCTGGCGGTGCGCCCGCGGGGAGGTGTAGAACATGCGCCATACCCGAAGGAGCTCCCTCATGCGCTTGTCCGTCCTCGTTCCCGCCGTCCTGCTCAGCGCGATGCCGCTCGCTTGCGGCAGCACCGATCAGCACGCGGTCGATCCCAACCAGACTCAATACGGGCAGCCCGGCTACGGGCAACAGCAGCCCGGGTATGGCCAGCAACCCGGGTATGGCCAGCAGCAGCCCGGCTACGGCCAACAACCCGGCTATGGCCAACAACCCCCTGCGCAGCAACAACCGCCCGCGCAACAACCCGCGGCAGGCGGCCAAGCGACGCCCATCGCGCCTGGGACGGCCGCCGCGGCGACTCCCCTCCTGATGGGTCTCGGCGCGTCCGAGGCGCCCGGGATGCACGCGGACGGCGGCGTTTTCGCGGCCCAGTTCCAAGAGGGCCAGACGCTCGAGCAAGCCATCAACATCCAAGCGGGCAAGTGCTACACGGTCGTCGCCGCGGGCATGGGCATCCAACAGCTCGACATTCAGCTCGTCGTGCAGGTGCCGCCGCTCCCGCCGTACGTCGCGGCGCAGTCCAACACGCAAGGCCCCACGGCCACGCTCGGCGGCAAGGCCAACGGCTGCTGGAAGAACCCGACGCCGCTCACCGGCCCCGGCAAGATCATCCTCAAGGCCACGCGCGGCGCGGGCATGGCCGCGGCGCAGATCTACATCAAGTAGTTGATCGCCTCGGCCCAACGCTCGATCGCGATCGCCTTGGAGAAGCGCGCGGCGTACGTCGCGTGGCAGCGCTGTTGAAGCGCGGTGAGGCGATCGCGATCGCGCGCGATCGCGCGTAGATCCTCCTCGACCCGATCGATGGAGGAGGCATCGAGCACCCACCCCACGCCGTGCTCTTCGATCCACCGCGCGAGGCTGCTCTTCCTCGATCCGGCGAAGATCACGGGGCGCCCGATGGCGAGGCTGCCGAAGAACTTCGAGGGCACCACGACGCCGTCCCAATCTTCGCGCAGGCTCGCGAGATGGATGTCGGCCGCGCCGAGCCGCTCGGCGAGCGCGCGCTCGTCGGCGAAGGGCGCGATCGCGATGTTGGTGTCGCTCGCATCGAGGCTCGATCGGAGCGCGTCCTCGCGGTTGCCGCGCACGCCGAAGCAGGTGCGGACGTTCGCGTCGCGGAGCCGTCGTGAGAGCGCGACGATCGCCTCGTGCGCGTGCGCGCGGCCGAACGTGCCCGCGTAGAGCAGCGCGAGCGACGCGTCGCCGAAGAGCGCGCGCCGCGCCTCGGGATCGGGCGTGATCGGACGAGGCGGCTCGACGAGCGCCCACGGCGGGATCGTGAGCGCGCGCCGGCCGTGATCGTACGCGTCGAGGCGCGCGCGCATGCACGGGCCGAGATCGACCACGAGATCGCACGCGCGGTACGCGGGCGCGAGCGTGCTTTGGATCGCGCGGCCCGCGCGTGGGCTCACGATGCCTTCGACCATCGCGGCCTCGGGGTACAAATCGAAGCACCAGTGCGCGATCTTCACGCCGGGTCGCGCGCGCTTGATCACGCGCGCGGCGAGCACGGAGAGGATCGGATCGGTGCCGATCACGACCACGTCGGTCGGCTCGCGCAGCACCGCGGCGCTCCACGCGGCCACGATCCACGCGGCGTTGCCGAGCCTGCCGATCGCCTTGGATTGCCGCAGCGGAGGCCGCCACACCCGCTCGTAGCGGACGCCGTTGCGGAGCTCGTGGAGCGGGAACGACGGGCGCTCGTCGACGTCGCGCCACGCGCGGTTCGAAGGGCGCGCGATCACGCTGTGCCCGCGCGCGGCGAGGCCCTCCGCGAGATCGGTCATGATCCGGCCGCCGACCACGTCGTCCGGGGACATGTAGTGATAGAGCACGGTGACGCTCGGCCTCTTCACGACGGCGCATCCTAGCGGCGATTGTTGGTTCTTCGTTGGAAAACGAGCCCGCGCGAGAGCGGCCGCCCGTCCTCTTTCGAGCCGTGTTATAGGCGCGCTCATGCGTCGCTCTCTCCTCGTGCTCCCGATCTCGGCTCCGCTCTTCGTCGCGCTCGCGTGCGAGCCTTCGCAGCCTCCCGTCGTGCCTCCGCCCTCGTGGGAGATCGCGGCGAGCGCCTCGGCGTCCGCGTCTGCGCCGCCGAACGCGAGCGCGGGTGCTCCCGCGGCGGGGTATTCGGGGCACGGCGCAGAGAGCGTGTCGCCCGAGATCCTCGCGGAGTTTGCGCCCGAGAAGATCCCCGCCGACACGAGCCGCCGCATTCAAGCGCTGCTCGACGTGCGCGCGCCCTCGGCGGGCCGGCTCTCGCCCGACGGAAAGACGCTTTATTTCGGCTGGAACATCACGGGTGTTCGCCAGATCTTCCGGCTCGAAGGGCCGCAGCGCTTCCCGGTCCAGCTCACCGGCGGTGAAGATCCGGCCGGGCTCGCTGGGATGACGGCCGACGGCAAATGGCTCATCGTGAGCCGCGATCGAAAGGGCGAGGAGAACCCCGGGATTTACCTCTTGAATCCAAAGGGCGGCCCGCTCATCGAGGTGCAGCACAAGCACAAGGTGCAGACCTCGCTCGTCTTCGTGCCCGACGATCCCAACGTGTTTTATTACCGCGCGAACGACAAGAAGGTCGAGTCGTACGCCATTTATCGCTACGACATCCAGAAGAAGGCGGCCGAGGTCGTGTTCGACCAAGATGGCATTTGGTCGGTCGCCGACGTCGCCAAAGACGGCAGGATGCTCCTCGCCAAAGAGGTGGGGAGCAACATGACGGAGTACTTCGAATACACGCCCTCGTCCAAGCAGCTCAAACCGCTCTTTGGCCAAGGCGAGCGCGAGGACTACGATGCCTCGTACGCGGCGGGCGAGGACGAGATCTTGGTCCTCACGCCCAAGCTCAGCGAGTTCCGGCGGCTCTATCGCTGGAAGGGCGGGCAATTTACGCCGGTGACCCCCGAGCTCAAGCACGATGTCTCGGGGTACTCCATCGATCGCGCGAAGACGCGGATCCTCTATGAGGTGAACGAGGGTGGTTATACGCGCCTCCACGGCGTCGACGCCAAGACCTACAAAGAGATCAAGCTGCCCGTGTTCCCCGCGGCCGATCACGTGGCCATCGCCTCGACCACGCGCGACGGCAAGCTCTCGACCTTCTTCGTGGACGTGGGCAACGGGCCTCCGCTCGCGTTCTCGACCGATTGGAAGACCAAGAAGCTGACGCAATGGCACTTGCCGAGCATCCCTGAGATCGACACGAGCACGTTCGTGAGGCCCACGTTGGAGAGCTATCCGGCGCGGGACAACACCAAGATCCCGATGTTCGTTTGGCGGCCGACCTCGTGCAACAAGCCTTGTCCGGTGGTGGTCGACTTCCACGGCGGGCCTGAGGGGCAGTCGATGGCGGGCTTCAACCCGTGGGCGCAGATGTTCACGGCGGGCGGCTTCATCTATGTGGAGCCCAACGTGCGTGGGAGCGATGGATACGGCAAGACGTGGCTCCACGCCGATGACGGGCCCAAGCGGCTCAACGTCATCACCGACATCGAGGACGCGGCCAAGTACATCCGCGCCAATTGGGGGGACGGCGGCAAGGCCCCCAAGATCGGTGTGGCGGGCGGGAGCTATGGTGGGTATTCGGTGTTCGTGGCGATGACGATGTTCGCGGGCGCGTACGACGCGGGCGTCGAGATCGTGGGCTTTAGCAGCATCATCACGTTCCTCAAGAACACGGCGCCGTACCGCAGGCCGCTCCGCATCAGCGAATATGGCGACCCGGACAAAGACAAAGAGGCGCTCGAGAAGCTCTCGCCCATCAACTACCTCGACAAGGTTCAAGGGCCGATGCTGCTCATGCAGGGCGCGACGGATCCGCGCGTGCCGGTGGGCGAGGCGGTGCAGATCCAGCGCGCGCTCGCCGCGAAGAAGCTCGCCTCCAAGCTCTATATCTTCGCGGACGAGGGGCACGGCGCGCAGAAGCGCGAGAACCGCGCGCTCATGATGGGCCACACGCTGCGCTTCATGGAAGAGCACTTGATGGGCAAAAAGTAACGCCCGCCTCTTCGCGGTCGATTTTTTGCGCGCGGGCTCGCGCTGGGGTCGTTCTCGGCGCATCATGGAGCCCGCGTGTCTTCGCTCCTGCCACCCACCGTCGAGACCAGGCGTGATCGCGGGCGTGTCGCGTCGGCGTGGATCGCGTCGGTCGTCGGCCATTTGGTGGCGCTCGGGCTCGGCGGGCTGCTGCTCGCGGGCTCGCTCGCCAAGCGGCGCGTCGAGCTCACACCGCCGCCTCCTCCGCCCCCTTCGCTCGCGGATCGCGACGAGGTCGACATCGAGCTTCCGGTGATGGTGGGGGGGGGCTCGGCGCCGACGGCGGCGCCGGTGGATCTCGCGGTCGCCGACGTGCCGCGCGGCGGCGGTGAGGGCACGCCCAGGCCCGACATGGGCCGCGCGGGCCGCGGCGGCACGGACAACGCGAACACCCCTGCGGTCAACATGGCCGATCGGGATGATGGCTTGTTGCTCTCCCCTGAGGTGATGTCGCGCGTGGATCGGAGTCAGGTCCAGCGGGTGCGCTCGGCGAACGACAGGGCCTCTCGGGAGGATCGGCGGTCGAGCCGCGATCCGATGGAGCTCACCTTCATCGCGAGCGGCCATAACGGCAAGAGGCCTGAGCGGCGTACGCCTTCGGACAACGATCCTTCGCGCGGCGCGCGCGAGAGCGGCGCTCCGCACAAGGCGGGCGGCGTCCTCGGCGCGAACGTTTTACCGCCTGGGATCGGGGAGGCCAAGCGCGATCCGGGAAGCGCGATGGAGGGCGCGCTCAAACCATCGCTCGGCGCGGGCGTGCGCGATGGTGTCTTTGGCAAGGACGCGCGGGACAGCGCCAAAGCGGCGTTTGCGCGGCCCATGGTGCAAGAGGGGGCGCCCTCGGTGCCGGCGGGGATTCGTGGCAAGGTGCGTGACAACACCGACAGTGAGCAAGAGGATGCGGTCCGGCTCCAATCGCTGCTCCACGCGTCGGGGATGGGCGGCACGCCCGGTGTGGGGCCCGGCGGGCAGCGCGGTCCGGGCGCGCCCGGCGCGGGTGGAAACCCGGGTGCGGGCGCCAATGCACATGTCTTGGGGACGGGGCAGGGGCCCGGGGTCGACGTGGATCCGCGCGACAAACGGCGGATGGAGTACCTTCGTAAGGTGATGGGCAAGATTGGCCCTCACTGGGCCAATGCGTTCCCCAAGTGGGCTATCGCCGAGGGCAAACAAGGTACGGTGATCGTGAGCTTCACCATCTTGGCGGATGGGAGCGTGGCGAGCGTGGGTGTCACGCGGCCGAGCGGCGTGCCCGAGTTCGACGACAACTGCAAGCGCGCGGTGCAGAAGGCCGCTCCGTTCGAGCCTTTGCCGGCGGAGCTCGGGGTGAAGAGCTTCCGGTGGGCGATGCCGTTCGAAGTGAAGAACCCGGTCGTGCGGCCGCGGGACGTCAAAGACAAGATCGAGCCCTGAGCCGGACAAGCACCGATAAACGGACGCGCCTCGTTCAAAACGCCATTTGAACGCTCACCCCGCTCGGCCCGAGCGAGAGCTTGGGCGCGGGGACAGGAGGCGTGCTCACGGGCTTCTGCGCAGATTGCTTGTCGGCGGCGAGCTTGAGCACCACGACCCCCGGGATGGCGACCGCGACGCCCAAGACGAGCGCGGCGACACCGCCGATGAATTCGCCGGTCCCGCTGAAATCGGGGAAAAACCCGGACCCGGAGTGCCCCTTGGCGGCCACGCCCATGAGCACGGCGCCGGCCGTGACGGACGTCGCGCCGAGCGCCACCAAGAGCCCGCCCAGCGCGAAATAGTCACGGCTCGTGTTGGGCGGAGGATCTTGGGGTAGTAATGGGGCGACCGGCGCCGGCGGCGCAGGGGGCGATGAGGCGACCGGCGCGAGAGGGGGTGGGGCGGGCGGCGGCGCCGCGGAGACGGCGGGCGGTTGAGGAGGGGAGTTGGTGGGGTTTGGCTCATCGGCCCACGCGAGCGGAGAGGCCATGAGCGACGCGAGCGCGATCGAGGCGGCGGCGGATCTTCGCATAACTCAGGGCGATTAGCACGTGTCGTGCCTTTGCGTGATAGCGTATTTCTGCGAGGGAATCACGCGGTCATCCCGCGACGTGCGAACGGGGTCGCACGGCGGCGGGCAATCGGATACGCGCTCGCGGCGTGGGTTTACCCAGGCGGGGCGGGCCTGCAATCGTGTGCATCTCTCACCTACAGCGGTCCTCGCAGACTCGATATCTCCTTTGGGCTTGTCTATT
>CAYTJL010000332.1:0-9308 GCA_964437785.1 uncultured Polyangiaceae bacterium
TTCCGCAGGCTTGGCCTCTTCGGCGGGCTTCACCTCTTCCGCTTTGGCCTCTTCGACGGCTTTCGCCTCTTCGGCGGCTTTCGCCTCTTCCGCAGGCTTCACCTCTTCGGTGGCTTTCGCCTCTTCCGCAGGCTTGGCTTCTTCAGCAGGCTTGGCTTCTTCGGCTTTGGCCTCTTCAGCAGGCTTTACCTCTTCGGCTTTGGCCTCTTCAGCAGGCTTCACCTCTTCGGCTTTGGCCTCTTCAGCAGGCTTTACCTCTTCGGCCTTCGCTTCTTGGATCTCTTCCTGCTTGTCTTCGCTCATCGCCCCAGCCCTCGACCGGTTGTCGTTGGATTAGAACCTTGCTTGAACGCTCGTGCCAAAGCCCAAGAAATCCGGGTTGACGAACGTGCGGAGCGCCACGGTGCCTTCGCTCGGATCGCGCTCGACGAAGGTGCCGTTGTTGTCACGCGTGTATTGCACCCACACCGTGGCGGAGAGGATCTGCGAGATGTCCCAGCGCAGGCTCACGCGCGCTTGCACGATGGGCACAGCTCCCTTGTTGACCGGCAAGATGGCGAGGTTGCCCTGCTCGCGCACGACGACGGTGCGATCGATGGGAGCGCTGGAGTTGGCGAAGCTCGTCGTCTTGAAGGTGGCAGGGAGCTGCACGCCGGCGCCGATGCCGGGCGTGAGGCGCGCGGCCGAGATGTAATAATCGGCCGCCGCGGCGAAGAAGAGCTCGTTGCTCGTGCTCGCTTCGAGCGGCAAGGTCTCGAAGGGGATGAAGCTCGGCTGGTTTCGCAACACGAACGGCAGGTCGCGGAAGATGCCTGTCAGGCTCGCGCGGAAGAAGCTCGATTTGAGCGTGGCTTGCACCGCCGCGGCGCGCGCCTGCTGGATCTTGGTCGCGCCCGTGGTGTTGAAGTCCTTGAGCTTCTGGAAGAGGTTCGAATACTCCGCGCTCACCGTCCACGTGGTCTTGCCGGGCGTGTAGACCTCAGGCCTAAAGATGATTTGCGGCTTGTTCGGGTCGTTGCGGTAGAGCAAAAAGTCAATCGACTGCGGCACCGGCGTGTCGGGGTGGTGGACGAGCACACGCGCCGAGACGCCGCCCGTGAACACGGGCTGCCCTGCGACGTCCGGCAGATCGAACTTGCCTTGTTGGAAATAACCGCCGTTCGCGTCGATGTGGACCCACTTGCCCGCATCCACGCTGAGCCCCGCGAGGAAACCCACGTTGGTTTGGCCGATACGGATCTGCTCGACCTCGCTCGTGCCCGGCGTGAGCACCTGCTGCACTTGAATGATCTGCGCCGTCTTGAAGCCCGCGAAGAGGCTGAACCCCACGCCGTCGCCGAAGTCGGCGTCGAACTGGAGCTTGGCGCCGGGCGCGAGGCCCTGGAGCCTCGGGAAGATGGATTGATTGATGCTCACCGCGGTGCCGCCCCACGAGAGGTCGTAGAGGTAGCCGAGGCGGAAACGATCGGTGTCAATCGGCCAAAGCGTGAGGCCAATCCCCATCCGCGACGAGGGCTCTTCGTTGATGTGATAATACGCGCGGATGTACGAGCCCGCGTCGTAGAGCGATTGCCCGAGGTTGTTGTTGCCCGAGGCGAGCGCGGCCACGTCGAGGCGAACGACGAGCGAAGCTTCGGTGTCGAGCCCCTTCAAGAAGCCCGGCATCTTCTTGTAGAGCGCGAGGTGGGTGAGGTTCTCGCGGCCGGCGAAGCGCGAGTTCAGGTTGTCGAAGAAGAGCCGGTATTGCTTGCGATCACCGATGCTGAAGTTGGGCGAGACCGGCGTCGCGATGCCCGTCGCCTTGAGCACGTCGTCGTCGCCGAACACCCACGTGAGGCGCGTATCCATGAAGTCGCCGAGCCGCGTAGGCGCCTCGGGCTTCTGCGTCACGACGGGGACCGGAACGCCGGGAGGGACCGGCGGGACGATCGCGATCACGACCTCCTTCGGAGGCTCTTTGAGCGACGCGACGCGCTTCTTTGCGTCGTCCGCGCGCGGGCCGCCGCCCGCCGCGAGCTGCTCCAGCTCGCCGATCGCGGTCGCCTTTTTGCCGGCTTTTTGGTGGCAATCCGCGAGATCGAAGAGCGCGTCATCGGGCGTCACGGTGCTGCCCGTAGCCTTCGACGCTTGGTAGCTCTGCTCGAAGAGGAGGCACGCGCCGTCGGTGTCGCCCGACGCGAGCGCCGACCTCGCTTTGTCGCGTAGATCCGCCGCGGAGGGCGGCGTCGCCGGAGCGTCCTGCGCGAAGACGCGCGGAGCGCTCGTCGTGGCGGCGAGCGCGATCATCGCCGCGGCGAGGGTGATCCGCGAGCGACCCGCGAACGCGGAGCAAGCGGGGTGAGCCGTGAGAGGTTGAGCCGAGCGGAGGGACCGGAGCATGATCGTCAGTTCGTTCCTTCGTCGGGGTCATCCACGGTGCGGAGCCGGACGCACGCTTCGGTGGATGGCTTGGGGGTGAGCGTGCCGCAGCCGGGGAGGCTGCATGCGAGATCGTCGGGGCAACGAGCTTCGATGGTCCAGTTGAGCGAGCCGCCCGAGAAGTTGCGCAGCGTGCCCGTCACCGAGGCGATGGTCTTGCCGCGGTTGGCCACGGGATCGAACGTCGAGATCGCGCCCGTTTGGATGCGGATCGGCGTCGAGCCGACGAACACGGTGTACGCGCCGCGCGCGGAGAAGCTCGTCCACTCGCTGCACTTCGACGTCGGGTCGTCGCACACGTTCGAGCAGCTCCCCTCGGCGCTCTCGAAGTCCACCGCTCCATCGCCGTTCAAGTCGCAGCTCGACGAGTTCTCGTGCGGCACGTTGTTCACCACGAGATCGGGCCCGAAGTTCGCGGCGATGACCGCGTTCTCCACGCGCACGAGGCCGCTCTCGAGCTTCTCCATCGCGACGGGATCGTTGATGGTCGCCGCGTCGAGCACGATGGGCTCGGGCACGTCGCAGGTGGCCATGCCTTCGAGCGGGAACGAGAGATCGTACGAGGGGAACGAGAGCTCGGTGAAGCCGAAGAACTCGGTGACGGTCCCCGACAAATACGTGACGCGATCGCAGATGCGCATCCCGGGGGGCGTCGAGAAGTTGAAGGCGAACATGTGGTTATAGCCGTTCGCCTGATCGTTCAGATCGGTGACGTAGAAGCCGTCGCTCGCGACGCGCGTGACGATCAAGTCCGCGGGCGCGTCGGTGAGCGCTTGGATCGCTTCGAAGGGATACGGCGTCGTGGTGCCGTTGCCTTGCAAATCCGAGATTTTGGGGAGCTGGTACGCGACGGGGAGCGACGCGCCCGCCGCGTGCGTGCCCTCTTCTTCGGTGTCGTCGTCGGCGAACGCGCAGCCCGGATCCGCGGGGAAGTCGATGAGCGCGTCGCCGTCGTTGTCGACGCCGTCGGAGCACTTGGGCTTCGTGCCTTCCGGCGCGGGGAAATACCCCAAATCTTCGGCCCAGAGCCGCGTCGGCCCGTACATCGCGATGACCTTGGCGCGGCCCGCGGCCTTGCCGCCCACGAGCGTGATGTTGCGACCGAGCGCGCCTTCGCCCTCGACGCCGAGCACCGTGCCGGGCCGGATCGAGAGCCGCACGACGCCGTCGAACGACTCCTCGTTGCCCGCGCCGTCGAGCGCTTGAATCGTAAAATCCCAGCTCTCGATCAGGTCGCCGCGGTTGGCCGGGAGCGGGTTATCGGGCTCCGGCGGGGGCAACGTGTCGACGGCCGTGATCACCACCTCGAACGTCGAGGGCCCGGGGATGGGCGGCTCCTGCGTCCCGCACGCCGTGAGCGACAGCGAGAGGACGCCGAGAAAGCCGACAATCCAAGGTCTTTTGGTGATCATTGGCCCACCATACGGACGCGGCCGTCGCTGAAGTTACCGAGGTTGCGATCGACGCACGCGAGGAACTTGCACTGCTCGCCCGCGGTCGCGCACGACGAGATCTCCTTCTCGCACTGGGCCTTGATCGACGCGGTGGACGCGCCGTCGCAGACGCGGCGTTGGAACGCGGCGACGTCGTCGCGGCAGCGGCTCAGCACGCACTTGCCCTGCGAGCAGCCCTTGGTGTTGTCCGTGGTGCAGATGCCGTTCGACTCGACCGTCGCCTCGGGGCACGCGCACACGTAGCCCTCGCCGTTGCCCACGTCCGCGCAGTCGCCGTCTTTGCTGCACCCTTTGAGCGCGCCCTCGCTGTCGGCGCCGCACGGCTTGCCCGCGCGGATGTAGTCGATGAGCGCGTCGCGCTGCTGGACCTTCGTGTCTTGTTGCGTGGTGTTGCGCTGGAGCACGCGGAAGCCGCTGCCGCCCTGCGCGAGGTAGTTCGACGTCGCGAGCTCGTACGAGGCGATGGGCTCGATGGGCTGCCAGCAAACACCGGCCTCGACGTCGCAGCTCCCGAGGCCTTTGCCCGGGCACTCGCTGTCGTTTTGACAGAGCGCGGGGGGCGAATACGTGCCGATGTAGATGTTGCTCGCGACGCCGGGCGCGAGCGCTTCGGGCGCGGTCTTGAGGCAGTCGATGACGATGCGCGCGCCAGCGATCTGCACCTGCGAGACGCAGCCGCGGCCCGTCGACCTGCGCGCGACGAAGTTGAAGAGCTCCTGCACCTCGATGCCCGAGAGCTGCATCTTCGAGATCGAGTTGTCGAAGGGGAAGATGTTGAACATCTGCTCGACGGTGACCGGCCCGGGCACGAGATCGGCGCGGATGCCCGTCGAGTTGGTGAGCGAGAAGTCCGTCTGGATGCCGAGGCGGAGCCACATCGCCGTGGAGATCAGGTTGCCGAGCGGCGAGTCGCCGCCGCTCGTCGCGTTGCGGCGCGACCCGTCGAGCGCGTAGCCCACGAGCAGATCCAGGTTGCCGAGCGCGTCGAGGTTCTGCCGGTAAGGCTCGAGCATCGACGCGACGATGGGATCCTCGGGCACGGACTCGGTCACGGGGAAGAGCTTGTAGTCGGTGGTGATGACCTCGAAGCCGTCGTCCGCGACGTAGGGCCTGCCCGCGAGATCGGCGGCGTCGTTCGAGACGATGAGGTCGAGCCGGCCGACGTACTTCGCGAACGCGCCCGAGTGCGCGAGGATCACGTCGCGCGGCTCGCAGTAGCGCTTGACCTTGCAGCGGCCCGCGCCGGCCGCGAGCGCCGAGGTGCTGCCCGCGCAGTGGTTGGTCTCGCAGTCGCTGTCCTTGGAGCAGCCCATTTGCTGGTCCGCGCCCTCTCCTCCGATGAGCTCGATGAAGCCGCGGACGTTGCCTTGATCGTCCGTCTCGGTGTGGCGCGAGCAGTCGCGCACGCGCTTCGGCGGCTGCAAGACGATGTGGTTGTGGCCGCCGAGGACCACGTCGATGCCGCTCGTCGACTCGATCATGCGCTCGTCGACCTCGAGCCCGAGGTGCGTCACGAACACGATGAGGTCGACCTGCGGTCGCAGCAGATCCACGTAAAATTGAGCCACTTCAACGGTGTTGAGCGGCGTGATGCCGAGCCTGTTCGGCGCGTCGAAGATCGACGTGAGGCTCGACAGGTTGCCCATGCCCACCACCGCGACGCGGAGCCCTTGGAGGTCGAACACGGAGAAGGGCTGGATGATGCTGCCGAGCGGCGAGGCGCCGGGCTGGCTCGGATCTTCGAGCTTGTAGTTGGCCGCGAGGATCGGGAAATTGGCCCACTTTTGGAGCTGGATCCCGAGGTTCAGCGCGCCGCGATCGAACTCGTGGTTCGCGACGATCATCGCGTCGGTGCCCATGGCGCCGAGCGATCGGATCTCAGCCTCGCCCGAGAAGAAGTTGAAGATCGGCGCGCCTTGGAAGCAGTCGCCGCCGTCGATGTGCAGCACGCGGCTCGCGCGGGCGCGCTCGCGGCCGACGATGTGCGAGATGCGCGCGGCGCCGCCGACGTTGGCGATGCCGCCCGCCTCGCCGAGGCCGAGGCCCGCGTCGACCTGCCCGATTTGCAGGTTGTACGGGAGGAGGCGCGAGTGGATGTCCGACGTGTGGATCAGCGTCAGGTGCACCTGCCCCTTGAGGTGCGGGCCCGGGGTGCCTTGGTTTCCGCACCCCGGCGCGGCCGCCGCCGCGGTCGCCGCGACGGCGAGCACGGAGAGACCCTTCGCGATGCGCTGCGCGGTGCGACGAACGTTCATGACGGCGGCATTACGCTAGGAAGCGAGGGCTCGCCGCGGCAAGCAAAAACTTCGTGACACCCTCGTCACGCAGGGCGTCACCCGATGTCTCGCCTCGCCGCGTCGATCATCGCGCGCGCCTGCGCTTTGATCTTGGCTTCGTCCTCGCCCTCGACCATGACGCGGAGCTTGGGCTCGGTGCCGCTCCACCGGACGAGCACGCGGCCCGTCGATCCGAGATCGGCCTCGACCTTGGCGATCTCTCGGGTGAGCGCGGCCATCTCTTCGACGGGCTTGCGCGCGGGGAACGTCGCGTTCTCGAGCACCTGCGGGACGCGGGTCATCGCGCTCGACGCGAGCTCGGAGAGGGGCTTGCCCTCTTCGAGCATGATCGCGAGCACCTGGAGCGCGGCCACGATGCCGTCGCCGGTGGTCGCGTGCTCCAAGAACACGAGGTGGCCCGACTGCTCGCCGCCGAACGTGTAGCCGCCCGCGCGCATGGCCTCGACCACGTAGCGATCGCCGACCGCGGTGCGCACGAGCTTGCCGCCCTGCGACGCGACCGCGCGCTCGAGCCCGAGGTTCGACATCACCGTCGCGACCACCGCGCGCTTCGGCAGCCGCTTTTGCTTGATCATGCGCAGCGCGCAGAGCGCCATGATCGCATCGCCGTCGACGACCTTGCCGCGCTCGTCGATCATGATCACGCGATCGGCGTCGCCGTCGAGCGCGATGCCGATCGCGGCGCCCCTCCGCACGACCTCGTTCGCGACGTGCTCGGGGTGGAGCGCGCCCGCGTCGCGGTTGATGTTCTTGCCGTTGGGCTTGATCCCGAGCGGGATGACGTCGGCGCCGAGCTCGGTGAAGACCGCGGGCGCGACCACGTAGGCCGCGCCGTGGGCCGCGTCGACGACCATCTTCACGCCGTCGAGCGAGAGCTTGTTCGGGAACGTGCCCTTGCAAAAGACCACGTAGCGGCCGCGCGCGTCCTCGATCTTCACGGCCTTGCCGATCGCCGATCCGGTCGCGCGCTCGGCGTCGAGATCGCTGCTCTCCATGAGCCGCTCGATCGCCTCCTCTTCAGCGTCGGGGAGCTTGAAGCCGTCGGGCCCGAAGATCTTGATCCCGTTGTCTTGGTACGGGTTGTGGCTCGCGCTGATCACGACGCCCGCGTCCGCGCGCATGCTCTGCGTGAGGTTCGCGACGGCGGGCGTGGGCACCGGGCCGCAGAGCATCACGCGGCCCCCCATCGCGACGACGCCGGACGCGAGCGCGGTCTCGAACAGGTAGCCCGAGAGCCGTGTGTCTTTGCCGATGACGACGCGGACCGGCCTATTTTTGTCGCGCTTCGCGACGTACGCGATCGCCTGGCCGAGCCGGAGCGCCATCTCGGGCGTCATGGGCGGCTCGTTCGCCGCGCCGCGGATGCCGTCGGTCCCGAAGAGCTTCCTCGAAGGGGTGGACTTGGGCGCTTCCTTCTTTTGTTTGGCCACGTTCCTCTCCACGGTGAGCCGGCGAGCTTACGACGAACGCGGCCGCTCTGGTACGCTCACGCCGCGTCATGAGCGGCCTCGAGTTTCGAATCAAGCACCCTGACGGCCGGAGCGAGCAGCTCGTGGTCGACTCGGACCGCGTCCTCATCGGCAGCGGCGCGCACTGCGAGATCCGCCTCCCGTCCGCCGAGTCTGCCGTCGAGCAGGTGCGCGTGACCGCGACCGCGGGCGCGGTGCACCTGGAGGCGCGCGCGCTCGCCCCGCCTCCGACGTTGAACGGCGCGCCCTTCGCCGAAGCGCCTTACCTCGCCGAGTCCATCCTCGGCGTGGGCAAGGTCGAGATCATGATCGCGGTGGTCGAGGTCGAGGGCGCGGCGAACGTCATCAAGAAGAAGCAGGAGAAGACGAGCCCGCTCACGTACGTGCTCGCGCTCATCGCGGTGCCCATCTCGCTCTACATCCTGCTCGACGATCCGCCCAAGGACACGCCGGGCTCGGGCAAGCCCAAGGACGTGCCCGAGCTCTTCGCGCAGGCGGCGCCGAGCTGCCCGCACCGCGCGGCCGATCAAGCGTTGGGCTTCGCGCGTGAGCGGCGCGTGCTCGCCGAGGGCAAGCGCGAGCGCGGCCCGTTCCACGTCAAGGACGGCGTCGCGGCGGTGCCGCTCTTCCGTTTGGCCGCCGCGTGTTACCGCGCGGGGAGCGAGGGCGCGTTGGCCAAAGAGATGGATAGCGCCGCGGACAAGCTCAAAAAGAGCCTCGAAGAGGACTATCGCGCGCACCAGATGCGGCTCGATCACGCGATCTTGGTGCGCGATCTCCGCACCGCGCAGAAGGAGGTCAAGGTCCTCCGCGCGATGCTCGACGGGCGCGACGGCGCCTACGTCACGTGGCTCTCGAACCTCGATCGAAGGCTCGCCGTGAAGCTCGGCAAGGTCGGCTCTTAGCGCGCTTTATACAGCCAAAAGACCGTCATCTCGCGCGCGGCCGAATCGATGTTGCAGATCACGTCGTAGCGCCCTGCGCGTAGGCGATAACGGGGTGGGATCCGCTCAAGCTCGCCTTCGCCGGTCTCCGCGAACCGAATGACGACCGCGTCGATCGCGGCGGCCGTTTGCCAGTGCAACGTGTAAAGAGCGTGGAGCGCGGCGGGGTGCCACGCGACGGTGAGCCTCATCCCTGCTCTCGTTGACCTGCAAGGAAGCGCTGCACGTCCGCGTGCGGGATCAGGTTCACGCGCCCATCGCGCACGTCCTGCTCGGCCCGCCGGACCTCCGCCTCAACCTCGGCGGGCAGCGGCTCACCGAGGGGAGCGCGGTCGAGCGCAGCGAGGATGGCGTCATACGGCATCGCGGCAACCATGTCGGCCAACGTAGCGCAGAGCACGTCTTCGCGAAAACACAAAAAAAAGCCGCGCGCGGAGAGCTCATGAGATTGTGCTAGCGCGATAAGCAAAACCCAACTATATGGCGCGCGAATTTTCGCGGGCCCTCGGGTCCGCAGCGCTGCTTGGGGTCCGCTCCCACAGGTCTTCCGTGGGGTCGGGCCCTTTGCAGTCTCAGGAGCAGCCGTGATTAGCGAACTGTCGAAGCTGAGGAATATCGGGATCAGCGCCCACATCGATTCGGGCAAGACCACCCTGACGGAGCGGATTCTGTTCTACACGAAGCGGATCCACGCGATCCACGACGTGAAGGGCAAGGACGGCGTCG
>CAYTJL010000333.1:0-9300 GCA_964437785.1 uncultured Polyangiaceae bacterium
GCAGGAAACGCCTCCTCGAAGAACCGAGGGTAAGCGAGCAGCGACACCCGAAACGCGCTCGTCGCAAACTTAATGACGTGGTGCTCCCCGTCGCGTGAGCGAGCAAGCCTCCTCGCCGCGAAGATCGCCTCGCGCAGCGCATCAGGCAAGCTCGGCACGAGCGAGATGTGCGCATAAACCCCATCGGGTAAGCGCTTGCCCACGGAGAGCCGTGCCACCGCGAGCTTGAAATCTTCGGGCCGCATCACCGCGCGAGCACAACCACCCTGGTTTGGCTGGGCGACACGAACGCTCCCCGAGCGTTGTTGGTGTTCACCAGGCACGCGCTCGACACCCTCGCCACGGGCAGCCCCGCCGCGAGCACCGATGAGGCGCCCGTCAAATACCGCACAGGGCCCATCGTGGTGCCCGAGACCTTGCCTCGTGACGCGCTCTCCTCAGCGCCGAACGACATGGCCAATCGGGTCGAGATGGTGTGCGCCGGGGCGCCGCCGAGGAGCACCGCATACGCCGGCCCGACACCCATGGTCCCATACGCTCGATTGGGATACGCCTCCTCCTCGTGCTCGTCGGAGGCGCCGTGGCTCATGCCCCCCATCGACGTGATCGCGAACATAACCCCTCAACCCCCTTCGCTCAACCCAAGAGGACCTGGCCGCCGTCGATCTTCACGAGCTCTTTGGCGGACACGAGCGCGTGCTCCCCGCGCGCCACGAGCGTGCTTTGCGCCACGATCTCGATCCGCTCGGCCTTCACCTGATCCAGCGCGTCCACGCGCCGGTACGCGCTGCCGATCCGCTGATGGAGCCGCTCGATGGTCTGGTCGACCTCGGCGAAGGTGCTTTGAACGCTCGCGATCTCCGCGCGCAGCGCGTCGATCAACAGAGATGCTTTGGAGACGACCACGGTCGCCTCGCCGCTCGTCACCGACGTTCGGCCCGACATGACCGAGAGATCGGCCGGCGTCACGAGCGCCACCCCGTCCTGCGCAGCCACGGTGAAGCGCCCGCTGCCGAGCTCGATGTGAAGATCGCCGTCGAGCCGAATCGCGGTCTTCCGCTCCTCCCTCCCTCGATCCAACACCGCCAACACCCACGCCGATCCGCTCGCGGCGACGGCCACGATCACGCGATCTCCCGCGCCGGGCTCGACCAAACAGCTCACCGCCCGGTGCGCGCGCACGAGCCCCCGCCCACACCGCACGAAGAACGCCTCTCCCTCCGTGCGCGCGACCGTCCCCACCTCGTGCGAGACCTCGCTCTCCTCCACCTTTCGCGCGGTGCTCTCCATGGCTCTCATCGCTCCTTGTTTGGCTGCCATCGCTCAGCCTCGATGCGCTCGTGATCGTCGGACCGTGCTTCGTGCCGGTCGAGCGAGCGCGCGCCCTCGTCGCGAACGCCGTGAAGGCTCGCTTTTACGAGCCTGGCGCCTGTGAAATCCGCGCCGCGCAGATCGGCGTGGGAGAGATCCGCGCGCGTGAGATCCGCGTCCACGAGCGACGCACCCGCGAGCGACGCACCCGCAAAGACGGTCTCCCGGAGATCCGCGCGCGCCAGATCCGCGCGATCGAGCGTGGTCTCGACGAAGAGCGCGCGGCGAAAGATCGCCTCCGCGAGCGACGCCTCGGTGAGCTGCGCGCCCGCAAACGATGCTCCCTCGGCCCGCGCCTTCGTGAGCTTGGCGCCGGCGAGCTTCGCTCCGTTGAGCTGCGCGCGAGCGAGCGTCGCCTCGGTCAGATCGCACGCGCGGAGGTCCGCATCGGCGAGCTGCGCGAGCGTGCAATCGAGCCCGCGCAGATCCAACCCCGCGAGCGTCGCGCCCGTGAGGATCACGTTGTAGAGGCGCGCGCCCGCGAGCGTCGCGCTCGTCAAATCGGCTTTGATCAAGACCGCGCGCGCGAGATCGGCGCCCGCGAAATCGACGTTCTTGGCGGACGCTTCGAGGATCGACGCACGGCCGAGCTTCGCGCCGCGGAGCCGCGCCCCCGCGAGCAAAGGCCGCGTGAGGACGGCCGACGAGAGATCCGCCCCGTCGCACGTCGCGAACGAGAGATCACACGCGGTGAGCGTCGCGCCCGCGAGCGTCGCGTTCGTCAGATCCGCCCCTGAAAACAAGCTCCGATCGAGCGTCGCGCCGCTCAGGTCCGCGCCCTTCAAGATCGCTCCCGAGGCGTCGCACCGCGCGAACGTGACCTCGTTGAGCGACGCGCCCGCGAGGATGGTCCCCGCGAGCCGGACGCGATCGAAGATGGCGCCGCAGAGCGAAATACCCGACAAATCAAGCCCGCTCAGGTCCACCCCTTCGAGGACGCGGCCCTCGTTCACCGCGGCGCAGAGCTCGTCGCGCGTCATCGCGTCAACCCCGCCACGATGGGCTCGAAGCGCGTGTAGGTCATGAGCGCGCGCTCGAAGCTCGTCTCGCCGTCGGTCGTAACGTTCGTGAGATCCGCGCGGTGCAGGTTCGTTCCCGAGAGGTTTGCGCCGCGTAAATCGGCGCGGATCAGGATCGCGAGCAGCAAGCTCGCGCCCGACGCATTGACCCGCTGCAGATCGGCGCGGAGGAGCCGCGCGTCCGCGGCGACGGCCCAACGAAGGTCCGCCCCCGCGAGGCTCGCGCCCGCGAGATCCGCGCCCGAGAGATCCGCGTTCACGAGCGTCGCGCCCGCGAGATCCGCGCCGCGCAGGTTGGCGCGGCGGAGCTTCGCGCCCGACAGATCCGCGCCGCGGAGCGAGGAGCCTTCGAGCACGCGCAGGTTGTCGAGCACAGCTTCGCGCCCGGTGACCCGATCGGCCTTCACCCCGAGGAGCGTCGCCGACACGAGCGACGCGCCCGAGAGATCCGCCGCGCGAAGATCGCAATGGAGGATGGTCGCGCGATCCAAGGTCGCGCCCGCGAGCGAAACGTTCGAGAGATCCGCGCGCAGGAAGAGCGCGCCCGACGCGAGCACACCGCGGAGATGCGCCCCCGCGAGCACGGCCTCGGAGAGATCCGCGTTGGTCATGATCGCGCTCTCCAGCTCCGCGCCGGAGAGGTCCGCGCGGACCAACGTGACACCCCCGAGATCGACCCCGCGAAGGAGCGCGCCGCGGAGCCTCGCGCCGCCGAGGTTCGCTCCCGTGAGCTTCGCTCCCGAGAGATCCGCGGCGTTGAGGTTGGCGCGCGCGAGCGACGCACCGACGAGGCTCGCGCCCGCGAGCGACGTGCCCGAGAGGTCCGCGCCGTTGAGCAGGACACCCGAGAGATCCAGGCCGTCCAGCTCCAAGTTCGAGAGATCGGCGCCCGACAGATCGCGCTCCGTGATGCGCTCCTTCCGCTGCGCGGCCTCGCTCAACGCATCACGCAGCGCCGTCGACGCGCGCGCTCGCTCCGGCGAAGGCGCGTGGTGCGCGACGGCGAGCGTCGCGGCGGTCGCGAGCGCTTCGGCGCGCTCCAGATCGGACGCGAAGCTCGCGCCGAACGAAGGCGCCGCGACGCCCGCGCGCGCCGCGATCGCGCGGAGAGCTTCGATTCGCTCCGCCTGCGCGGACGCCGACAGCGGAGGGATCGCCAACGGCTGAGCCGCGCCGCGAAGCGCACGCAGATCGAGCCCGATCGCCTCGCAGCGTGACGCGATCGCGATCTCCGCCTCCTCGCGCGCGCGCACGACCCGCGCCCGCTGCTCCTCCACGACGGCGCGCGCGGGTTCCATCAACGCCTGCAAATTGCCGCGATCCATCGCATCCCGATCGAGATCGATCGGGGCGGCGCGATCGGGCGCGGGCATCACGACGCCGGGATCCAAGCCGAGCGATCGCATCGCGTCACGCGCGCGCACGAGCTCGACCCCGGCGCGACCACGCATGCGCTCCGCGACGACCCCGCGGCTCTTTTTGGGCTCCGATCGATCGATCGCGAGGAGGCGCGCGGGGACGAGATCCTCGTCGCGGAGCGCGACCTCGTACCCCCGCTCGCGATCGATCCGGGCCGCGAAGACAGCCTCGTAGTGCGCGACCGGACGAGGCGCGGTGAGATCGTCGAGCGCCGCGAGGAGGTGCGTCACGTCTTCGCCGAGGTCGTCCTCGATGTCGATCAAACCTCGAAAAATCAAGGCTCCCCGCGCTGCGTCCGGGAAGAGGTGAACCGTGTCGAGCGCGAGCTTCACCTCGCGGAGCTTGGGCTCACGCGCCGTCGTGACGAAGGCGCGGGCCGCGACGCCCGGCAGCGCGCCCTCGACGGGCGACGGATCGCGCGCGATCGTGAAGCGCTCATCACCCGCAAAAAAACCTTGAATACTAGGCTCGATCGAGACCTCGCCCGCGCCCGTGACGAGCAGCTCCCCCTCGGGCTTGGGCAGGCCGAGGTCCAACGGCGCTCCGCCGAGGAGCCCTTCGGCGAGGTCGTAGAGCGACGCGTCGGTCATGAGCGGATCGCCGGGGGTGAACGAGAAGCCTGCGATCACCGAGATCGCGAGGCGCGCGCGCGCGCCCTCGGCAACGGCCCTCGTGAGGAGCCCCGCGGCGAGGGGCTTCACGATCTTCATGACAGGATGGTGATGCCCGCGGCGACCAGATGGACCGGCGTCACCGCGACGCTCGGGCCCGCCGCGCGCTGGATCACGGGGCCTTCGACCAGCTCGATCGACGCTGTCGCGCCCGTGCGGAGCGAGAGCGACCCGAACACCGCGACGTCGATCGAGGACGAGACGTTCGCGCGCAGGCCGATGAACACCGAGAGCGCCGCGCCGAGCGTCGCGGACACGTCGCTCGACGCCTGGAGCGTGAAGCGCGGGCCCGCGTCGAGCCTGCGATCGTCGCCGAAGAGCAGCTCCTCGGAGCCGCTCAAGAAGACCGACGTGCGCGGGCCCGCGAAGGTCTCGTTCGTCGCGCCGCGCGTCGCCGACCACGCGTCGCCGCGCACCACGCGCGCGATCGCGCCGAGGTCTTGATCCACGCGGCCTCCGACCTTCTGGTCGAGGTCGCCCGCGATCGCCTCCTCGCGACCGTCGCCCACCGTGATCGTCTGCTTGCCCCCGATCTCGACGTCTTCGTTCGATCCGATCGCGATCGCGCTGTTGACGCCGATCATCTCGACCTTGTTGAGCCCCGTGCTCACGTGGAGGTTTCGCTCGAAGACCGTCGATGCGTGCGCGGCGGCGGACACAGGAGACGATCGCGCCTTTCGCGAAGACGTGGCGGAGGTGCGCGCGCAGCGCGCCTCGAACGCGAGCGGCTCTCTCTCGCTCCCGTGCGTCGTGACCGTGTCGACGACGTAGTCGCCGCGCGCGCTCGCGCGACCGAGATCGAGCGTGACGATCGAGCCCGCGGAGAGCCCTGCGAACGCGCCCTCGATGCGCGCGGTCACGACCTCCTCGTCGTCGTCGCCGAGGTGCGCGCCGAGGCTCACACGCGCGAGATCCGCGTCGCGAAGGACGACCGGCGCCCCGCGCCCGACCCCGCGTTCGGTGACCACCAAGAGGCTCGCGTCGCGGCCGTCCTCGACGCTGAACGCATAGCCGGCCGCGTCGAGCAGGCGCCGCACGAACGCGAGATCGTCCTCGTCGCCCTGCGCCTCGTCGATCGTCGCGTCCAGGCCCGATCGATCCGCCGCGCGCCACGCGATCTTCAGCGCAGCCGGAGAGAAGGGCGACGCCCCGTCGTCGGGCTCGACGTGATCGGCGGGCTCGACGCCGAGCGCGCCGATCACCTCCGTGACGATCTCGGCGAGCGTCCGATTCGTGAAGCTGCGACGCGCTGATCGACGATGAAGGCGCGCGAAGAGGGGCTTCATCACCACCTCGCACGACGCGTCTTGGATCGCCTCGCCGGCGCCCGTGATCTCGCCGTGGATGATCTTGGCGATCCCGCGCGAACGAAGCCGGATCGCGGCGCGCGCGCGGAGGAGATCGCGCGGATCGAGATCGCGCTCGCGCGGCCAGCGCAAGGTGACGCGATAGCCCGGAAGGCCCGAGAGCAGCTCGTCTCCGTGGAGGGACGCGACGGGGATCTCGCCCCACGATCCGCGTGAGCGCTCGCCCTCCCACGCGAACATCATCTCGGTGTCGATCAACGGGCCTCCGCTCGATCGGCGATGGTCGCTCCCCTCTTGATCGCGCGCAAGGCGTCTTGCACCGGCGCGAGCTTGGGATCGCCCACCGCGAGCGCGACGTCGATCTGATCGCGGAGCGCCGTCACTTGCTCGGACGGGCCGGGGGAGAAGTCTTCGGTGCGCACGACGCACGACGCGATCGATCCTTGATCGACGAGCTTGATCTCACCGGCGCGCGCGCCTGTGAGGAGATCGAGGAACGTCACCGTGCCGCGCTCGTCGCAGAGCGCGAAGCCCCCGCGGAACACCGCGCCGCCCAGGAAATCGGCTTGGTTCGTGTAGACCCACCCGAGCGCGCCACGGTCGTCGATCCCGAGCGCGAGGCGATGGAACGTGGCGGCCCAGCGGCCGGGCGCGGTCGCGCGCACGTAGAGCCGAGCCTTGTCGTTCGACGCGGCGTGGCCTTCGTCTGGATCGAGGATGGACGTCGCGAGCGAGAAATGAACGCCGGAGAGCGCGTCGCCGAGCGGCTTGGGAGGCGTCATCGGCGCGAGCGGCAGCGCGCGGAGCCGCGTGAGCTGCGCGCCGGCGAAGAACAGTGATCCCGCGGTCGCGAAGACGTGATCCGTCGCGCTCGGCACCGTGAGCCTCGTGCGCTCGGCGTTGGTGTAGAGGTCGAGCACGCTGATCCGATCGCCGTGCCACGGCAGGAACGCGAAGCCTCGGATCACGCCGGGGGCGCCGATCACCTCGTCCTCTTCGAGCTGCCGCGTCACGCGCCCGTCGCGCCGCACCGCGAGCAGCGTCGTGCCTTTGCCCGTGGGCGGTTCGAGCGACACGAGCGTGATGTCGCCGTCGTCGCCCGCGCCGCGGAGCCTGCCCCACGTGGGCCTCGTCCAGAGATGTTTGCCCGTGTGCGCGTCGAGCGCGACGAGCTCTCCTCCGCCCGCGAGCACGACCACGCCCCCCGCGATCACGGGCCTCCCTTCGACGGCGTGCTCGAAGCTCCATCGCTTCTTCTTGCGGAGATCGACGCCGAAAATCTCACTCTTCGAGGTGGCGGTCGCGACCGCGACGTCGGCGTCTCTCTTCGCGTGGCCGTCGAGCGTGGCGATGAGCGCGCGGGCCTCTTCGCCCGACGCGTCGGGCCACGCCGGCTCGAACGCGCTCCTCCGCGTCTGTCCGCCTCCGCACGAGAGCGACACGACGAGGCCGAGGAGCGCGGCGCGCTTCATGGGTGATGAGCGTAGCCAAGCTCGCGAGCTGCCGACAATTCGTGTTAGGGTGCTGCCGCACGGAGCGCACATGCACATCTCGCGGCTTGCTATCGAGCACTTCAAATCGTTCGAGCGTGTGGAGCTCCACGTCAACCCCGGTTTGAACGTCCTCACTGGGGTGAACAACAGCGGAAAGACCACGGTCCTCGAAGCGATCTCGCTGTGGGAAGAGTGCTTTCGCAAGAGGATTTGGCAAGCAGGCAAAGCGGACAAACGACATCGAGTCAAAAAAGGCCAATATCGTCTCGACTATGAGGCTTACCTGGAGCTTCAGTCGGTTCGCTGCCCTAATTTCGAGGATATTTTTCACGACCTCGACAAAAATCAAACGATTACAATCGACATCACGCTCTCGAACCAAGACGACGAGATTACAATTGGATACACGATTCGCGCCGCGTACGGCTCAAATTATGCGGTCAACCTCCGTAAGAGCAGCAGCTTTCCATTCGCCAAATTCAATACGTTCTTCACCAAGCTGCCGAGCCCGTTCAACATCGTCTATGCATCTCCCGTGGCAGCGCTCCTCCCCCGCGAGGACTTCGAGACCCTCCCCAGGGTGCGGTCGCTCGTAGGCTTGCGCCAATCCATGCAGGTGCTCCGAAACCGTCTCTACCAACTCAAGAAGGACCCTGTCCGGTACGAGGCTTTCTTGAGCAGCGTGACGTACGTATTGACCGAGGGCGCGGAGCCCGTCGAGCTTCAGCTTTGGGGGGACGAGACGCGCGACGTGGGGGTCACCGTCCAAGCACGCGTAGGCGCGCGCGATGTCTTCAAAGACATCTCGCTCCTGGGCAGCGGGACGGTTCAAATCATCGAGATCATGCTCGCCGTGCACGCGGAGCGGAGCGACCTCAACGTAATCTTGCTCGACGAGCCCGACTCACACATTCACCGGGACATTCAACGCCGCCTCGTTCACAAGCTCACGGAGCACACCGGACAAACGCAGGTCTTCCTCACGACGCACAACGAGAGCTTTATCCGCAGCACACGGCCGGAGCACATCTTTCACTTGGAGCCGCGACAGAACAAAGAGTATCGGCCGATCTACGCGGACGTCCCCGGCGGCGTGAAACGAGGGCTCCAACCGAGCCGTCAGCTCAAGATCCTGCGCGCGCTCGGGAGCGAGACGTCCATCGATTTTCTCAACGCGCTGGAGGCTGATCACTTTGTCTTGGTCGAGGGCGAGGATGACGCGCGCTTCATTCAAGCGCTCGTGGAGCGAGGGGCATCCCCGCCGACCCCCTTCTCCGCGATGTATTGGTCGTTTGGCGGCGTCGACGCCATCTTCAAGCGAATCGACGCTTATAAAGAGGTCTTTCAGCACATCAAAAACGACAAATCCCTTTGGGAGAAGGCCAAGCTCGTCATCGACCGGGATTATCTGACGGACGCGCAGCGGGACGCGCTCGCGCAGGAGCTCGCGAAGCTCGGAGCCAAGGTCTACATCTCGACGTCGTACACGATGGAGAGCACGGTCCTCTCGGAGCCGGACAAGCTCGCGCAGCTCATCGCTCGGCTCATCCAAAAGGAAGGGGGTCCCGCGGTGGCCATCACGGACGTGCAACAGGCTCTCTCGCAAGGTGTCGCGGGTCTAAAAGCCCAACTCCTTCAGCGCGTCGAAGACGCCGGCGTGCTCACCGAGCTGTTCGGTAGGATGAAGAGCAGGCGTGACGCGCTCGACGCGATCAAGAACCTCAATGGCAAGAGGCTCGTCCCTAGCGACGCGGCGATTCAAACCGACTTCACCGCTTACGCGAGGACGAACCTGGCGCAAGACAAGCTCCATCTCTTCGCCAACAAGGACGACGTAACCGCGTTGATCGAGGGCGTCTATACAGCCCTCTCCGCGCCCTTCAACGCCAATCATCTCTTCGAGCGCTTGATTGACGCATCGAATCCATCCACGTGGTTCAACGAATGGGGTGAGCTGCGCCGGGCCGTGCTTCAGCGCTGACGTGCCGTAGCGGGCCGGTTATGCTTCGCGGCTCGATGT
>CAYTJL010000334.1:0-5654 GCA_964437785.1 uncultured Polyangiaceae bacterium
TCGCCCGCGGAGAGGCCCTCGATCTTGGTGCGATCGCCCTTCCACGGCTTGCCGTCGAGCCACACGGTGGCCGGCGGATCGATCTTCAAGAGGACGGTGACCGAGCCGGTCCTCATGGTGACGGCGAGGCTCTTCTGCGGCGCGTCCGGGCTGATCTTGAGCGTCTCGCGGTGCGCTTCGAAGCCCTCTTTGGTGAGCTTGAGATCGAGGTCGCGGCCGAACGGGAGCTTGTCGATGCGCGCGGGCGTGACCTCGGGGCGGAGGTCGCCGTTGATCCAAATGGCGCAGCCCTCGGGCGTGCTCTTGATCTCGAGCGAGCCCTTGGCCTCGACGGCCTCGGCGGTGGTGGTCGGGGAGGCGCCGCTATCGGCCTGCGCGTTGTTGCCCGCGCCTTTGCGGAGGAACACCACGCCGCCCACGACCAGCAGCGCGAGCGCCGCGACGACGCCGATCATCGGCGCGGAGCTGCGCTTCGGCGGCATCGTGATCGACGAGTTGGCCGCGGTGAGCATGCCCGTGCCCGTGGCCTGCGCGCCTTCGTAGAGGCCCGAGCCCATCGTCTGGTGCTGCGCCGCGATCACGTCGGCGAGCTGCTTGACGTCTTGGAGGGCCTCTTTTTGCGCGGCGAGCTTGTCCTCGAAGAGGGTCTCCATCCACTTGGTGAGGCTCACCTGCGAGACGGGGATCCGCTCCTCGCGCGCGAAGGCCTCGATGTCGGCCTGCATCTCGCGCGCGGACTGGTAGCGATCGTCGCGGTCCTTGGCGAGCGCGCGCATCACGATCGCCTCGAGCGCCTTGGGATAACCGGGCCGCACTTGGCTCGGGAGCGGGTACTCCTTGTCGCAGATGAGCTTGAGCGTTTCGAACTCGCTCGCGCCCTTGAAGAGACGCTTGCCGGTGGTGAGCTCGAAGAGCACGACGCCGGTCGCGAAGATGTCGCTGCGCCAGTCGATCTCTTTGCCCGACGCCTGCTCCGGCGACATGTACGGGGCCTTGCCCTTGAGCTGCCCGGGGCTCGTGTCCTCGCCGGGCTCGTGTCCGCTCTTCGCGATGCCGAAGTCGACGATCTTCACGTCGCCCGTGAAGCTCACGACGATGTTTCGAGGGGAGATGTCGCGGTGGACGATGGAGAGCGGCCGGCCGTCGAGATCGCGTTTTTCGTGCGCGTACGCGAGCCCCGCGCACATGCCGAGCACGATCGCGAGCGTGTGCTCGAGCGGGAACTCGGTGAGGCTCTTGCCCTTCATCGCGCGGACGACGGACTGGATGTCCTCGCCGTGGATGTGCTCCATCGCGATGAAGAAGAGGCCCTCGATCTGCCCGACGTCGAAGATCTGAACGATGTTCGGGTGCGAGAGGGTCGCGGCGATGCGCGCCTCGTGGAGCAGCATGTCGATGAACGCTTTGTCTTGGTTCATCGAAGGGAGGATGCGCTTGATGACGATGAGCTTTTCGAAGCCGGCGACGGAGCGGTGGAGGGCGAGGAAGAGCTCGGCCATGCCGCCGGACGCGAGCTTGCGGAGCAGGGTGTACTTGCCGAACTGCCTGGGGAGCTGCTCCCCGGCGCCGTTCGACGCTGCCCCCGGGGGGGCGACCGCTTGCTCAGCCATCTGCTTCCTCGCGTGCTTCGAAAGAAAAGACCTCGCCGTCGAGACGGACAACGACAGAATGACACGTTCGTGGCTTCCCTGTCGATGCTCCGGCGGCGGCACCGTAAGGCAGAAGCGAGCGCCTGGTCAACCTGGCAACAGCGCGGCAATCATCATGGCGTATGATGCGCGCGTGATGTCCCGCGCTCCCTCGATTTTCGCGGCGCTCTCGTCGATCGCCGTCACGCTCGCGGCCGTCCCTGCGGCCGCGTCGTTCCCGAAAGGGCCGTACCTTCAAGGGCTCGGCACGACGGGCGTCACCATCAAGTTCGAGCTCCCGAGCGAGGGCAACGCCAAGGTCGAGATCCTCGGGCCGGGAAAGCCCGAGCCCGTCGCAACGCAGGAGACCAAAGAGGCGCGCTTCTTTCACGCCGTGCGCTTCGACGGCCTCGCGCCGGGGACGGACTACACCTATCGTGTGACGCCGATCGCGGGCGGCGCGGCCGAAGGAGGGCGGTTTACGACCGCGCCCAAAGGCGATATGCCCTTTCGATTTCTGGCCTACGGCGACAGCCGATCCGACCCCGCGTCGCACGCCGCGGTCGTCGCGCAGATGCTCAAACGCCCCTCGGATTTTTTGGTGAACACCGGGGACATGGTCGCGACGGGGAAGAACGACCAAGACTGGCGGGAGTTCTTCGCGGTCGAGCGCGACTTGCTCCGCGACCGATGTGCGTTTGCGGCGGTCGGCAATCACGAGCTCACGCGCGGCGACCCCGCGGGCGAGGTGGCTTTTCTCCGGTACTTCGCGGCGTTCGAGGGCGGGGCCGAGGTGAAGAAGCTCTATGGCTCCTTCCGCTGGGGCAACACCCGCTTCTTCTTGCTCAACGCCATGGATGATTGGACGGGCGATGAGCGCGCGTGGCTCACGGCCGAGCTCGACAAAGCCAAAGACGAGCCGGGCCTCTTGCACCGTTTTGCGGTGCTCCACCATGGGCCCTTTTCCAGCGGGCCGCACGGCGCCAACAGGCGGCTCCGCGAAGGTGGGGTGATCGACATCATGCGTGATCGCAAGGTCGATTTGGTGCTCGCTGGACACGACCACGTGTATGAGCGCGGCGCGGGCAGCGGGCTCAAATACGTTGTCACGGGGGGCTCCGGCGCGCCGCTCTACAACCGTGAGCGCGCCGCGAGCGAGACCATCACCTTCGAGCCCGTGCACCATTTCATCGAGGTCGCCGTGGAGGGGCCCAAGGTCACCCTCACCGCGCGAAGGGCCATTGGGAGCGTGATTGAGACGTGCGGTTTTGCTGGGGACGGAGCATGGGAGTGTGAGGGCAAGCCCGGCGGCGCGGCGCCTCAAGGCACCTCCCCGCCGAGCACGCAATCGCCCGTGCAACGCGCGGCGTGCTCGTGCCGGCTGGCGGAGGAAGAGGGGGAGGGGAGCGACGGCGGATGGCTCGGGGGAGCGTTCGCGATGATGGCTTGTCTCGCGGGGATGGCGCGACGAAGGCGGGGCGCTCGACAGGGCCCATATAGCCGCACGGCGTGATCGCGGCGCCTCCAGACTATCCATCCTGTGATTTTCTCCAAAACCTTTTGCTCGCTCAGGTGTCCCACGCTCTACGGTGCACGGAGGCTCGACCCAAGATCGGTCCGCCGCGCGCCGGTCGTGCCCGAGGCCATCCCAACCCGCGCCCACCGGCGCGAGGAGAGCGAGCAAATCCACGATGCCAACGCCCGCGAAAGGTTCTCCATCACAGCTCCGATCACGCGACGATTCCAGCCTCTTTTCGCTCCAAAACCTGGCCCAGCAAAAGGCCGACGCGAGCGAAGCGAAATCCGCGAGCCGAGATGACTCCGGCCTCATCGACCTCGCGGCGCTCGCCGCGGAGGCCAGGCGCGCCGAGCAAGCCGAGCGCTCAGCGCTCAGCGTCTCACCGTTCCCGGAGGTCGGTCTCTTCGACGCCCCCGCGCCCAAGCCCGAGCCCGCGCCCGCGTCCATCGCGCCGGCGTCCGCCCCCGCACCCACGAAACGAAACACCGCCGCGCTCATCGCCGGCGCTGCTGCGCTCGCCGCCGTGGCCTCCGTGGTCGCCGTCCTCCTCACCCAGCAATCCCAGCATGCGCTCATGAGCCCTGGTATCGAGGTCCCGGTGGACGCCATCGTGGCATCGATCCCCGAGCCGCCCAAGGCGGATACGCCCAAACAAGACACCGCTGCTCCGGTCGAGGCCAAGCCAAACGGGGCACGGCCCAAAGCTCGCTCCACCGTCAAGCCGCCCGGCCCGGTCTCCGGTGTGGTCAAGCCCGAGGCGCCCAAACAACCTGCGGGCGCGTGTGATCTCCGTTGTCAGATGGAGAAGGCCGTCGCGAAGCCTCGTTAAAACAAATCGAGCTGTCCGCCGCCCTTCTTCGACCCGCCGCCGCGCGGCTTGCGCTCCTTCGATCTCTCCATCAGCGCCTCTTCAATCTCGGTGACGAACGGCGACACCGTGGTGGCCTGAACCTCGCCGCGCCTCATCCGCGCTTTGGCCCACGAGAGCACGAGCTTCTCGCGCGCGCGCGTCATGCCCACGTAAAAGAGCCTCCGCTCCTCATCGAGGTTGGTCTTGTCCTCTCGGCCGGCGAACCGCAGCGGCAAGAGGCCGTCTTCACACCCCGCGATGAGCACCACGCGGAACTCCAATCCTTTGGACGCATGGAGCGTGAGGAGCGCGATGCGATCGGCGCGTGGGTCCAGCCCGTCGACCTCGGAGGCGATCATCACCTCGTGCGTAAAGCGCACAAAATCCCCTTCGGATCGCGCGGCGAGCGGCGCCACGAGGGCGAGCGCCGCGTCCGCGTCCGCCTCGGTCGGGCCCTCGTCCGTGCTGCCTTCGGGCCGCGCGAGCTCGCCGCGCAGGCGGGCGCAAGCCTCTTTGAGGCGCTCTTCGAGCGGCAGCTCCGGCATCGCCGCCGCGACCTCGACCAGCCGCTCGACGAGCGGCCTCGCGACCAACCTGTCGTGCGATCGCAGCGAGAACGGCATCCCCGATTGACGGAGCGCCTCGCCGATCGCCTCTCCTTGCATCGAGGTGCGATAGAGCACCGCGAAGTCGCCGAACCCAAGGCCCTTGTCCAAAGCGCCGTCGGCCCGGCCCGCGTCGATCGAGTAGAAGCTGTGACCGCCGATCATCTGCTCGATGGTCCGCGCGATGAGCGCGGCTTCCGCTTTGGGAGAGGCGCACTCGTGGACGGCGATCCGGCTCTCGTCCGCGACGAGCGCGCGGATCGTGCGCTCTCCGAGCGTCGGGCTCTTCTCGATGACGTCGAGCGCCGCGTCCAAGATGGTGCGCGTCGACCTGTAGCTCCGCGTGATCTTCTTGATTTGAGCGCCCGTGAAGTCCTCACGGAAGCGCAAAAAGAAGCCCAAGTCTGCGCCGCGGAAGCCATAAATGGCCTGGTCCGGGTCGCCCACGCACGCGAACGAGGAGACCTCTCCGGGCGGGAAGAGCAGCGTCATGAGCTGATATTGGCGCGCGTCGATGTCTTGGTATTCATCGATGCTCACGTGCGCATAACGCGCCTTGTACGCCGCGCGCACGTCGGCCCGCGCCTCGGCGATGGCCCGCGCCTCGTCGATGAGGTCGTCGTAGTCCCAGAGCTTCGCCTCGTGGAGCGCCTTTTTATAGAGCGCCTCGTCCCCCCTGGATGCTTTGCGGATCGCCTCGCACCGGCGCTCGCTCGCGATCGAGAACCCCTCCGGGCCATAGGCCTTCAAGAGCGCCGCGCCGAACGCGTGAAACGTGCTCACGTCGATGCGCGCGCCGGCCTCGCCCAAGAGCCCGATGAGCCGCTCGCGCATCTCGCCGGCGGCCTTGCGCGTGAACGTGATGGCCAAAAAGCGCGCGGGATCCGCCTCGTGATCCGACACGAGATGCGCGATTCGATGGGTGATGGTCCGCGTCTTTCCGGTGCCCGGACCGGCCAAGATGAGGAGCGGCCCGCGCGTGACCTCGGCCGCCGCGCGCTGGTCCTCGTCGAGCCCGTCCAAGATGCCTTTGCGCACAGGCGCCTCGGGCG
>CAYTJL010000334.1:5754-9151 GCA_964437785.1 uncultured Polyangiaceae bacterium
GGCGCCTCGGGCGCGGGAGCGGGCTTTGGCGGCGGCGCGACGGGCGGAGCCGCCGCGAACGGCAGCTCAGGAGGGCTCGTTGGAGGGGCCTTGGCCGCCGGCACGGCCGCGCTCGGGATCAAGGCACCTCCTTTGAGGTCGGCGTCGGAGAACACGCGAATGACGCCATATTCACCGTCATACCCGGCCTCGCGCGTGACCTCGCCCGCGCGCATCCTGCGGATCCCTTCGGCGAGGAGCGATGAGCCCGCGCGCGCGATGTCCTCGAGCGGCGCGTCTTCGAGGATGAAGAGCTCGGGCCCGAGCCTGCTCACGAGGCCTGTATAACTCTTCTCGACCGCCTTGCTCGACGGGCCGACGCCGTGCATCTCGGCGAGCACCTCGGGCAGCGGGACAAAGCTCTTGAACGCGTCCGAGGGGGAGAGCACCTCTTTGCCCTCGGGCCTGTCGGCCAGCTCGTCGACGCGGTAGAGCACACCTACCGTGATGGGCCCGCCGCACGCAGGGCACTTGGCGTCGTGCGCTTTGGTCTCGGACGGTTCGAGCCGGACACCGCACTTGCGATGCCCGTCGAGATGGTATTTGCCCTCTTCCGGGAAGAACTCGACCGTTCCGCCAAAGCCCTCTTTGGTCTCGAGCGCCTTCTTGATGGCGAAGTAGTCGAGCGCCGTTTCGAACGCGGTCGCCTCGCGCCCGAGCTTGGGCGGCGAGTGCGCGTCGGAGCTCGAGACCAGGCAGAACCGATCCAAGATGGAGAGGCGCCGGTTCATCGCCGGATCGGACGAGAGCCCTGTCTCCAGCGCGAACACGTGATGGGCGAGGTCGCCGTAACACTCCTCGACGGCGTCGAAGCCCGCTTTGGACCCGAGCACCGAGAACCAGGGGGTCCACACGTGCGCGGGCACGAGGTAGTTGCCCTCGCCCGCCTCCAAGGTGATCTCCAGGAGATGCCGTGAGTCGAGGCCCAAGATGGGGCGCCCGTCCGAGCCGAGGTTGCCGATCGTCGCGAGCTTCTTGGTGACGCGCTCGGCAGATTCGATGTCTGGAGCGTAGATGAGGTGATGGACCTTACGGGTTTTGTCGCCTTTTTTGTAGATGGTCGAGATCTCGACCGAGAGCATGAAGCGCGTCTCCGCCCGGCACGCGGCCTCCAGCTTGGCCGTCACCGCGCCTTCGAGATCGTCTTTGAGCCGAAAGAGCCCAGGCTCCGCGGGTACGAGCTTGTCTTTGATCTCGGCCATCCACGCTGGGTGGGTGAAGTCGCCGGTGCCCACCACGGTGATGCCCTTGCGCCTCGCCCAATAGGCCAAATGAAAGAGGTCGCAGTCGCTGCTCGTCGCGCGCGAATACTTGCTGTGGATGTGGAGGTCGGCGAAGAAACGCATGGCTCTCCCGCTCGTATGGGGAGGGCGGGCCGCCGTCAATCGCATCCGTCCTCGATACGCTCCATCATTCCGGGAACAGACGGCGCGCGCGGTGTTCGATACGATGCTCCTTTCACCATGCGCCTGCTCCGCCCCGCGCTCCTCGTCGCTCTCTCGATCGCGCTTCACGCGGCGATCGTCGCGATCCCGCTCCGGCGCGCGGCCCCGCCGCCCGAGCCTCCCAAGCCTGCGCTCGCGACCACGGGCGTCGCCGCGGCGGCGAAGCGCGGCGCGAGCATGGCGACCGTGGCGTGGGATCGCGAGCTGCTCATCGCCAAAGCGCGCGCGGATCGCGCTCGCGGCGCGCTCGATCTGGGAGCCTTCTTGATCGAGGGGGAGTCCATCGACGCGCGCGAAGAGGGCCGCGCGGTGAATCGCGCCGAGGCGCTCTCGCGGTACCGCGCGCGGGTGAGCGCGCTCCGTGACGCGCTCGCGAAGGACAAAGAGGAGAAGCGCGACGTCCCCAAGGTCGTGGCCGAGGTGTTCTCGGACATGCACTACATCGGCAGACCGGGAGGGGCCGTGTCGGACGCGCTCCTCGAAGGCGGCGGATCGTGTGAGCCGCTCGCGCAGCTCATCGCATCGTGCTTGTTCGACGTGGGGCTCGGCGACCGGGCGTTCCTTCGTTATTACGGCGGGGACGCGGGCGACGGCGTAACCCATCTCGCGCCCATTTACCGTGAAAAGAAGGGCGAGCGCGATCTCTTGACCGGCAAAGAGGCGACCATGGCAGGGAGCGCCTTCGCCGCCGAGGACCTGATTGAGGCGTACGAGAGGGCGCACGCGCCGCACAAGCCTCCTCCGTTGTCTGCGGCCAAAGGCGGTTCGACGCCGGGCGACGGGGACGCGCAGGAGGGTAGGCCGAGCAAGCCCGCGCAAAGGACGTTGGCGCTCGGGTACCCCGAGAACCGCGACAAGTTCCCGGGCGCGCTCCCGATGTTCTCGCTCCGCGCGGTGAGCGCGCCGGGCAAGCCAAACGCCCCTGCGATCACGCTCCCCACGGTGACGCCCGCGGCGCTCGCCGAGGATTGTGCCTTTACCGTGAGGCTCGCGGAGCTCGATCCGCCGACGGCCTTTACGATGGGAGGGGAGGGGGCACCGAACGGCGTCGTGGAGCTCCACAAGCGCCCCTCCGCGGGCGCGTTGGATCGCACGTTCTCGTTGATTCAAGCGGTGGAGCAGACGATGCAAGCCGCGACCGTCTCTTCGTCGCTCGACGATCGTGTGGACCGGGTGATGGCGCTCGCGTGCTTGACGGTGCTTTATGCGCGCGCGGGGCTCGATTTTGCGCTCGTCGGGGAGGGCCGTTTGGCCGAGCGCGCGGTGGGCCGCGGCAAAGACGCCTCCGCCGAGGGCAAAGCGCTGCTCGACTCGCTCGGTTGGCAAGGGGGCGCGACCGGTGAAGCGGTGATGGATCGGCTCACCAAACGTTGGAGCGGGCGGGGGTGGTTGCTCGTGGCTCTGCCCGGCGGCGAGGGGCCCTCGATCCGTTTGGCCAAGGGGATGGACAAGAGCAATTGGAGCCGCGTGCGCGTGCTCGCCGCGCTCGCGGTGGCGCCCGCGTCGCGTCAAAGCGCGCTCGACGTCATCGAGGCGCTGCCCGTGCGCGAGGAGGTCGAGGTGATGCACGAGGTCTTTCGCGCGCACGATCACATGAAGCCTTGGGCGTCGAGCTACGCCATCGAAGGGGGTTGGACCGGGCAATCCAAGCGGCCTTTTGCGCGCGCGTATCGGGTGTTCCGCGGGGTCGCGTGGGGGCTTTGGGAGGGCGTGCGCCCGGCCGAAGAGACGCTCGATTGGCTCGTCGCCGCGTCGAAGCGCGAGGGGCTCGGGGACGAGATGCGCGGCGCGATGATCAGCTATTATGCGCACCACGCGCTCAACTTGCACCGGGTGCGGCCCAGCAAAGAGGCTTTTTTGCGGTCGCTCTGGGAGTGGCTCCGCAAGAATGGCTATGGCGACATGGACCTGGA
>CAYTJL010000335.1:0-9103 GCA_964437785.1 uncultured Polyangiaceae bacterium
TCGATCTCGTCGATGAAGATGATGCACGGCGCGTGCTTCTTGCCCTGCTCGAAGAGATCGCGCACGCGGCTCGCGCCCACGCCGACGAACATCTCGACGAAATCCGAGCCCGAGATCGAGAAGAACGGCACGCCCGCTTCGCCCGCGATCGCCTTGGCGAGCAGCGTCTTGCCCGTGCCGGGCGGGCCCATCATGAGGACGCCCTTGGGGATGCGGCCGCCGAGCTTCTGGAACTTCTTCGGGTCCTTGAGGAACGCGATGATCTCTTCGAGCTCGTCCTTCGCCTCGTCGATGCCCGCGACGTCCGCGAACGTGACCTTGTTCTGCGACTCGCTGAGCAGGCGCGCGCGCGACTTGCCGAAGCTCATCGCCTTGCCGCCGCCCGCTTGGAGCTGCCGCATGAACAAGTAGAACATCACGATGAGGAAGAGCATCGGCACGACGGTGACGATCGCGCCCTGCCAGAAGCCCGAGGTGTCGTCCTTCTCGAACTGGACGGTGACCTTGTGCTCGTTCAAGACCTTGATGGTCTCGGACGCGTCGCCGTTCACCGGACCCACGGTGTAGCGCTTGTTCTTGGAGTTGTTCTTCGGGTCCTTGACCCAAAAGATGTACTCGCGGTCTTTGATGGTGACCTGCTCGACGTGCGGCTCTTTGGCCTTGTCGGCGACCACGAGCGACATGAACTCGCTGTACGGCATCTGCGAGGTCGGGGTCTTGTCGCCGGGGCCCAGGTAGTTCCACACCACGACGAGCATCAAGATGATCAGGACCCAAACCAAGAGCGTTTTGTGTGACTGCTTCACGAGGCTCCTCGGCGACGCGGCCCGACCCCCTGTCCTTGGGGTGGGCGCTCCTCTGGTAGTTACCTTCTAACCAAGCGCGACGCTACCTTGAACAATGGGCATGGGCCGCGTTCGTGGCATCCCTCGACCCGCTCTCCACGCCCCCCGTTAACATTGTTTCACCATCGGGCCGCGGTCCCGCCCGGCGGCTCAACGCTCGGTGAGCACGATGCGGCCGTCGGGGAACGTCGCTTCGACCTCGCGCCCGCCGCGGAGCCGCACCACCACGCGAGGCAGGCCGAGCGCCCTCGCCCGCTCGATCGCGATCCTCTGCGCCCGGCCCATTCCATCGAGCGGCGAGGGCGGCGTCGCTTCGAGCATGTCGGCGAGCGAGGCCAGGTGCTCGACGACGCGCGGCGCCATCGTCGCCATGAGCGGGAGCAGCTCGTTGCGCACGCGGGTCCTCGTGAACCGCGGGTCGTCGTTCATGGGATCGCGCGCGACGGGCAAAAAGTGGCGCTCGACGTGCGCGACGACCGCCGCGCGCCGCGCGTGGATCAGCGGCCGGACGAGCCGGATCGAGGGGTGGGACGGCAGCGGAGCCGAGGGCGGGAGGACCGCGAGGCCGCGCGGGCCCGCGCCGCGGAGGAGCCGCAAAAGAAAGGTCTCCGCGCGATCGTCGGCGGTGTGGCCCGTGGCGATCGCGACCGCGCCGGCGCGCTCGGCCGCCTCCGCGAGCGCCTTGAGCCGCGCGTCGCGCGCGCGCGCTTCGAGGTTCGATCCGTGCGCGACCTCGACCCGCGTCACCGAGAAGGGCACCTCGAGCGACGCGGCGAGCTCGGCCGCGGCCGCGAGCTCGCGCGGGGCCTCGGGCCTGAGGCCGTGATCGACGCCGTGCGCGACGAGCGCATGGCCGATGGCGCCGCGGAGCCGCGCGAGCACGTGCATCAGCGCGACCGAATCCGGCCCCCCGGAGCACGCCGCGACGACCGTGTCCCCGCGCGAAAAGAGCTGCTCGTCGAGGATGGCGCGCTCAGCCGACCGGAGGAGCGACGGCGCGTGCGAGCGCTTGCTCGAAGGCGGGCTCACGACAATTCGAAGGTCTTGCAAAAGACGACCTCGTCACGATCGACGAGGCTCGCTTCGAGGTGCGGCGCGGTCGGGTAGCCAAAGGCACAAGCGCGCTCGTCGGGATCGAACGCGGAGCAATCAGGGCACGCAAATACAAGCCGAAAGCGGCGAGCTTCTTCGCGGAGGCGATCGTCGACGCGGTGGATCATGACGACAAGGATCCCACTTTACCCCCGCTCGCGCGGCGGCGGGAGAGCGCAAGAACGGCCTCGACGTGGCTCGTTTGTGGAAACAGCTCGAACGTCTCGACCGCGTCGATGGAGAAGCCGGCCTGCACGATGGGCACGAGATCGCGGCCGAGCGACGGCGGATCGCACGAGACGTAGACCACGCGCTTGGCCCTCGACGCCGCGATGGCGCGGGCCGCCCCGCGCGCTCCCGTGCGCGGAGGATCGAGCACGATCACATCGGCGCGCGGTGGGATCGCGAACGCCTCCGCGTCGGCCGCGACGACCTTGCCCGAGAGCCTGCGCGCCGCGAGGTTCTCGCGGAGGCACGCCGCGGCCGCGGCGTCGATCTCGACCGCGGTGAACGACGCCGCGCCGCGCGCGAGCACCACCGAGAGCGCGCCGCTGCCGGCGAAGAGCTCGACGACCTCGCGGCCGCTCGTCTGCGCGAGCTCGCCGACGCGCTGCGCGAGCGCCGCCGCGCCTTCGTCCGAGGGCTGCGCGAAGCCTCCGGTCACGAGCGGAGCGCCGTCGGCGCCGAGGAGCACCTGCCTCGGATCGCCGAACGTCGCGGGCGCCGCCGCGCCATCGAGCGTGATCTTCGCGCCGGCCCACGCGCCCGACGAGACCGCGCGGTCGAGCGCGGACCACGTCGCGGCCGCGAGCTCGCCGCGGAAGCGGAGATCGATCACCGGGAGGCCGCCCGCGCCGCGCGCGATCGACGCGTCGCCCTCGCCTCTTGCACCCGCGAAGATCGCCTTCAAATCAGCCGGGATCGAGGCGATCGACGCGTCGAGCACCGCGCAGCGATCGATGGGCTCGATCGCGTGGCTGCCCTCGGCGCGGTACCCGACCGAGACCTTGCCGCGATCACCCTTGACGAAGAGCCGCGCGCGCGTGCGGTAGCCGAGCGCCGCGCGCGCGCCGTGCACGACGATCGCGGGGACGTTCGCGCGCTGATCGCCGGCGAGCGCGCGCGTGATCGCGTCGCGCACGATCGCGGCGTGGCCCCGCTCCTGCGCGGCCATCGCGAGGAACATCCAATCGCAACCTCCGCACGCGCCCGCGTGGGGGCACGGCGGCTCGACGCGATCGGGGCCGGGCTCGATCACGCGGAGCACGTGGCCTTCGAGCGCCGAGCCGCGCGCCGAGACGCTCGCCTCGACGAGGTCGCCGGGCGCGGCGCCCGACACGAACACGACGCGACCTTCGCTCGTGCGCGCGACGCCGCGACCCCCCGCCGCGAGCGCGTCGATGCGCGCGCGGATCGTCGCGCTGTGCGATCGAGGACGCATGTGCGTCTTCTACTGCATCGGGACTTTTTGTTGTGTCTCTTGCCCCGCGACGATGGTCACGTTCACGACCTTCTTGATGGCGCCCTTCTTGAGCGTGAGCTTGTGCGGCCCGGGCGCGACCGGGAGGTTGCGGATGGGGGACGCGCCGAGCGATTTGCCGCCGTCGAGGACGTCGTCGCAATAGGGGTTGCAGATCACGGTGAGGAAGCCCTGCTCCTTGGCCGCTTTTGCGGACGCAGCGGCAGACGCAGCGGCCTGCGCCGACGCCGCCGCAGCGGCGGACGCCGACGCCGCAGCGGCCTGCGCCTTGGCCGCGGACGCGGACGCAGCGGCGGACGCGGCGGCCGCGGCCTCGTTGTTCTTGGCGCGGATCTTCACGTAGACGAGCGCGGCGATGCCGACGACGCACAGCACGGTGAGCGCGATGACCGCGATCATCACGCCTTGGTTGCGCCGCTCGCTCTTCTTGCGCTCCTGCTGCGCGGCCCAGAGCGCCGCGGGATCGGGCCGCGGCAGCGAGAGCGCCGTCTCGATCTGCGACTGCGGAGGCAGCGGCGGCAACGCGCCGTGCTGTTGCCCATATTGTTGTTGCGGAGGCGGTGGTTGTTGCGGAGGGCCGATCTCCGGCAGCCCGGGGAACGCAGGCAACGCGACGGTCGCCGCGCCGATCGGCTCGTGGCCCATGCCGCCTGGGCTGTTGAGCTGCATGTTCGGCATCGCTCCGCCCGCGGGCCCGGGCCGCTTCGGGATCGGATCGTGGATCGGCGCGTCGATCGGCAGCGCGATTGTCGACCCGAGATCGTCGGGCCCTTGGTGCGGGATCGCGGGCAGGTTCGGGAGCGCCGTGGTGTGCTCGCCGTACCCAGGCTGCGGTTGAGGCTGCGCGGCCGCGCCTCCGTACGCCGCGCCGTAGGCGGCTTGGGCTGCGTTGTAAGGCTGTTGTTGTTGCTGTGGAGGCTGCGCGTACCCGCCGTATTGCTGCCCTTGTTGCGGGCTCGCATAAGGATTCGGCGCGTGCTGCTGGCCTCCGCCCCCCATAGGAGAGTGACCTTGCTGCGGATATCCGGGACCTTGATTGCCAAAGCCAGGCGGGGGCTGCCCCCCCGGTCCCGGAGGACGTTGACCAGCTCGCACAGCGGCCTCCATCTGCTCGCGCATCGCAACGGTGGTCGGCACGTCCTCGTCGTCGTCCATGAGCGACTGCGAGGCCATGCCGGAGTCTTGTGGCGGGGGTGGTGCTTGAGGGGCGCCGTAAGAGGCGCCTCCATGGGGAGCGGGCGGCGCGATCGGGCGCGCTCCGCTCGAGGTCGAGAAGGCCGCGGGCGGCGGCTGCTTCGCGGGGCCGCGACGGCTCTCGGACTCTTCGACCTGCGAGGGCTCCTCGGCCTTGCGCGCGGCCGCGGCGGCGCGGAGCTTCTCGGCGTTGACGGTCGACGTGACCTCCGCGGCCCACGCGAGGTGCGCCTCGCGCTTCTGCATGCGATCGACGAAGAGCCCGCGGACGAACTGCGCGACCTCTTCGGGGCCGACGAGCTGCCCGCTCCGCGCGAGGTAGAGCTGGAGCGCGCGTGAGAATTCACGCGCGGTCTGGAAGCGATCTTGTTTGCGCTTGGCGAGCGACTTGAGGACGATCGCCTCGAGCTCGCGCGGGTAGCCGGGCACGAGCGTCGACGGCGGAGGGACCACGCACGCCTGCACCTTTTCGAGCGTGTCGAGGTCCGTGTCCATGCGGAAGAGGCGCTGGTTGGTGGTGACCTCCCAGAGCACGACGCCGAGCGCGAACACGTCGGTCGTGCGATCGACCTCGGAGCCCTTGACCTGCTCCGGCGACATATACGCGAGCTTGCCCTTGAGCGTGCCCGCGCGCGTGGACGCGAGGCGATCGGCGACCTTCGCGATGCCGAAGTCGACGACCTTGGTGTAGCCGTCGTACGTGACGAACAAGTTGTGCGGCGTCACGTCGCGGTGCACGAGGCCGAGGAGCTGGCCGTTCTTCCCGCGCAGCTCGTGCGCGGCGTGCAGGCCCTCGGCCGCGTCGGCGCAGATGCGCGCGGCGATGTCCGGCGTGATGCGCTGGCGCTTCTCCTCGGCGCGCCGCATGACCTCGCGGAGCGGCTCGCCGTGGAGATACTCCATCGCGATCCAATACGTGTTGTCGTCTTTGCCGAGCTCGAAGACCTGCGCGACGTTCGCGTGGCTGATGCCGGCCGCGATGCGCGCCTCGTCGAGGAACATGTCGACGAACTGATCGTCCTCGACGAGGTGCGGGTGGATGCGCTTGATCGCGACCCACTTCTGGAACCCGCCCGGACCGTCGACGCGCGCGAGATGAACGCTCGCCATGCCGCCCACGCCGATCTCGTCGACGACGCGGTATCGCCCGAGAAAGAAGGTCTGTTTGTCACCCTCTTTCTCTTTCGATCGCACCGAGGACGAGGACGCAGGCCCCGGACTCTGTGGGCCACCCGGGCGGGGCGGTGCAGGTCGAGGCGGAGGTTGGGCCATGGTTGTTTGAGCGTGCCGCCGAGCGTCCGTCACATCGGTCGATCGCGCGAGAGCATCAGGGTATCGGACAGTATTCTATCGTGTAAATACCGTGAGACTCGCTGTTTTTTACGGGAACGGCTGGCCAGGCTGCCCGCGCTCGTAATAGAAGTTGAAGTAGCCCTCGACCGTGGACTGCTTGTCCGCGGGGATGTCCCTTGGGTATTGCCCGAGCGGAACGTCGCGCAGATCGCCCATCTGCACGCGGAACGTGGCCTTGGTGAGCTTGTCCTCGGCGCTCTTCTCGGTGGGATCCCCGCTGTAAAGGCGCTCGAACGTGATCGTGCCGTCCACCGCGTAGAGCACGACGTTCTGCGTGCGGCACGAGTGCTGGAGGTAGAGCGCCATGTGCACGAGCGGCGGATCGTCGATCAAATCGGGGGGAGGCACCGTGGGCGATCCCGGCGGCGTCACGCCGAGCGGCATCGCCACGCGCTGCGGCGCGCCGAGGCGGTTGTCGCGGATCTCGGGGACGTCGTCGATGAGGACCGCGAGGCCGTCGGAGAGCTCGACGAGATCGGTGCCGCGCTGCACGCGGATTTGAAGCGTCTCGCGGAACGGGTTCGCCGCGAAGAAATCGGGCTGCATGTCGTACGCGGAGCCCTCGCCCGAGTCGGCCTCGCCCGGCTCCCAACACTCGTGCGCGACGAGGCGCGAGCTGTACACGCGCCCTTCGCCTTGCCCGAGCGAGCAGCCCATCGAAGCCAACGCGAAGAAGATGAGCGCCGCGACCTTCGTCATGAGGATGCTCCGATCGAGCGACCCGCGTGGCCCACGAGAGAAGGCTCGACGCCTTCTGCCGCGCGCACCGCGCGCTTGATGACGCCTCCGCCGAGCACGCGATCGCCGTCGTACGCGACCGCGATCTGCCCGGGCGAGACTGCGCGCGCAGGCGCCTCGAACGTGACCAGCACCGCGCCCGCGTGCTGCGCGCCGGCGTCGGCCAGCGTGAGCGTGGCCCTCGCGCCCTCGTGCCGCGCGCGCACCTGCACGATCGCGGTGAGCGGGAGCGACACGTCGGGCGAGAAGCAAACGTCCTCGATCCACGCGCCGCGCGCCGCGAGATCGTCCTCGTTCCCGAGGTGGATCGCGTTCTTCTCGGCGTCGATGCCGACGACGAACATCGGCTTGCCGAGCGACACGCCGAGGCCCTTGCGCTGGCCCAACGTGAAGGCGTGGACCCCGCGGTGCTCGCCCACGACGCGGCCGCGATCGTCGAGGATGGGCCCGGGCCTCACGCGGCCCTCGGCGCGCGCTTCGACGAACGCGTCGTAGCGGCCCGTCGGCACGAAGCACAGCTCTTGGCTCTCGCCCTTGTCGGCGCCGGGCAGGCGCCGCGCGTGCGCCTCGGCGCGCACCTCGGCCTTGGTCGCCTCGCCGAGCGGGAAGGTGATGCGCGAAAGCTCGTCGGGGCGGAGCATGTGCAAAAAATAGCTCTGATCCTTCTCGCGATCGCGGCCGCGATAGAGGCGCGCGCCCGAGGGCCCGTGGACGACGCGCGCGTAGTGCCCGGTCGCGATGGTGTCCGCGCCGAGCCGATCCGCGAGCGGGAGCAGCTCGCGCAGCTTGACCGAGCGGTTGCACGCGACGCACGGGCTCGGCGTCTCGCCCGCGAGATACGCATCGACGAACGGCGTCGTCACGTGCTTTTGAAAGAGCTCGCGCCGATCGAACGTGTAGTGCGCGATGCCGAGATGATCGGCGACGCGGCGCGCGTCGTGCTGATCTTCGGGCGCGCAGCAGCGGCCCTTGACGCTGCCGTCATCGGGGTAATCCCAAAGATGGAGCGTGACGCCGACGACCTCGAAGCCTTGATCGAGGAGGCGCGCCGCGGCCACGGAGGAGTCGACCCCTCCGCTCATCGCGATCAACGCTCGTCCGTGGCGCGACATGGGCTCGCGCGAGCATAGCGCAGCGTCACCCGACTTGCGTGGGATCGTCCGTGGGATCTTCGGGGGGCGCGGCCTCTGCGCCGCCGCGCGTCGCCCAGTCGAGCGCGCCGCGGACGGCTTCGATCGCGTCGAGGCGCGCCCGCGCGGCCTCCTCTTCGCGCTGCGCGATCGCGTAGAGCAGGCGCGACGCTTCGCTGCACGCCTCACGGAGCCGCGCGGCGTCGCTCGCGGTCGCCGCGTCGCGACCCGCCGAGAGCTCCGCGATGGTGCCGTCGCGCTCGGTGATCATCGCGTCGCGCTCGGTGATCATCACGTCGCGCTCGTTGATGGCCGCGTCGCGCTCCACGATCGCGGCGTCGCGCTCGTTGATGGCCGCGTCGCGCTCTTCGACCGCCGCGGCGAGCCGATCGATCTCGGCGCGCAGCGGGGCGGCCTCCTCGCCGCGGGCCTCGTTCGCGCGTTCGAACGAGGTGAGCATGACGCGCGTCTTCTCGAGCTCTTCGAAGATCTGATCGACGCTCTCGCGGGCCTCGGCGAGCGATCGCTCGACCTCGGCCTTGGCGCCGCGCTCGTCCGCGAGGGCCTTCTTGGTCTCCTCGTGCGCGGCGCGCTCCTCGGCGACCACCCTCGCGGCGTCCTCGTACGCGGCGCGCTCCTCGGCGAGCTTGTGGCGCATGTCCTCCGCGGTCGAGAGCGCGGCCGCCATCGCGTGGCGCACGCCCTCGGTGCCGGCCGAGGCCTGCGCGAGCTCCTCTTCGAGCTCGGCGATGCGGCGGCTCGACGCCTCCGCGATCGCCTCGATCTCGGCCGCGCGGCGGGTCATCTCTTCGATCTCGGTCCGCGCGATCTCGAGGTCGGCGCCGAGGCGCTCGATGGTGCCCTTGTGATCAGCGACCGCGCGCGACGCGAGCCCCTCGCGCACCTCCCGCTCGATGTCGGCCGAGCTCACGAGGCTGCGCAGCCGATCGATCTCGGCGCGGAGCATGGTCGACTCGATGCGCGCCGCGCCGAGCTCTTTGGTGAGGCCCTCGACGCGGCCCGCCGCGACGCCGTCCGACTCGGCCTTGGCCTGCTGCGCGCGGCGCACCGCCTCGATCTCGACGAGCAGGACCTTGCGCTCCTCGTCGAGCGCGTCCGCGCGCGCCGCGGCTGCCTCGCGCTCTTTGTCGAGCGCGTCCGCGCGCGCCGCGGCGGGCGCGGGCGCGGGGGGGGGGGCGGCGGGGGTGGGGGGGGGGGGGTCGGGGGCGGCGGGGGGGGCCGGGGGGGCGGGGGGGGGCGGGGCGCGGGGG
>CAYTJL010000336.1:0-9100 GCA_964437785.1 uncultured Polyangiaceae bacterium
AGCGGCTTGTCGTTGTCGTCCGTCGCGACGTGGGTGAGCGCGACCACGACGTCGAGCGGATCACACAGCCCAAAGATGGTGTAATTGGCGTCGAGGGTCGGGAGATCGATCTCGGCGATGTAGAACTGCGATCCATTGGTGTTGGCGCCGGAGTTGGCGTACGCGAGCGTGCCGGGGGAGTGGTGGAGCCCCGCGATCTCGTCCGCGAACTTATAACCTGGGCCGCCCTTGCCCGTGCCGAGCGGATCGCCGCCTTGCGCGACGAAGTTGGGGATCACGCGATGAAAGGTGAGGCCGTTGTAAAACGGCTTCTTGACCCACTTCTTGCTGACAGGGTCCTTCCACGGGCGGCGCCCGCGCGCGAGACCGATGAAGTTCGCCACCGCGTTGGGCGCCTCGTTCGCGTACAACGAGCACGTGAGCACGCCGAGATCGGTGTCAATCACGGCGCGGAGCGGGCCCGGCCCCTCGGGCAGCTCGGCGAGCGCCTCCTCCAGCGTGAACATGCCTTGTTCGGGGTCGGTCGCGTCGGGCAAGACCTCATCGGGGAACGGCCCGTCCGGCCCGCACATCACCCCTCCTTCGCCGCCCGCGCCCGAGCTCGAGCTCGTCGAGCCGCCCGTGCCCCCGCCGCCACACGCGGAGCCCGCCGCGAACGACAGCCCCAACAATCCCATCCACCAACGATATCTTGCCATGACCGCATCGTATCCCGGCCGTTTTGCCCGCGAGACGAAAATTTCAATTTTTCGTGATCCGGGAGCGGCCGGCCGGGACTACCCCCTCGGAGGTCGGTTCATGAAGATCGTATGGATGGCGGCGATGGCGGCGGCGCTCGTGGGGTGCAAAATGGATGCGTCGGATCGAGGGCAGAGCGCGCGCGCCGAGGACGCGCCGGCCAAAGGATCCACGTCCAAACAGCGCTCGACGGGCCGCGCCGACGCCTCCAAGCTCACGGTCACGCCGGGCCAAACACGCCTCGACACCGAGATGGGCTTCGTGAAGATCGCCGGCGAGATTAAGAATGACACGGGCCACACCATCACCTCGGCCCGCGTCACGATTCGGCTCTTCGACGCGTCGGGCAAAGAGCTCCAATCGAGCTCGGTCGCGACCGCGATGAATGAGGACTTTGGCCGCGATCCCCTCGAGCACGTCTACTCCGATCGCACGTTCATCCCGCCCGGCGAGGTGGGGGTGTTCTACTTCTTGCGCGACATGAAGAAGATCAAAGGGGTCGTCGCCTCTCACAAGCTCTCGGTCGAGGCGCGCGACGCGGACGCGAAGGACGTGCCGCTCGTCGAGGCGCGCGACGTGGTGACGCCCAAGGCCCCTGATGGCCGTTGGTCCGCGAGCGGCCGAATCGAGAACCGGGGGTCTTTCGGGTGCCGCACGCCCAAAGCGATCATCGGCCTCTACAACCACGAAGGCAAGCTCGCGGCGACGACCACCGTCGAGCCCGACGAGATGTTTCAAAAGGTGCTCGCCCCCGGCCGCTCCGTCGCGTTCTCGTCGCCTCCCCTCCGCGAGGACGGCGTCACCGTCACTTCGCTCAAGGTCTGGGCCGACTGCTCTCCGCTCGATGGTTGAGCCCGGTTGAGCCCGAAAAGCGCCAAGATTCCCCACCCGTGAGAGAGGGCCGTCCTGTAGACTGGCCCCCTCTCCCATCTCGATGAGCAAACGGAGCCGAAGGGGTTATGAACAACGGCAACAACGGCGACAAGGGCGCGGATCTCATCACCTTCTCGTCACCGCTCGTCCCGAGCAGCGCAAAGGTCCTTGGGTTTCGTGGGGCCGAGGCGATCTCACGCCCCTACGAGCACGCGATCTTCTTGATGGCGCCGAGCGACGACCTCGACCCGGGCGCGCTCGTCGGGGAGCGGGGCGCGCTCTCCATCGATCGCGCCTCCGACAAGGTCCCCCCGCTCTTCTTCTCCGGTGTCGTCGCCTCGGTCGAGACGCTCCACGAGGTGGACGGGCGCTCGCTCATCCGGCTCACGCTCGTCCCGCGCCTCGCGCGGCTCGCGCTCGGACGGCACAGCCGCATCTTCACCAAGGTGACGCTCCCGAACGTCATCCAAACCATCCTCGCCGAAAATGGCTTTACGCCCGCCGACTACGAGCTTCGCTTGGGCGGATACGAGGTCGAGGAGCACATCTGTCAATACCGCGAGAGCGATCTCGACTTTATCTCCCGGTGGATGGAGCGCGAGGGCGTCTATTACTTCTTCGAGCACGGCGCGGACGGCGAGCGCCTCGTCTTGTGTGACGGGCTCAGCTACGACCCCGATCCGGCCGGCGGGAACGTGCGTTATCGGCCCGGCGCGGGCGGCGACACGAGCGCAGGAGAGGCGCTCCGCACGTTCACCGCGCGCCACGCCACGCTGCCGTCCAAGGTGGTGTTGGGCGACTATGACTATGCTCGTCCGAACCTCCCTTTGACCGGCACGGCGGACGTCGCGCGCCGCGGCGCAGGTGTGGTGAGCCTCTTCGGCGAGCGCTTCTTCACGCCCTCGGCGGGGGAGCGCTTGGCCCGCCTCCGCGCCGAGGAGCTGCGGGCGAGGGAGATGGTGATTCACGCGGTCGGGTCGCGCCTTCACCTGCGGCCCGGCTACACCTTCGAGCTCGACGAGCACCCGAGGGCGGCGCTCAACGCGCGTTACGTCACCATCGACGCTCACTACGAGGCCAATCAATCCGGGGGCGGGAGCGCGTTCGCCGAGCTGTCCGGGCTCGCCGGGGGAGATGTCTTCATGGTCGACCTGCACGCGATCCCCGCCGGGGTCCAGTTTAGGCCCGAGCAAAAGACCCCTTGGCCGCGCGTCTACGGCTTCGAGACGGGCAACGTGGACGGCCCCGCCACCAGCGATTATGCGCAGATCGATGATCAAGGCCGTTATTGCGTCAAGCTCAAATTCGATGAGAGCGGGCTCGCGGGCGGCAAGGCCTCCACCTGGGTGCGGATGATGCAGCCCCACGGCGGCGGCGTGGAGGGCTTTCATTTCCCGCTCCGCAGGGGCACCGAGGTGGTGATCGCGTTCCTCGGCGGCGACCCGGATCGCCCGGTGATCGCGGGCGTCGTGCCCAACGCGCTCACGCCGAGCCCGGTCACGAGCGGCAATCACACGACCAACGTCATCCAGACAGGCGGCAAGAACCGAATCGAGCTGGAGGACCAGGCGGGCGAGGAGCAAATCACCATCTCGACGCCTTACGCCAAAGGGTACGTGCTCCTCGGCTGCCCCAAGGAAGGGCACGAGCTGGTGGTCCACACGGACGAGAACGCGCTCGTCGACGCCAACTTGAACTACGACGTCAACGTCGGCGTCGCGCCCGCCGTGCCCTCGGGCGAGGGCAACATGCGCACGGTCGTCAAGAACAACATGAGCGCTTCGGTCGAGGAGGGCGACAAGACCCTCCTCGTCAAGACCGGCGGGTACTTCATCGGCATCCAAAACGGGCTCGGCGTCAACGTGATGAACGGCGTCCACTTCATCGTCAACAACGACGGGAGCGTCCCGAAGAGCGCCTTCACCAAGGGCTTTTACGTGTACGTGCGGAGCGAGCCCGTCCACGTCGAGGCCAAAGACAGCTCGCTGACGCTCTTCGCCAAAGAGCTCATCACCATGAAATCGACCGCCAACAACGTCGAGATCGAGGGCGAAGAGGTGAAGATCACCTCGCGATCGACCCACACGGTGAACATCCTCGGCAAGGTCTACGAGGTCAAACAGCAAGACACGCGCGAGGAGATCCACGGCAACGAGGAGACCATCAAATATGGTAACTCCATCAGCGAGACGCACGGCAACAGCTTCGAGAAGACCTATGGCAACTCGGCGAGCGAGACCCACGGCGACGCGGCGTCGATCACGCACGGCACCACCGCGGACATGCACTACGGAAAGGCGATGAGCTATTTCTACGGCGAGCAGATGGAGCTCACGATGTCGAAGCAGACCAGCGTCGCGGTCGCGATTAAGAGCTCGCTCGAATTTGCCATCGCGACCGAGCTCAACTTCGGGCTCAAGCTCACGAACGACGCGGCCGAGATCAAGATCAAAGGCCTCGTGATGGACAAAGCGGCCGCGGCCATCTCGGACTACATCGCCGACATCAACAACAACGCGGCTTACATCAAGCGCGCCGGCCTCACCCTGGTGACGTGATGCGCATCGTTCAACCCCTCACGCTCACCGTCCTCCACGGGCCGTTCGAGCACGGCGGCAAGACCCGTCTCGTGGTGGTCATCGGCGCCATGGCGAGCTTCGATGGAAGCAGCGTTGATCAGACACAGACGCTCTGGCGGCACCTCACCGACGCCCCCGGCGCGAGCTTCGGCCTCGACGAGATGAAGCCCAAGACACGCGGCGAGGCGCTCGTCTCGGGGTACGCCTTCGCGCCGGGCGGCAAACCGGCCACGGCGGTCAGCGCCAAATGGTCGATCGGCCCGATTCAAAAGGAGGTTTGGGCGGCCGGCGACCGGGCGTGGAAGGGGGGCGCCCCGAGCGATCCCGTGCCCTTCTCGCGGATGCCCATCACGTGGGACAGGGCCTTTGGGGGAGAGGGCTTTGCCCCAAACCCCCTCGGCAAAGGCGCCTCGTCCGTCAAGACGCCGCTCGGCGAGGTTCACCCGCTGCCCAACATCGAGATCGCGGGCAAGCTCATCACCTCTCCGCGCGAGCGGCCCTCGCCCGTGGGCTTCGCGCCCATCGACCCTGCGTCGCCGGTTCGCATGAAGAAGCTCGGCACGTACGACAAACGGTGGCTCGACACGCGCTACCCTGAATTCGCCGAGGATTTTGATCCTACGTATTTCAACACGGCGCCCGAGGACCAGTGGATCGAGGGGTATTGGGAGGGCGGCGAGCCCTTCGCGTTCGAGAACATGCACCCTGACAAGCCTCGTATCGAGGGGCGACTCCCCTCGTTCGCGGCGCGTTGCCTCGTGACGCGCAAAGGCCGTGAGGGCGCCTTCGAGGACGTGGCGCTCCGCGCCGACACCGTTTGGTTTTTGCCGCACGTGGAGCGGGTGATCCTGCTCTATCGGGGCGTCATCGAGGTTGCGGACGACCTCGCGAGCGACGTGAGCGACATCGTCGCTGCGCTGGAGCACGCGGGCAAACCCAAGCCGATCGAGCACTATGCCAGCGTCCGCGCGAAGCGCCTCGACCGGGAGCGAGGGGCCTTGTTCGCGCTCCGCGACGCGGACTTGGGGCCCGAGGGGATCGGGAGCCCGCGATCCGACGCCGTGAGCGAGATGGAGAGCCTCCTCGACACAGAGCGCCTCTTCGAGCAGAGCCAACGGAGGTTCGCGCAGCGTGAGCTCGACGCCTCGCGCGAGCGGCTCCGGGCGCTCGGCGTCGACCCCGATCGCCACCTGCCAAAGACCATCCCGGACGCGCCAAAGGAGGTCCCCAAGGAGGATTTGGGGGCGGCGGTGGCGTCGATGAGCGATGAGGCCGATCGTATGATGAAGGAGGCCGCGGGCAAGCGCGACGAGGCCATGCGCGATCTGCGCGCGCGCTTCGAGGCCCAAGGGATGGACTTCGATCAAGCCGTGGAGCGCGCCAAAGCGTCCTCGGGCGGCCCTCCGACCATGAGCGCGGCGAGCGAGCTTTCGCGGCTCAAAGAGGTCCGCGAGAAGATCCGAGCGGCTGGGCTCAACATCCCTCCTTCGCTTCAACACCTCGACGATCCGCGCTTTTACGAGAAGCTCACCAAGGCTGAGCGGGGGCTCAAAGATGCGTATCGCCGCTCCGCTCATTACGCGCCTCCTGCCCGGCCGCTCACCGCGGACGAGGCGGCCCGCCTGCGGCGAGAGGTGGAGTCCGCGATCGCGAAGGGTGAGGGCTTGTCAGGGCGCGACTTGACGGGCGCGGATCTCTCGATGATGGATTTGTCCGGGCAAGACCTCTCCACGGTGATGTTGGAGCGCGCGAGCCTCAAAGGAGCCAAGCTGCGCGGGGCGACCCTCGACAACGCGGTGCTCGCGAGGGCCGATTTGTCGGGCGCGGATCTCCACGGCGCAAAGGCGCGCGGGGCCAACATGGGAGAGGCGAGCCTCGCGGGCGCCGTGCTCACAGGCGCCGATCTCACCGAGGCTATCTTCATCAAGGCCGATCTTTCGGGCGCTGATCTCACCGCGTCGACGTTGGATCGCGCGGAGCTGTCCGAGGCGAAGCTCGATAAAACCGTGATGGCGCGCGTCGAGGCCAAGGGGCTCACCGTGCTGAAGAGCGTTTGGCGCGGCCTCGATTTGCGCGGGGCCGCGCTCGTGGACTGCAATTTCTTGGAGGTCGATCTCTCGTCTTCGGATCTCTCCGGCGCCAAGCTCACGGGCACTGTCCTGCTCGACGCCGTCGCGGAGGGGGCGGTCCTCCGCGGGGCCAACCTCCAAAACCTCCGCGTGGTCCGGGTCGACAAAGAGCCTAATCTCAAACGGTGCAACCTCCGGGGCGCGGACCTCTCGGGCGCGAACCTGCGCGGCGTCAACCTCGAAGGCGCGGATCTCTCCGACACCGATCTTCGAAACGCCGACCTCTCGGGGGCGTGCCTCGCCGGCGCCACGCTCGACGGCGCGCGTGCGGTTCAAGCGCGCTTCATCCAAGCGGATCTCACGGGCGCGAGCCTCATGCGGGCTGACCTCATGTACGCCCTCTTGGGAGGCGCGGTGGTGCGCGGCGCCCGCTTCGACGAAGCGAGCGTGTTCCGCGCGGACGCCGCCAAAATGAAGGGCGACGACAAGACCAGCTTCGCGGGCGCGTACGTCGAGGGGATCCGCGTCATCCCGGAGAGGAGGGAGCGCCGTGGATAAAGAGCAGCTCTCGAAGATGGTTTACGAAGGCGACGTCATCGAGGGGATCTCCTTTGACGGCGCCCACCTCGAAGGGGTGAATTGGGGGGGCGGGGTCTTTCACGAGGTCTCGTTTCGGGGCGCGGATTTGTCGGGCGCGAAGCTCTCGGAGGCCACGTTTTCGCATTGTGATCTCACGGGCGCGAAGCTCGGCGGCGCGCTCCTCAAGCACACCAAGGTCGTGAGCTCGGTCGCGGCGCAAGCGTCCTTCGAGGGCGCGGATCTCACGTCCGCGAGCTTCGCCGAGTGTGATCTCGCGGGCGCGGATCTCACGGGCGTCTCCGCGAAGATCGCCAATTTCGTCAACGTGGTCCTCCGCGGCGCAAAGCTCTGTCGTGCGGACCTCGATCGCGCGGCGTTCCTCGGAGGGGTCATGGAAGGAGCGGATCTGTCGCTCGCCGATCTCACCAAGACCACGCTCTATCGCGCGGATCTCCGAACGGTGAAGCTCGGCGGTGCGCGCCTCTTCACCACGGTGATGAGCAGCGCGAACCTCGCCGGGCAGTCGCTCGCCGGGCTCGATCTCACGCTCGCGCAATTCATCGACGCCGATCTCTCGGGCTGTGATCTCGCGGGCGCGCGGCTCACGCAGGCGAACTTCAAAGGGGCCAAGCTCGATCGTGCGACGTTGGAGGGGGCCTCGGCGAGAAATGCTATCTTCCCTTCGGCGTCGCTCAAGGGCGCTGTGCTCCGGGGCGCGGATTTGTTCCAAGCGCTCTTCCCGGAGGCGGACGTGACGGGCGCGGACCTCTCCGGCGCGAACCTGGAGCAGTCGATTTGGCACGACGCGATCTGCAAAGGCGCGCGCTTCGAGAGGTGCGTGCTCACCTATGCAGACATGTCACGCGCCGACCTCTCGTCGGCGAACTTTGGAGGAGCCATGATGTTTCGGACGAGGCTCCACCGCACCTCGCAAGAAGGCGCGGTGTTCTCGACGAGCAAGCTCGCGGCGCTCGGGGACGACGACAAGCTCGCCGAGGCGGAGACGTGGTGGGAGCGGAAGCGGCGATCGCAGGCGTGAAGCGAGGGTGATACGATGAAGAGCACAGCGCGTAAAGTCGAGCCCAGGCTGGTGTTTCAGGAGTTTGGAGAGGTCCTGTCCGTGAGCGAGGGTGAGCTCCTCGTGAGGACGTCGTTCGCGCTCGTTCGCGCGCGGCGCGCGGCGAGCTGCTTGATCGCGCCCGGCGAGGGCGATCGGGTGCTCGTGGTGACCGAAGAAGGGGGCGAATCGTTCGTGCTCGCGGTGCTGGTGGCGCGCGAGCCGCGCGGCGCATCGGTGGAGGTGGACGGCGACGTCACGCTTCGATCGCGCTCAGGCAAGGTGAGCATCGCGGCCGAGGGCGGGATCGATCTCGTGTCATGCGCGCCGATCACCGTCGCTTCGTCCAAGGTGGAGGTTCACGCGGTCGAAGCGAGCTTCGTCGCACAAGCGCTCTCCGTGGTGGGCGGCGCGGTCAAGGCCGAGCTCGATCGCGTCAAGGTGCTCTCCTCGACGGTGGATGTGGTCCTCGATCGGCTCGGGATCAAGGCCAACCGCGCGACGCGGGACGTCGAGGGGCTCGATCAGGTGAAGGCGCGGCACATCGACTATGCGGCGGCGGGCAACGCGCATCTCCGCGGCGAGAACACGATCGTGACCGCCGAGGATCTGGTCAAGGTGAACGGCGAGCAGGTCCACATCGGGTGAGGAGGGAGCATCGATGTTTGCCAACACGCAGATGGGCGGGATGAACTTTGGCATCCCGGACGTGTGTTTGACGCCCGCGCCGCCGGCCCCCGCGCCGGTGCCGATCCCGTATCCCAACATGGCGATGGGGATGATGGGCGTGCCGGCCGCGTACAACGTGCTCTTGGGCTGCACGCCCGCGCACAACCTGACGACGACCATCCCGCTCAGCGTGGGTGACAACGTGGGTATCGCCACCGGGGTCGCCTCCGGCATGGTGATGGGTCCGTCGAGGCACCTCACCGCTGCTTTTACGGTGCTCATGGGCGGCATGCCCGCGACGCGGCTCACCAGCGTCTCGCTGCAAAACAGCACCAACATCCCCGGCGCGCGCATCACGCCGAGCCAGCTCTCGGTGATGATCACCGCGCCGTGAGGGTTTGGCCGCTCAGTACACGTCCGAGCAAGTCCGTTACCTATTTGTCATACAGAATTTTGACGCAAAGACGCAAAGACGCAAAGGCGCAAAGAGAGGGGGAGGGTTGGGCTTTGCCGTACCGGTAGGGCAGCAGAGAGAA
>CAYTJL010000337.1:0-8977 GCA_964437785.1 uncultured Polyangiaceae bacterium
GGGCTATCCGATGGCGGGCTATCCGATGGCGGGCTATCCGATGGCGGGCTATCCGGGCTTCGCCGGCTTCGCCGAGGATCCGTACGGCTACGGCGAGGATCCGTATGGGTACGGCGAGGATCCGTACGCGCTCGCCGAGGACCCGTATGGGTACGGCGAGGATCCCTACGCGCTCTCCGAGGACCCGTATGGGTACGGTGAAGATCCCAACGCCTATGGCGAGGATCCCAACGCCTATGGCGAGGACCCGTACGGCTACGGCGAGGAGCCTTATGGCGAGCCCGACATGTCCGGGTACGTCCGCCAGACCGCGCCGCGGTACAACCCCGGCTGCCCGCTCCCCACCAACGTGGCTGGGTACGAGGCGGCGTCCCTCGAAGGATACGTAAAGCCGCCGGTCTTGAACCCGGTGGTGCAGCAGTTCACGCCTGGCCCCGACGGCGGCGGCGGGACGCCCGATGCGTTCCGGCCCCTCTGGTGATGGGTCGATAAGAGAGATGGGATAACCGGGGGCCTCGGCCCCCTCGACGTCACGAAAAGACGCGGTAACGCGCTGGAGAGATGCCATGGCCGTCGTTCAAGGGATTCGCGAGAAGGTACATCATCCGATCTACGATTGTCTTACCATCGAGAAGGAGAAGCAGCTCCGAGACGAGGAGAGCTCGAGCACGATCCGCTTCTTCGTCAACGTGCAGGGCAAGACGAAGCTGCAGACCAACCTCCAGTCGGCCTCGCTCCTCCCGCACTACAACACGTTCGAGGCGCGCGCGATGCGCGTCGTCTTGAGCGATTTGCCGCCGGTGTTCCCGGAGGACCCGACCATCGAGATGGACACGGCCGAGGACGGCCTCCAGGTCACGAACGAGGACGGGCAGCTCATCGACCTGAACGGCGGTGTCCAGGGCAGCGCCGCGCTCCCGCTCTTCGACCCGTTGCAGGTGCCGACGGTCGAGCTCGAGATCGGGCTCGATCGCGCGATGGAGCTGCTCAAGGAGGCCAATGAGAACGACGGAGAGGTCGAGCTCAGCCCCGATGACGAGGACGTCTCCATCTTGGTCCCTTCTTCGGGCAACGAGGCGAGCGATCCGCAGATCGCGAACCTCCTCAACGCGGGCGGCACGATCTTCATCAGCGCGGGTGACCTCGAGGCGCTCATCGAGGATCTCGGCCAGAAGTCGCCGCCCAAGGAGCAGCTCCGCCCGGGCAACGGCGCCGGCAACATCATCAGCAAGCTGATCTACAACACCGTGACGACGTTCTACGTCGGTGAGAAGATCATGATTCAGATGCCGACGTGGTTCTTCCCCGGCGGCGCGGGCCCTTATTCGCAGACCGAGAAGGGCACGACCCACGGCGAGCCCTCGCCCGCCGCGACGTTCCGCTTCGCCGAGCCGATCTTCATCGATCGCCAGCAGAACTTCCGCGTCGAGATCGAGGTCCCGGACGCCGACGTGCTCAAAGAGATCCAGAAGATCTATGGCCCGCTCTTCGTCTGGGTCGTGCTCGATGGATACATGACGCGCGGCGTGCAGTGATCTGCGGGCGGAGAAGGCGCGCTCGATCCGAAGGCACGCTTCGGATCGAGCGTGACGTCGCTTGATGTTCGGCGAGGGTCGAGGTCGAGATGCTGAACGCGAAGCCTTTGGCACATGGAAAGCGGGCGTCGAGAGGGCGAGCCGTCATGCCCCCTGCTCCCTCGGTGAGCACGCCTCCGGCGGTCTATCCGTACGAATACGTGGTCACGTTCCCTATCGAGGGACGCCCCGGCAACATCGCGCAATCGGCCATCGCCGTGAGCGTGGACGCGTCGTTCGTGGCCATGGCCGTGAGCTATGGCTTCGAGGAGGATCGAGGGCGGCCGCTCGAGCTCCGCGACGTCCTTCAAGGCCCCTTCTCGCCGGCGGGCGTGGTGCTCAATCAGATCCCGCTCGACGCGCTGGTGCAAGGGGTCCGCATCGCGCCATCGTATCTGCCGCTGCTCTTCCCGCAGCCTATCGGGCCTGGGCCCAGGGTCGAGCCGGTGCTCACGGGCCAGCTCCCGAACGACGCGTCAGGCAAGTTCCTCCAGAGCGTCAAGGCGCAAGAGGACTTGACCTTCCTCGTCAGCATGGTGGACACGTCGAGCGGTCGTGAGCTCCAGGATCAACCTACGTTGAGCCTCGCGTCGCTCGGCGGCTCGTCGGGCAAACGGCCCTTCCGCGCGCTCGCGAGGCCGCTCTCGTTCTTGCCGCGCTCCACGCTCCGCATGCAAATCGTGGAGCGGACGTCGGGGGTCCGAGGCACGTTGTTCGTTGTGGTGCACGGCTACAAGGTCGGCGCCGGCTGCGCGCCCCCGCCCATCCTCACCGGCCAAGGCTCGTCGCCGTCGGGCCGTGTCGTCCCCTTCGACTACGTGTCGAGCGTGGCGCTCACGGGCCGCTCGGGCAACGTGCTCTCCGACGAGATCCCCATCAACACCGAGGGGAACTTCGTCGTCACCTCGGTGGGGTATGGGCTCCAGGTCGACACCAACAAGATCACGATCAACCGATCCATCGTGAGGCCTGGATCGGCGGCGGTCGATCTCCAGACGCTCCCGCTCTCGGCGTTCACCACCAAGGCGCTCATCGGCGGGTTCAGGATCCGGCCGAGCTTCGTGAGGATCGCCATCACCAACAACCAGCTCAACACCAGCGTGTCGCTCAACGCGATCGATCAGGTGTTCGAGCCGCTCAACCGCGTCGAGGACGTGAGCTTTCGTTATTCGTTCTTCGACACCGGGGCGGGGCGAGACCTCCAGAACCAACCCGTCTACAACGTGGCAGGGCTCGGCACCGCGACCGGGGAGCGGCCCTTCAAGCCCCTCGCGCGGCCGCTCACGTTGCTGCCGCGGTCGAGCCTCCGCGTCACCGTCGAGGAGCGCTTTGGCTTCGGGCAGCTCTATATCGTGTTTCAAGGCTACAAGCTCCTCGGCGGTCAGAACCCTGGAGGACGGTGATGTCGAGCCCTCTCACCCGCGCGCGCCCAACGTCGATGAAGCGCCCCGCGCCGCCCGCGCCGGTCCCTGCGCCGATCCCGGAGATCGGCTCGCGGCGCACGATCCCCTTTGATTACGCGTTCAACTTCGAGCTCAAAGGCGAGCCTGATCGCGTGGTGAAGGACACCGTGACCGTGAGCATCGAGGGCGAGTTCGTCGCGACGGCGATCGGATATGGTGTCTCGCCCAAGGTCTCTCCCTTCGTCTTCGGCGTGAGCGTGCCCAACTCGGGCAACTTCGGCGACATCACGTTGGGTCAAATCGTCGGCTCGATCGGTGACGCCTCCGGCGGGACCGTCGACGCGGCGAACGTGCTCCTCAACGGCTTCAAGCTCAACCCCGACATCGCCGATCTCGCGCTCGCGCTGGAGCCGGGCAGCAACGGATCATCCCCCGGCAGCATCGCGCCCGATCTCTTCGGCGAGCTGTTCCGCGCGGTCGGCGCGCCGCTCGGCGAGATCCAGTTCAAATACGCGCTCTACGACAACGGGACAGGGCGAGAATTCCAGAGCGCGCCCATCCTCAACACGGCAGGTCTCGGCATCTCGAGCGGCGACAGGCCGTTTCGGCGGTTCGCGACCCCTATCCACTTTGCGCCGCGCACCACCATTCGAATGGACGTGACCGAGGTGTCGGAGTTCGCCGGGGCGCTCCAGGTCGCGCTCCACGGCTACAAAGTGCTCGGCGGCGCCGGCTCGCCGACCGACGACAACCGGCCGCGGGCGCGCAGGCCCAAGCGTCGTTGAGGAGTGGGGCCATGAGCGACCTCTGCGCCATGTGCGGTATCCCCGTCGACGCTCAGCCGTTCGACGACGCGAGCTTCGCCGACGCGCCGCGGATCGGGCAAGAGGTGGAGCTCGCGAGCTTCACCCTCCCTCCGCGGTACTGCGGCGTGATTCAATATTTCACACAATACACCGACACCTTCGCCGAGAAGCCGGTCTACGTCGAGACCCCTGGGCTCGTGTGGTCGCTCCGGTCGAACGACAGGCCGCTCCACCCTTACACCGAGTTCTCGCTGGTCCTGAACCCGTGGGGATATGGGAGCTTCCAGACCTGTCTCCGCATCGAGGACTCCGCGCGCGTCTCGCTGGTCGTGCGCGGCACCGGGATCTTTCAGCCCGACGTGACCTCTCCCGGCAAGATCATCACGAATCCGATGGATCCCAACGGGCCGACGGGAGAGCCGCCCAAAGAGGCGATCTTCCCTGCTCTCCGCGCCTCCCCCGTCCAGCGCGTGGGCGGCCGGCTCGTAGGCCGTTATTGGTACAACCGCGCCTTCGGGGAGCCCTATGGTCGTTGAGCCGCTCTCCATCGCGGTGCGCCCGGACGGGCCTTTGGCCCCGTTCCCGTCGGGGAGGCGTTATCGTGTCACGTCTCCGCCCGAGGGGGCGCTCGTGACGCGCGCGCTCGCAGGAGAGCTCGGGCGGGTGATCGAGGGCTTCGCCGCGAGGGCGGGGTTCGACGAGCAAAGGCCGCTCGCGGTGTTCTTTCGGCCGGGCGTGCTCGGCCACCACCGCGTCGGTCGCGCGGCGGACATTTATGCGATCGACGGCGTCGGCGTGGACGAGTGGTATCGGCGCTCGCGCGCGCCGGGCAGGCCCGGCGCTCCGGGGTTGGGGCTCGGGCTCTATCGCGCGATGCGCGACGACGGGCGTTGGTCGCAGCCCTACGGATATCCCATTCAGCTCTTCGGCCCGTGGACACGCGAGGAGGGGCCTTGGAGGCACATCAGCGAGTCGCTCCTCAGGGCTCATGACGATCACATCCATGTCGCGCGGTGAAGGCGCGGCGAGAGGTCAACCACGATGCGTCCTTCCAATGGTCACCCCTTCATGCCGGCCTCCGCAGGTGATGTCACCGCCGGAGCGCCGCTCTTCCCCTTCGCGATGCCGAGCCCGCTCGATCCCTCATCGCTCCTCGGCGTGGAGGGGGGAGGGACGATGGGGGTCATGCGGATGACGGTGATTCGCACGGGGCCTCAAGCGATGGATATGAGCCGCGTGATGCCGGTCGCGGCGCAGAGGTTCGATGTCCCCGAGCCCCCGCGCGCGCTGCCCCCTTCGGCCCTTCGCCCTCAAAGGGAGGCTCCGCCGCAGCAGGGCCATCCCCCCATGACGGCCCAAGCCCCGAGGCGCGCGCCGCGGCCGATGCGGTCACCCGCGCAGGAGCCCCCGCGGAGGGAGCCGCCGATGATCGCTCAAGCACCCATGCCAGCCGCGTACGAGGCCCCTCCGGCGCCCGCTCCAAAGGCACCTCCGCCCGCGCAGCACAACGAGCGTGTCGCGCCGTATCCGCACGTGGAGCGGCCCGCGGCGATGGCGAGGCCCGAGCCGCGCCCCCCGCGCGACATGGCCTCGCGCGCGGCTCCTCCCCGCCATGAGGTCACGTCCCCCGCCGAGGCGGCGCTCGGGAGGCGGGTCATCCCCGAGGCGTTCATGAGGCCTTGGGAGCTTCGTTTGAGCCGCGAGGAGGCTATTTACGACATGCACGCCGAGGGCCGGCGGAGCCGCATCCTCTCGCTCGTCGAGCGCGTGAGGAACAAGCTCGATGAGGCGGCGGAGCTCCGCAAATGGCACGTGATGCTCGCGGGCAAGAGCGCGGATGAGCAGCTCTGGGCCGTGCGCCCGCCGCGGGGCGGCCTCACCGATCCTCTCGTGCGCGAGTGGGCGCGGAGGACGCTCGAAGGCGCGGGCTACGACGCGGCGTCGATGCTCGCCGAGTGGGAGATCTTTTGGCGGCGGAAGGGGATTTGATCGTGCCCTCGCCGAGCCACCTCGCGCGCCCTTACAGCGACTTCGCGCGGTCTTATGACCGCGCGCTCGGGCTGCCCGCGTTCGCGGCCTTCCGAGGGGCGTTCGAGGAGCTCGTGCGCAGATACGGTATCTCGTTCCGATCGGTCGCGGACATCGGGTGCGGCACAGGGCTCTTCGCCGGCTACATCGCGCGATCGCGCGGCGTCCCCGTGGTCGCGGTGGACATCTCGCCCGAGATGTTGAGGGAGGCCAAGAAGAACACGGAGGGCACGTGCGTCGCGCTCCTGCGCCAGGACATCCGCGCGCTCTGCCTGCCCGAGCAGGTCGATCTCATCACCGCGAACTTCGACACGGTGAATCACCTCCTCCGCGACACCGACATCTTCGCGCTGTTCGGGAGGGTCAAAGAGAACCTGAACCCGGGAGGGTTCTTTATGTTCGACGCGGTGACGCCCGCCTCGCCCATCCCGCGAGGCATGGTGTTCGTGAGCCGCGTGCCTCTCCGAAGGTCGCTCGTGATCCAAGCGACCAAGTGGGGGGCGCGATCGATCACGGTCACCATCACGCGCCGCGAGCGATCGGGCGCGGTGGTGCGGGAGCTCCACCGGGAGCGCCCTTATTCGGTCTTCGAGCTCGCGCGGATGTTGCGCGCCGCGGGTTTGTCTCTCCGGGGTGTCCACGACGCCGCCACGCTCGAGGTGGCCCATCGTCGCTCGCCCCGCGTCATCGTCGTCGCACAGCGCCCGAGCGAAGGAGCCCGCGCGCGGAGCAGTTGAGGGCTTTCGTCATCGAATCATCCATGGAGGAGCCATGTATCAGGTTGAATCGAGGAGCGGTTATGGAGGTGCCCTGGGCGGCTTCGGCGCGTTCGGTGAGGGCACGATCACGGCGGAGCGCCCCTCGGGCGGGGGCAACTGCACCGCCACGGAGCGCAGGTTCGCGCGGAGCGCCATCGCGGATCCAGCCGCCGCCGACGTCGTCACCATCGATCCTCGGCACAGCGCGTCCGGGCGCGGCGGGATTCAGCTCCACCGCACCGCGTACGGGGCGTATCAACGGATGAAGGCCGCGGCGGAGCGCGACGGGATCCCGGCGAACCTGCTCACCATCACGTCTGGATATCGCAGCTCCGCGACGCAGCGCCGCCTCTTCGAAGCGGCGGTGAGGCGCTATGGGAGCGAGAGCGCGGCGCGCAAGTGGGTGGCGCCGCCCGGCGGCAGCTCGCACCAGACGGGGCGCACCGTCGATTTGAACCTCGGGCTCTCCAACGACTCTCGCAACGTCCCTGCGCTCCGCGGGACGATGGCGTATCGGTGGCTCGTCTGCAACGCGCACCGCTTCGGCTTCACGCCGTATTCGGCCGAGCCGTGGCACTGGGAGTACAACCCCCCTGCGGGCGCGACGCTGGAGGGGTATCGCGGCTATGGACATGGATATGGCTATTACGGCGAGACCGCGCCGCCGTTCACGTGCTCGACCGCGGATCTCACCTCGCTTCGCACCTCGCTTCGTAACCCCGGGTTGACGCTGGCGCGGCTCCAAGCGCTCCTCATGGAAGGTCTCCGCCGCACGAGCGCGGCGCTCGATCGCGCCGCGACGCTGCTCGAGGCCCACCCGCGCTCCGCGACGACCATCGCGAAGTTCCGAAAGGTCTTCAACGCCTCGCCTGACACCGTGCCTTCGTGGAGGACGCCGGCGATGCGATGGCGCGACCTCGGGGAGCTCGTGGCGATCCGGCTCCGCAGCGCGCGGCGCATCTTGGATGGTGGGCAGATCCGGTTCAGCTGCCTCGGCGGATCGGGCTGCACCGGGTCCATCGCGTTCACCACGCCGCCGGACTATCAAATGACGTTGTGCGTCTCCTACTGGCAACGCGCGCTCAACGGGGACTGGCCCTCGATCGTGAGCACGCTCGTCCACGAGGCGATTCACATCTTCTTCCATCGCCTCACGAGCCACAGGGCGAGCAATCGAAGGGCCGTGAACGCGAACCCGAGCGCTCGTTCGAACGCGCCGAGTTGTTATGGATTCATTGTGACGGAGCTCAACGGGCTCCCGCCCGATCCGCTCGACACCGCGGCTTGCCCGGGTGGTGACGTGGACCTCACGAGGTGATGCCATGGCGTACGTCACTCAGCGGGGCTCGTCTTGTCTTCTCTCGAATCCGGGGCTCGAGGGCTGCGGGTGCGGCTGCGGTGGCAGCGGCGCCTGCGGTCAAACGGTGCTCGGAGGGTGCGGCTGCGGCTGCGGCGGCGGCGGCGCGTGCGGCGCCCGAGGCCCCGCCCGGCTCGGGGAGATCTACATTCACGAGGACGACGACAGGCCCCCTTCGTCGGACGATGACGGGCCGTCGGTCGGTTATTACGGTGGCTATGGCCTCAGCGGCTATTATGGAGGTTACGACCTCGGCCGCTACGGCGAGGCCGCCGCGACCGTGTCGAGGCCGTGCCCGGCCGCCGCGCGCCAAGCCACGGACCGCTGCATCTCACCGCAAAACTGCCCTGCGATCCCGAACCTTTTGTGTGTCACGCAGGTGAGCGGTGTCGGCTTCTCGTACATCGGTGTGCAAGGCGCCACGGCGCGCGACCGGGCGACGGGGCTCATGCTCCCTACGGCGGCGGCGCTCTCGCCTCGCACGCAATACATCGTCCCTGCGTCGCTCAACGCGCTCACGGGGTTCCTGGCGAACATGAACCGCTTTGGGATGCCCGTCTCGCTCATCTACACGCTCGGTTCGTACTATTGCCGGTGCATCCGATCGAATGGGCGGTCGACCAACAACCTGAGCAACCACTCGTACGGGGAGGCGTTCGATCTGGCGGGGGTGCGGTGGCCCGAGCAGATCCCGGTGAGGAGCCGAGTCCGCGACACCATGGTGTTGAACTTCCAGGACGCCGAGCAGCGGCGGGTGCTCCGGCGCATCAACGCGTGCCTGCGCCTCGCGTTCACCACGGTGCTCGACTACAACTACAACGCCGATCACCACGACCACTTCCATTGCGACATGAACCGCGGCAACGCCCGCCCCGATCCGCGCAGCAACACCGGCAACCGCGCGTTGACGGTGTTCATTCAAGAGTCGCTCACGCACGTCACGGGCAACAACGTGCCTTCCTCGGGCAGGTTCGACGCCGTGACCCAGACCGCGCTCAAAGACTACCTCGGCATCCCGCAGGCGTCCCCGCTGCCTGCGAACCTCGACGCG
>CAYTJL010000338.1:0-1362 GCA_964437785.1 uncultured Polyangiaceae bacterium
CCGTAGTTCTTGTTGCCTTGTTGGGCGGGCTCCACGTCGATCTCTTCGATGGAGCCTTGGCCTACGTCGCCGATGTAAAGGTCGCTGGTGCATGCGTCGAAGCTGAAGCGCCACGGGTTGCGGAGGCCAAAGTCCCAAATCTCCGGCAGGACAGCCGAGCTGGGGTTCCCCATCGGGATCATCGTCATGTTGCCAGCGGGGATGGCATAAGGCTTTTGCGCCGAGTCGACGTCGAGCCGCAGGATCTTCCCCCAGAACGTGTTGAGGTTCTGGCCGTTGCCAAAGGGGCCATGCGGATCGCCGCCCGCGCCGCCGTCGCCCAAACCGATATACAAGAACCCGTCAACAGGGCTGAACGCCAGCATGCCGCCGTTGTGGTTGCCTTCGGGGTCATCGATGTCGAGCAGCGTCTGGACCTTCATGGGATCAGCGTGATCCCCGTCCGCGCCGCGCGCGTACTCTTCGATGACTTGATTCTGCGTGTTCTTGTTGGTGTAGAAGATAAAGAATCGCCCATTCTGTTGATATTGCGGGTGGAACGCCATCCCGAGCAGGCCGCGCTCGTCGTTGCCACCCGGGTTAACAGAGATGCTCGACACGTCCAAGAAGGGATCCACGAGCAGCGCACCATTCTTGACGATCTTGATCTTGCCCCGCTGCTCGACGACGAACATCCGCGTATCGTCGCCTGGAGCAAAAGCTGCGAAAATGGGGATATCGAAGAACGTGGTGTCGTCGTGGACCTTGGTGAGCTTGAGCATAGGCACGTTGCCTTGAGGCGCGGTGCAGTCGTAGTTGTTGGTCGGCATGCCGCCGCCACCGCCGTTGCCGCCGCCGGAGCTGCTGCTCGACGTCATGCCGCCCATGCCTGAGCTGGAGGAGGAAGACGTGCCGCCGCCGGAGCCGCTCGACGAGCTGGTGGTCTCGCCACCGCCGCCGCACGCGGGCGCGACGAAGGCGAAGCCGGCGCCGAGAGCGAAGAGAGAAGCCGCAGAAACGAAGGCGAAGCGAGAAGAGTACGTCATGGTTCACAACGTATACGAGCGTGCCCCAGGGATACAAGCAGAGACGATCGTGCCTGCTCTTTCTTCCGCCCTCTCCCTCTGTATGGGCGTGAGGCGCCGCTCCGCGGCAAACCCGATCGCGCTGCCTGCTATTCGAGGGCTTCGGCGGCGCTCGCGGCGAAGATGGCTTGGTCGAGCCAGCGGCCGAGCGCCGCAAGATCGGTGCAGGTGTCGATCTGATGATCGTGCTCGGGCGAGAGCGCGAGCTTGCGCAGCTCGAGCACACGGCGCAGAGCGGCGCGCTTCTCCACGAGCCTGCCTTCCGCGCGGCCCTCTTGCCTGCCTTCCGCGCGGCCCT
>CAYTJL010000338.1:1462-8952 GCA_964437785.1 uncultured Polyangiaceae bacterium
GTGGGCGCTACATCCTCTGTCGTGAGCGCTGCTCCCTCCGGGAGGAGCCCGGGCGCAACAGCGTTGAGCAAACCGGCGATGACCTCGGGCTGCGCACGGGCAAGCGCGCGAAAGGCACGGTCCGAATTGGGCATGATCCGTTATTGCACAACGATGCAGAGAGATGCCAAAGAATTGTGAAGAGAGGGATTGAAAACATTGTATACGTAAGCCGTGATGCGTATACACTATCGTCTCTCTATCGACGCCGGCCTCGTAAAGCGTGCTCAGGGCGAAGCCGTTCTCGATGAAGATTCGGGTCGAGCTACCACGGCGCGCCGAGGAGTGATAGAGTCGTCCCCTCCGTGCCTCTCCACTCCCGAGGTCCCATGGCGATCGCCTCGAACCCGCTCAAGCCGCTCTTGCTCTCCGCCGCGTGCGCTCTATCGCTCCTGTCCGCGGCCGCGCGCGCGGATCAGCCCGGGCCGGACGAGCGCGCGGCGCTCCGGCAAAAGGCCGAGGCGCTCGTCGCCGAAGCGGGCAAACGCAACGAAGCTCGCGCGCAGGCGCTGTACGCCGCCGCCGGGGACCTCTACATGGAGGCTTGGACCAAGCACAGCCGCGCTCTCTGCGAGGCCAAACAAGCGGGCTGCGAGCGCTCGGAGGAGATCCTCTACAACGCGGCGCGCGCCTATCAAGCCGCGCGCGACATGCCTCGATCCATCGAGGCGCGGCGCGCGCTCATCGATCCTCGCTACAACCTTCATAACACCCAGCCCGGGCTCTCGGCGCTGTACGAGCTCGGGAACGTCCATCACGCCATGGGCAGCTACGAAGAGGCGGCCTCCTGGTATGAGCGCTTTGCGCTCACGGCGCCCGCCTTGGAGAAGGCGGCCGAAGCGCTCACCGACGCCACCGTGCTGCGCCTCGCCCTCCACCAGCTCCCCGCGGCCATCGCGGACGCCGACGCGTTCTACAAATACTACGGCATGAAGCACGCGACGAGGGCCGCGCGCATCCACTACGCGGTCGCGTCGACGATGCTCGATCGCGGCGACGCGCGCGGCGCCGAGGCGAAGCTCACCTCGGCCATGCGCTCGATCGATGAGCACGCGACCCTCGACGTGAAGGCGACGGCGCACGCAGCCCGCGCCCGCGCCCTCCTCGCGCTCGGCAAAAAGAAGGACGCCGTCGAGGACTACAAGGCCGTTCGCGCGCTCACCGAAGGCGGCGCGCTGCAAGCCTTCCTCAAGCGCACCGGGGAGGACTCCACCTCGCTGCGCGAGCTCGGGCGCTTGCTCGACGCGCGGGGAGAGGCGCTGTTCTTCTTCGCCGAAGAGAAGAAGAGAGCGCTGTTTGCCGCAAAACGCCCTTCGTACAAGGGCGCGGGCAACCTCGACGACGCCCGTCGCTACGTGGCCGGCGAGCTCACGAGCTTTCAAGAGTGGCAAAGAAGCGCCGCGGTCGAGGTGGAGGGGCATTATCGAACCGTCCTCGACATCCAGCCCGCGCCGCCGCCGCGCTGGGTCGTGGCCGCCGCCGCGAGCGTTGCCGAGATGTACAGTAAGCTCGCGGCGGATCTCGTGATCATCCCCCCTCCGAGCGCGTGGCGAAAAAAGGCCCCTCCACAAAGCGGCAAGACGCCGGAGGAGCTCGTCGCGGAGTGGCGCGCGATGCTCACGAGCGCGGGTGAGCCCGAGCGGCTCAAGGCCAAAGCGGCCTTCGTCACGTGCGCGCAGCGCGGCGCCAAATTCCAAGTCGCGAGCGATCACGCGCGGCGGTGCGCGGCGTGGCTCACGAGCCACGATCCCACCCGCTATCCCAAGCTCGATGAGCTTTTGCCCGCGCCGGTCCCCGCGTTTGCGCAGGTGCCTTGGGCGCCCGTCCCGGATCCGAGGGAGTGACGGTATGGCCAAACGTGAAGACAGCCTCGCGGAGAACGCACCGGGGGATTGGTTCGTCGACAGCTCGTGCATCGACTGCGACATGTGCCGCGCGCTCGCGCCTTCGACGTATGAGAGGAGCGATCGCGCGGAGCAATCGTTCGTCGCGCGCCAACCGCTCTCCCCGGACGAGCGGCGCCGCGCCGCGCTCGCGCTGGTGGCTTGTCCCACGAGCTCCATCGGCACGTCGGACAAACGCGACGTGCGTTGGGCGTCCTCGGCGTTCCCCATCCCCATCGACGATCGCGGGGTCGTCTATTTTTGCGGCTACGCCTCGGAGGACTCGTTCGGCGCGTCGAGCTACCTCATCCGAAGAGCAGGTGGCAACGTGCTCATCGACTCTCCGCGCGCGGTCAAAGCCCTCATGGACAGCATCGAGGCGCTCGGCGGCGTCTCCACGATGGTGCTCACCCACCGCGACGACGTGGCCGATCACGAGGCGTTTCACCGGCGCTTCGGCTGCGCCCGGGTCATCCACGAGGCCGACAAAGCCGCGCTCGGCGGGCCCGCGGAGCAGATCATCCAAGGTCGAGATCCAGCTTGGATCGCAGAGGATCTCCTGGTGATCCCGGTCCCCGGCCACACCCGAGGGAGCATGGCATTGCTCCACGATGGACACCTCTTCTCCGGCGATCACCTCTGGTACGAAGAGGGGGAGGGGCTCCATGCGTCGCGCGGGGTGTGTTGGTATTCGTGGGCGGAGCAGACACGCTCCATGGAGCGGCTCCTGGAGCTCGATTTTACGTGGGTCTTGCCCGGTCACGGGCGGCGCTGGCAGGCCCCGAACGCCGAAGCGATGCGCGTTGAGCTCGGCCGCTTGGTCACGTGGATGAAGGCTCGATCCGCGCGATGATCTCCGCCCTCAGCACGTCAAAGTCCTCTCTCCCGAGCTCCACGCAATCCCCCTCTCCGCCGTCGACGCGCAGCCCCTTCTCCATATCGGTCTTGAGCGCGACGGCGGCGAGCTCAATCACACGTCCCCCCGCGCTCGCCGGCCCGCGCACGAGGAGCCTCCGCTGCCGCCAAACACCGAGCCTCCCCGCGTACACGTCCACGAGCCGCTCGCTCAGCTCGGCGCCGCGCAACATCACCCGTGTGCCGTATCCGCGCCCCCAGAGCCGCAGCTCTCCCGCGCTCGTGATGTCGACGAAGATGCCGCGCGCGTGCGGCCCGTCACGGCGATAGCGCGACGAGACGATCCACGTGAGGAGCCCGGGCACCGCGAGCCCGAGCACCAGCGCGACCTTGAGCTTGGCGATGCGCGCGCGCCGGAGCTCCGCCTCGGCCTTGAGCGTCCCCGCTTCGCTCAAGGGGATGTGCGCGCCGAGCGACGCGCTCACCACCACCGCGGCGAACAAGCACACGAACCAAAGGACGAAGATGCGCGCCTGCCGCCCCGTCTCGCCCGGCGGATCGAGCGAAGCGCGGTACTGCGTGACGATCTCATACGACGAAGTCGCCTCGACGCTGCGCGCCTCGACGGGCTTCGGGTCAGCATCGCGCGTCATCGTCGATGACTAAGCCTGCTGTACGTAGCCCCGCTCGATCAGCGTCAAGACGGCCTTGGCCGTGTCGAGATCCGTCGCCGGGCTGTGGTTCAGCACCGTCGCGAGATGGCTCAAATTGTAGATGATCTGGAGCACGTCGAGCTCGTTCGGGGTGAGCGCGCGGAGCGGCGCTTCGAGCGGGTGCATGAGCACGAGGCGCGCCGAGAGCTCCGGGAGCTTGTCGCGGATGACGGCCAGCTCGTCGAGCTGACGCAGCCCCTCCATGAGCAGCTCTTGCACCGCGAGGTTCACCTCGCCCGGCCGCTCCGTCTCGTCGGGCGGCGCGAGATCGAACGAGCCGCGCACCCACGTGAGCATGCGGAACGCGCTCTTCAGCGGCGGCACCTCGACCATGTCGTTGATCGACGCGAACGTGACGAGGCCCTTGCGCAGGAAGATCTTCCCGACGTCGTCGTCGCACCGCACGATGAGCACGCCGCTCTTCTTGGACGAGCCCAGGAGCTGGAGCAGATCGGGGAGCGGGATCTCGTCGATGGAGCCCGTCATCGAGCGCGTCTGCGCGCGGTTGTTGGTGCTCTGCATCTCTTGCCGGCGCGGCTGCGGCGACGACGGATCGATCGACACGACCTTGAGGATGCTCGTGCCGATGAGCACGCGATCGCCCTCTTTGAGCCGCGCGCGCGTGATCTTCTCGCCGTTCACGAACGTGCCGTTCGTCGAGCCCAGGTCCTCGATCGTGAACTCGCTCTCGCTGTGGAGGATGCGCGCGTGCTTGCGCGAGACCATGTCCTCGACGAGCACCATGTCGAGATCGCTCGCCCGTCCGACCACGATCTCTTGGTTGGGGCCGAGGGGAAACTCGCCGCCCTGGTACTTCCCGGAGATGAAGCGGAGCGCGAGCTGGCGCGCAGTCGCTTTGGGAGCTTGGCTTTCCATCGTCGAGCGTTCGGCCGTTCTTTGCGCGCGGGTTAGGCGGGCAGCGCAAAGTTTAGGTTTTGGTCTTCCCGCGGGTCAACGACGAAGATACGCGGCGGGTGCGCTCATGGTGACGAATCTTCCCGGCGACCCCCTCGGCACGCACCGCGTTCGAAGCCCTCGCGGCGCGCTGCCGCAACCTGCGGAACAGCTCGATGCGAGCGATTCGACCATCTACGAGACCGAGATCGCGGTCGACGTCGAGACCCTCAACATCGACGCCGCGAGCTTCCGCCAAATGGAAGAGGCTACCGCGGGAGAGGCCGGCGGCGTCGCGCGGCTCGTGATGGAGACGGTCGAACGCCGGGGAAAACAGCACAACCCCGTCACCGGCTCGGGCGGCATGCTGCTCGGCAAGGTCCTGCGCGTCGGCGCGTTGGTCCACGATCGCGGGGTCGTGCCCGGCGATCGCGTCGCGACGCTCGCCTCGCTCTCGCTGACGCCGCTCGCGCTCCGCGCGATCCGCGCCGTTCGGCCGGCGTCCGCGCAGGTCGACGTCGAGGGCACCGCGTACATCTTCGCGTCCGCGCCCTTCGCCAAGATGCCTTCGGACATGTCCGATCGGCTCGCGCTCGCGGTGCTCGACGTCGCGGGCGCGGCGCCGCAGGTCGCGCGCCTCGTGAGCACGGGCGATCGCGTGGTGATCTTGGGCGCGGGCGGGAAATCCGGCCTCCTCTGCGCGGCCGAGGCGCGGCGTCGCGTGGGGCCTTCGGGGCTCGTGATCGGCGTCGAGTCGTTCGCGCGCTACGCCGACGATCTGCGCGCGCTCGGGATCTGCGATCACGTCGAGGTCGCGGACGCGCGCGATCCCGTCGCGGTGCGCGACGCGGTGTTGCCGCGCACGGGCGGCAAAGGCGCGGATCTCGTCCTCTCGTGCGTCAACGTCGACGGCGTCGAGATGAGCGCGATCGTGGCCGCGAAAGATCGCGGCAAGGTCTACTTCTTCGCGATGAGCACGAGCTTCACGCGCGCGGCGCTCGGCGCCGAGGGCATCGGCCGCGACGTGGACCTCTACATCGGCAACGGCTACGCGCACGGCCACGCCGAGCACACGCTCGACCTCGTGCGTCATGAAAAGGCGCTCGCTTCAGTGCTTGCGGCCCGCTATGGGTGAGGGCTGATGAGCCCTGTTTACGAGCCCCAACCCATCTCCGACGTCGCGCGCGAGCTCGGGATCGACGATCGCTTCGTCATCCCCATCGGCCGCGGCAAAGCCAAGATCGATCTCGCCGCGCTCAATGCGCCGCAGGCGGGCGCGGGCCGCTTGATCTTGGTCTCTGCGATCAACCCCACGCCCGCGGGCGAGGGCAAGACGACCACGTCGGTGGGCCTCGCGATGGGCATGCGCCGCATGAACAAGCGCGTGGCGCTCTGCCTGCGCGAGCCGTCGCTCGGCCCGGTGTTCGGCATCAAGGGCGGCGGCACCGGCGGGGGCCGCGCGACGCTCGTCCCGGCCGACGACATCAACCTTCATTTTACGGGCGATCTGCACGCCATCACGTCCGCGCACAACCTCTTGTCCGCGATGGTCGACAACGCGTGCCACTTCCGCACGCCGCTCGGCGAGAAGGGCGAGATCGACGCGCGCACCGTCACGTGGGGCCGCACGCTCGACATGAACGATCGCGCGCTCCGCAACGTGATCGTCGGGCTCGGCAAGAAGGTCGACGGCGTCCCGCGGCAAGATCGCTTCGACATCACGGCCGCGAGCGAGGTGATGGCGATCGTCGCGCTCGCGCGCGATCACGAGGATCTCGACGCGCGCCTCGGCCGCATCATCGTGGGCGCGTCCACTGCTAAAGGCACGCCGATCACCGCGGCGGACGTGGGCGCGTCGGGCGCGATGACGGCGCTGCTTCGCGACGCGCTCTTGCCGAACTTGGTGCAGACCGCCGAGGGCGGGCCCGCGCTCGTCCACGCCGGGCCCTTCGGCAACATCGCGCACGGGTGCAACTCGATCCTCGCGACGCGCCTCGGCCTTTTGTCGAGCGACTACGCCATCACCGAGGCGGGCTTCGGGCTCGATTTGGGCGGCGAGAAGTTCCTCGACATCAAGTGCCGCACCGCAGGGATTTGGCCTCGTGTGCTCGTGCTCGTGGCCACGCTCCGCGCGCTCAAGGTCCACGGCGGCGCTGCGGTCAAAGCGTCGGGCGAGCCCAACCGCGAGGCGCTCCTTCGCGGCATCGATCACCTCGAACATCACATCGGCACGGCCCAGCGCTACGGCCTTCCCGTGGTCGTCGCGATCAACGTGTTCCCGAACGACACGGAGAGCGAGCTTTCGCTCATCGACGAGGCCGCGAAGAAGCGCGACGTGCGCGCGGCGCGGTGCGAAGGATTCGGCAAAGGCGGCGAAGGCGCGCTCGATCTCGCGCGCGTCGTGACCGAGGTCGCCGACGCGACCGACAGCGCGCCGCCCGCGCCTCGTTACATGTACGAGCTCACGGACAGCCTCGCGGACAAGGTAAAGAAGGTCGCGCAAGGCGTGTACGGCGCGCGCGACGTCGCGTTCACCGCGAGCGCCGACAAAGAGCTGAAGCGCATCGCGGACCTCGGGTACGCGGATTTACCCGTGTGCATGGCCAAGACGCAGCTCTCGCTCACCGACGATCCGAGCATCGTGGGCAGGCCCACGGGCTTCACCATCACGGTGCGCGAGGCGCGGCTCTCGGCGGGCGCGGGCTTCGTGGTGCCGCTCACGGGCGAGATGATGACCATGCCGGGGCTCCCCAAAGAGCCCGCGGCGCTCAAGGTCAAGCTGATGCCGGACGGCAAGATCCGCGGCCTGATGCAGAACGACTAGCGGGGGGTTTGGGGGGACCTCAGAGGTCCCCCCATCGTGAGCTAGCGGAAGCTCAGATACGTCTGATCTTTGAGGCCGCGCTCGTAGTCGGCGAGCAGGCGCATGCCCTCGGTGGGACGGAGCTTGTCTTGCTTGATGGCCACGTCGACCTGGGCTTTGACCTTCGCGATGAGCACGTGAGGGTCGTATTGCGTCATGTGGAGGACCTCGCCGATGGTGTTCCCGGCGATGGTCTCTTCCAGGTAATAGCCGCACTCTTCGTCGTCATCGAAGAACACGTGG
>CAYTJL010000339.1:0-6085 GCA_964437785.1 uncultured Polyangiaceae bacterium
GGATCGAGCTCGGGATACCGCCGGAAGATGCCGTTTTCGTTGAAGGGGAGACGCCGGGGCGAGGCGAGATACGCAGCGACGTTGGGCCGGGCGGCCACGCGATCGCGGAGCGCGTTGAGGCGCGGGACCGTGGGGGAGACGCGCGCCATCGCGTTGGGGAACGCGTAGGTGAGCCCCTCCATGATTTGAAACATCGACAGATCCACGTATGAGACGGCGCCGCCCACGAGATGGCCTGTGCCGCCCTTCTCGACCACGCGCTCGAAGTAACCGAGGAATTTGGGGAGCCGGTCGCGCAAAAAGCCCTCCGTGCGCCTCACGGCCTCGGGCTTTTGGTCCTCGTAATAAAGGCCGTTCGCGATGGGGTGATGGGTGTCGTGGACCTCGGCGACCAGATCCGCGATGGTGAGCTGGAGCTGGTTGGCCGTCACGCGGCTCGCCTCGTCGCCCGGGACCAAGCCGAGCCGCGGGCCTAAATAAAGGAGGATGTTCGCGACTTGGGCGATCACCAGGTCGCCCGAGCGGAGGATCGGCGGCGCGAGCGGCGTGAGCCCGGGACCATTGCCCCGGAGCATGGCCATGATGGCGCGCACGCCGCCGCCCTCCGCTTCGGAGAGGCGCGCGACGTCGGCGTAGGGCGCGCCCGCGTCCTCCAGCGCGAGGCGGATGAATTCGCCGCGACCTTGGATGCTGGGCCAATAATAGAGCTGATAGGGTGCCTCTTGCATGGCCGCGAGCATCGAACGGCGGGCGCGCGCGCGTCAAGCGCGAAGGGCGCCGCTTGGATCTCAATGCATCTTGTCGCGCTCTTTGGCGAGCTCGTCGTTCACGCGGTCGATGATCCCGCCGAGCGTCTTGGGAGCTCGCTTCGACGTGGTCACGGCCTCGAAGGCGCTTTGGGTGGCCGCGAGGATACGATCGGTGTACGCCAGCGCCCCAAGGAGCTTGTCGCGGTCGCCCGTCTCGTAATAGCCGCTGTCGTCGAGGATCTCGAGGTCGGGCGCATAACGCTCTTTGACGGATCGGAGCAGCTCGCAGACCGCGATGTGGACGTCGGGGCCGGCGAATTGCGTCTTGGTCCAGTTGTAGCGGCGGCCCTCGTCGATGAACGAAGGAGACCCAAAGTCGGGCGGGAGCGTCGGGACGACGAGCTTGGGGCCCGTCGATTCGCCGCCCTTCTTGCGGCCTCTCGCGCCCTTCTTAGATCCCTTCTCGGGCGCTGCGGACGGGGTCGCGAAGATCATCGACGACATCGCCTCGGCCATCGCTTGAGCCACCTTGGAGCCCGGGGTTAACATCGCTTGGTAAACGTGGTTGACGAAGACCCCTTCAGCGTCGAAGTGAAACCGCACCGGCTCGCACTCGGGGTGGGGATAAACACTGAGCCCCGTGAGACCCGAGCACGAGACGCGCCCGTTGGCGACGAGCTCCGGCATCTCGTGGTAGGGCCAACCCGCGGCCTTCGCGCGCGCACGCAAATCGGCGATGAGCTCGGGGATGAGGGAGGGCGAGCTGAGCTTGCCCCTGTAGGCGATGCAGACTCCCATGGCGGAGCCGTAGCCCGCTGAGAGAGGGCCGTCAAGCGAGCGCGCGTCACGCGCGAAGGAGATGACGAGTCACGGCGCCGCGTCGCTCGCGCCCGCGTCGCCCGCGCCGGCGTCCGGGACGTCGCAGGTGCCTTGTACGAAGCGGACGCTCCACGCGCTCCCGGCGACGGTGGTGACGCGCGGGTGGATGGATAACGCCTCCTCGACGGCGCGGGCCAAATCGACGTCCGCTCGGCTCAGCCGCGCGCGCGGCCCCTCCGCGGGGCGCACCACACACACGCTCACCGACGCGATCCCCGCGGTGGCGCGCGCCCCCGCGGCGACGTGCGCGACGAGCTTCAAGTCACCGTCTTTACGGGTCAGCTCGCCGGCGGGGACCGCCACGTCGATGAGCCTTACCTCACGTTCGAGCGCGGGCTCCACGGATCGCTGGAGCGCCTCGATCCCGTCACGGCTCATCGGAGGACCCAAATGAACGATACGAATCCGCAGCGGGCGGCTCTCCATGGTGCCCACGTCGATGACGAGCGGATCGCCGGCCGCGCTCGCGGGCCAGAGCGACTCCATCGTGGTTCGGATCCGGGCGCGCGCGTCGTTCAACTGCTCATCTTTGGACGGCGGCGCGAACGCCGGAGTCTCCACCACGCGCGGCTTGAGCAACGTCGATTCGAGCCCTGCGAACGCCGTCGCGTCGGGGACGGCCAAGACCTCGATGCGCGGCGCGACCCCGGAGGCGTGTTGGACGTCCGCGTCGACGCGGGCACGAGCGCGCTCGGCGTCCTCCGTCTTGCCCACGAGCACGAGGACGATCTCGATCTCGCGGCGCTCCACACGGACCTTGCTTTGGACCACCCGCGCCGGCAAACGCCCGAGCGCGTCGCGGATGGCCGAGCGGGTGCGGACCTGCCAAGCCACCTCCGCGAGCGCGCTCCGCAAAGGCACATAGACCGCCGCGAGCAGCGCAAAGGGCATCAGGAACCGGAGCACCGACCCCCACCGCGACTCGAAGAAGCGCGAGAGCCTGCGCGCCATGGCCCGCGCGACGGGGGCGCCGCTCCCGCTCATCAGCTCTTCGCGCTCGAGCGCGACGACGTTGACGCGGTTGAAGCCCGCCGCGCTGAAGGCCACCGTCCCCACGACCACGATGGCGACCAGGTTGGTGAGGAACAACAACGCAGCTCCGCCGGCCACCGGAAAGGCGGTTGTGCCAAAGCCATATCCACAGGCGCAGAGCGGCGGCACGAGCGAGATGCCGATCGACGTCCCGGCCGCCGTGGTCGCGGTGTCCGAGCCCGATCGGAGCGAGGCGTACACGCCGGCGAGCGCGCAGAACCCTGCGGTGACGAGGTCGAGGGCCGTGGGCGAGGTCCGCGCGGCGATCTCGGCGTTCAGCTCGTGAAAGGGCAACATCAACGTGATGATCGACGCGCCCCCCGTCGCCACGAGCACGCTGATGACGATTCGCCCGGCCGACCGAAGCACCAAAAAGGGAGATCCGGTGGCGAGCCCCATCGCGAGCCCGATGATGGGTCCCATCAACGGCGCGATGAGCATCGCGCCGATCACCACGGCGGCGCTGCCGACGACGAGCCCGAGCGTGGCGATCCCGACCGAGACCACGAGCTGGAGCCAATACGAGGTGGCCTCGCTCGCGCCGCGATGGAGCATGCCGGCGACGAGCGACGAGCGCCCCTCCACGCTGCTGCCGAGGAGCCCGATCAAGCCATCCTGCATGCGGACGACGAAGCTCGGCGCGTCGGTGCTCATGGGCTTCGGAGCTAACGCAGGTCCGCCGGTCGTTCCTTTGCTTTTTTCCGACATCTTATGTTCTCGTGCGCGACGGATCGTCGTCCGCGGCCCCGCCCGCGCTCGCTCGCGCTCGTCGTGGCCTCGCTGGAGATCTCTTGAGGGGCTCGTTGAGCTTCTCGCGCGCGCCCTCGACGATGGCGACCATCGCCGGGTGCTTGACGCGGCGCTCGACCGAGATGGCATAATAACGCTCGCGGATCCCGTCGAAGCGGCCGATGCGCTTCATGTCGGGGGCCTCCTCGACCTCGGTTCGGAGCGCGGCGCGCACCGGCAGGAGCCCCCGCCCTGCGAGCCCGAAGGTGCGCATCATGCCCGCGTCGTCGAACTCACCCTCCAAGCGAATGCGGAGATCGTTTTGCGCAAACCACCGCTCGAGGAGGGCGCGGAGGCTCGTACCCCGGCTCGGGAGCAACATGGGCGCGTCTTCGAGCGAGCGGGGAAACCCCTTTCGATAGCGCTCGGCGAGGGCGCTCGTGCCATAGAGCAGGACGTCGGTCTCGCCGAGCAGGTGGCCATACACGCGCACGGACATGCCCTCCGGCGGGGGGACGTCCGAGATCACCACGTGGACGCGGTTCGACACGAGATCGCTCATCAGCTGCTCGAAGTTGTCTTGGCGCACGGTGATGGGGCCAAAGCCGGTTGCGTCGAGCGCGGGCTCCAAGAGGCGATACCCAACGGTCTTGGGGATGGCGCCGGCGACGCCCGCCCGCAACGTCGCTTTGCGGCTCGGGGAGCGCCCGCGCGCCATCTCGACGAGCTCGTTGCCCGTCCGAAAAATCTCGTTCGCGAACGCGGCGACGTCGCTGCCGAACGGCGTGAGCGAGAGCGAGCGCCCGCGCCTGTCGAAGAGCTTTCCCCCCAAGAAGTCTTCGATCGATCGGAGCTGGACGCTGAGCGTCGAGTGCGTCACGTGCAGCTCCGCCGCTGCTTTGGTGATGCTCCCCTCGCGGGCGATGACCCAAAAATAATAGAGGTGATGATAGTTGAGCCAGTCCACGTATGCTCTCGGTTTTCTCGAAGAAGCGTGTTGATTCTTGGTGATGGTAGCCTCACTACGGTTCGTAATACAACCTGAAATGTAGGGTGGTCCGGCTCAAAACCCCCCACGCGCAGTTTTTATTGCTTTTCGTCGATCTTTAAGAGGGCGAGCCATGAACGCACGAAGATACCGCGTACGCTTTCCGCCGAGCGAGCCGCACATGCTCGCGCAGAACGAGGCGTTCCTCTTTTTGGAGACGCCGGAGGGGGCGCGCCGTATTCGGTTTCACGACTACGCGACGCTCTACAAATATCCTGGGCTCTACGAGCAGGTCTTTTATGACAGGCTCAAATGCTCGTCCCCGCGCAAGGTGGCGGAGCTTTTGCGCGCCTCGGTGACGACGGCGGGAGCGGTCTTCTCGGAGCTGCGCGTGCTCGACGTGGGCGCGGGCAACGGGATGGTGGGCGCCGAGCTCGGCGCGCACGGCGTGGCGCGGCTCGTCGGGCTCGACATCGCCCCCGAGGCGCGCGCGGCGGCGGAGCGCGACCACCCGGGCGCGTACGACGCCTATTACGTCGCGGATCTGACGCGATTGGACCCCTCGGTCGACGAGGAGCTCAAGGAGTGGAAGCTCAACGCGCTCACGTGCGTCGCCGCGCTCGGGTTCGGCGACATCCCGCGGGAGGCGTTTCGTACGGCGTTCAACCTGGTCGAGGACGGCGGGTGGATCGCCTTCAACATCAAAGAGACCTTCCTCGGGGAGCAGGACGCGAGCGGCTTCTCGGCGCTCATCAAGGACGCCTTGCTCCGCGGTCAGCTCGACCTGCACCATTTGGAGCGTTATCGCCATCGGATCTCGATCGACGGCGCCCCGCTCCATTACTTCGTCATCGTCGGCCGCAAGGCCGGTGATCTCCCCGCGTTCAAAGCCTCCTGAGGCGGAGGCGAGCCGGGCCGCCTCACGGCCCCTTCGCGAGCGAGGGGACGGCCGGGAAATACGCGATATCAGCCTCCTCCACCCACACGAAGCTCATCAATCCTTGGCGCGTGAGCGCCTTGGCGAGCGCGGGTGAAATCACCCCTTCGAGCGGCCCGACGGTGACGGTCTCGCCGTTGCGCTCAATCCTGCTCATGGGCAGCGCCTGCACGACGCCGCCCCCGTCGAGCCCCGTGATCGCGTCGCACGCGCGCCGCTCCGTGAAGCTCGCCGCGAGCCTCGCCGCGAACGCGTAGACGGGGTTGCCCCAAACGTGGGTCGTGGGGTCCTCCGAGCGACCCTCTTGGTACGAGAAGCTCTTGGTGACGGGGAAGCCGTCGCCGTAGCGATACCGCAGGAGGAACCTCGGCAGGAGGAGCGCCGCGTCGCGGAGCATGGTTGTCGCGCGCAACCCTTCGAAGCGTTGATAAGGCGCGTCGCTCACGAGCGCCTCGGGGTCTTGTACGCCGGTGAGCTCTGCGAACGAGCCCAGCCCGAGCATCGTGGGCGAGAGCGCAGCCAGGAAAGGCGCGCGCGTCGCGGTGGCGAGCGCGGCGCAGCGCTTCACGAGGAACATGTCCGGCTGGGTCATCGAGACGTCGAAATCGCCCAGGATCGCCGTATAAGGAAAGCTCTCTTCGTTCCTCAGGATCTTCGCGAGCCACGCCTCGTTCGTGTCGGGCGCGTCTTCGAAGTCGATGAGCAGCTCCTCTTTGGAGCACGAGAGGACGTCGACATAGATGGATGCTTTGGGGTTGATCCGGTCGAGCA
>CAYTJL010000339.1:6185-8905 GCA_964437785.1 uncultured Polyangiaceae bacterium
CGGACATCGTATCGGGGACGGTGAGCGAGAGCGTCACATCGAGATCGGCCATCACCTTGGAGATGCTGTTGCCATCGACGCGGAGGGGCGGGCGCCCCGCGAGCGGCTGCGCCTCGGGCCGTAAGGTGTAGTCCCCGAGGAACAAGAGCCGCAGCGCGGGCGGCGTGATCTCGGCGCATCGCGGGAAGCTCAAGCGTGGATGAGGCACGTCCTCGCGCTGGTAAAAGAGGCGGAAATGGCCGCACGGCCACACCTGGGGTTTGGGGGGAGCGCCTCCCGCCGCCTTGGGCGCGCTTCGCTTCGCGCGAAAGGCGGCGATCATCGCGCGCGTCAAGCTCTTGAGCGAATCGACGACCGCGCCGCCGTGGCGCGTGGAGCCGCTCTGCCAAGGGTGCTTTCCCCAAGGGTTGAGCGCGGCGTTCATCGCGTCGACGGGGATCGCGCCCACGACGTCGCGCTTGTTGTAATAGATGACGATGGGCAACGTCGATGGATCGAGCCCGGCTCTCCTGAGGTTGTCGTGGAGCTCGAACCACGACGTGAGGTTCTCCTTTTGCCGGTCTTCGCTCGAATCGGCGACGAAGATGACGCCGCTCGCGTCGAGGAGCACATCTTTGCGGCAGAGCGGGTGATCGCGATCGCAGCTGTGCGTGATCGCATAAAATTGGATCTGGAAGCCGTCGACCAAGCCGAGCGTGGGCGGCGAGAAGACGTGCCAGTGGAAGTCGCGTGCGTGCCAGTCGGTCTGGACCTTTCCGCGCGGCACGAGGGGAGGAAAGACCTCATCGAGCACGCCGAGGCACGAGCGTTTGCCCGCGCCCTTGGGCCCGTACACGACGACCTTGAAGGTCACGCTCGGGGGATCCGTCATGCGCAGAGCATAGACAAGGGGGTCCCTCGCGTCTACGCTTTGGGCTCGTGACAACGCCCCGGCTCATGGAAGAGCAATTGGGGCTCGCGCGCCTGGCTCGGGTGGCTCTTCGTCCGCGCGGCCAGCAACAGGCGACGTTCGCCTGGCAGCGGTGAGCATCGCAGCGTGCAAGAAAGCTCCTCAACCGCCGCTCTTTCTGCCATGATGCCCGCGGCCCATGCCTCCTCCCGTCTTCGCCGTCGGCACCTCCGATTTTCGCAAGCTGCGCGAGAGCGGCGCCCATTACGTGGACAAAACCGCGCTCATCGACGCGCTCCTCGCGGACCCCGCCGAGGCGATCCTCGCCCCGCGGCCGCGCAGGTTCGGCAAGACGCTGAACCTCTCGATGCTCCGCTACTTCTTCGAGAAGAGCCCTGAGGACCGGAGCGCGCTCTTCGCCGGGCTCGCGGCGAGCGCATCCGAGCGGGCCAAGCCGCATTTTCAGCGGTATCCCGTGATTTTCATGACGTTCAAAGACGTCAAGCCCACCTCGTGGGAGCAATGCTTCAAGGGCATCCAGGGCGTGCTCGCGAATGCGTTCAACGAGCATCGCTACCTGCTCAGCGAAGATCATCTCCATCGAGAAGCCGCGACAAAGTTCGAAGCCATCCTTTTGGAGCAGGCGAGCCCCGCCGTCTGCACCCAGGCGCTCGGGCTCCTCTCGCGCCTGCTCGCAAAGCACCACGGCGAGAAGGTCGTTCTCCTCATCGACGAATACGACTCTCCCATCCACGCGGGCTACACCCATCGTTATTACGATGAGGTCATCGCGTTCTTCCGCGATTTTCTCTCGGCGGGCCTCAAGGACAACCCGCACCTCTTCAAAGGCGTGCTCACGGGCATCCTCCGCGTCGCCAAAGAGAGCCTCTTCTCGGGCCTCAACAACGTCGTGGTCTATGGCATCCTGCGCTCCGAGCTCGCGCCGTATTTCGGCTTCACCGAGCCCGAGGTGCGGGGCCTCGTCGAGGCCGTCGGGAGGCCCGATTTGATGGAGCCTATCCGCTCCTTTTACAACGGCTACCTCTTTGGCCGCGAGGCCATCTATAACCCTTGGTCGGTGCTGAGCTTCCTCGCGAGCGCCGATAAGGAGCTGTTACCTTATTGGATCGACACGAGCAGCAATGACCTCGTGCGCGCGCTGCTCCTCGCGGGGCCGGCGGGCGTCCGAGCCGAGCTCGAAGGGCTCCTCTCGGGCGGCGCCATCGACAAACCCATCGACGAGAACATCATCCTTCGCGACGTCGAGGGTAACAGCGACGCGGTGTGGAGCTTCCTCCTGTTCACGGGCTACCTCAAGCCTGTCGAGACGTCGCTCATCGACGGAGAGCGCTGGGCCAAGCTCGCGGTGCCGAACGCCGAGGTGAACCTCGCGCTCCGGCGCATGGCGCGTGACTTCATCGCAGATCACGTGGGCGGCGCGAACGAGCTCCGGGAGCTGCTCGCCGCGATGCTCAAAGGGGACGCGCCGGTCGTGGAACGAAGGCTGTCCCACATGGTCAAGACACAAGCCTCGTACTTTGACACCGGAGGTCCCGAGCCCGAAAAGTTTTATCATGGCCTCGTGGTCGGCCTCTTGGCCGGGCTCGGGAGCCACTACGAGGTTCGATCCAACCGAGAGTCGGGCTTTGGCAGGTGCGATGTGATGGTGCTGCCCAAAGCAAAAGGGCAGCCAGGCGTGGTGCTGGAGCTCAAGCGGGTGGAGACCGAGCAGGGCGAGACCGTCGAGCGGGCGCTCACCGCCGCGCTCGATCAAATCCGGGCCAAAGACTACGCCGCCGAGCTGCGGTCGAGGGGCGCCTCACCCATCCTC
>CAYTJL010000340.1:0-8884 GCA_964437785.1 uncultured Polyangiaceae bacterium
CGCGAGATGCGTTTGGCACGAAGGCTGCGCTGCCGCTTGCGTTCCTCAAGGAACGTGAGCGTCTCAAAGCGACCACCGCGTGAGCGAGGAACGCGAGTGAGCACCGGGGAAATTTGTCCCGAGGAACGCGGAACGCGAGTGAGCACCGGGAAAATTTGTCCCGAGGAACGCGGTGTCTCAAAGCGATCACCACGTGAGCGAAGAAGCGACCACCGCGTGAGCGAGGAACGCGAGTGAGCACCGGGAAAATTTGTCCCGAGGAACGCGGTGTCTCAAAGCGACCACCGCGTGAAGCAGGTCTCCAGTAGAGGAACGTGAGCGCCTCAAAGGCGCGATATCATTGCTTACTACACGATAACGGTGTTATCCGGTAACGGTTCACGCGAAGTGAAGCACTCGCGTTACTGGGTAACGCGTTACCCGGTAACGGTTCACGCGAAATGAAGCACTCGCGTTCAAGGAACGCGAACGAACATATTTTTTGATATCGTATTTCGAAGCGTTGACCGGCCCCGAGATGCTCTTAAAGTTTGCGCCTTGGGAGCACCCATGACGCCGCCGTTGGCGGCCATAGGTCGAGGTGCGCCCGATGGAGGAAGTGGCCATGAGCGTGCGCCCCTTCGAGGACGTGTCGATGCCAACCAACACCAAGCGGGTCTACGAGGGCCGCTTCGCGATCTTCTCCGCGTGGTGCGCGGCGCGTGGGCTCGCGCCCGTGCCCTCGTCACCCGAGGTGATTCAAGAGCACCTCGTCACGTTGGCGGACGAAGGGCATTCGCTCGGCACGATCGCCGTGTCGCGGGCGGCGATCGTGAAGGCTCATGTCGTGCTCGGGCACGCGCCGCCGAACTCGGAGGGCCTCAATGGCATGCTCCGCGCGCTGCGCAGAGCGCGGCGGGATGCGCGCCAAGAGGGCATCTCCCCAGCGATGCTCGAAACGATCGTCGCCGCTTGCAAGGACGACGCGCTCGCGGAGAGGGATCGCACGCTGCTCCTCGTGATGTACCACGGCGACTTTCGCCGCTCGGAGGTCATCGGGCTCAACCGCGAGGACTGCCGGCGAGATGAAGAAGGATATCGGCTGCGCGTGGTGAGCCGCGCCCGGAAACCCGCGCTGGTGTCGCTGGCCGTTCAACCCGATCCGCGTCTTTGTCCGGTGGCCGCGCTCGACGCGTGGCTCGCGCAACGCGAAGCGCTGGTGGACGCGGGCGGGCCCTTGTTCGTCGCGCTCCACCCGAGACGCCGGCATCGCAGAGCCATCGTTGGACAACGGCTCTCTCCCGAGGATGTTGATCGCATCCTCAAACGCCGAGCCTTGGCCACGGGGATCGAACGTCTCACCATCTCCCCCGGGGACGTCCGCGTGAGCCGATCGCTCGCGAGCATGAACGTGACGTGTCGCCGTTCTGTGCTCGCTCATCGTGCATACGAGAGGGGGTGCCCCCGGGGGTGCCCCCTGTGTCATGATAACGGGCCTGATAATGCATTGCGTACACACGATCATTCTTGCACGATGGCGCGCGCCTCTCCATCGTGAGGGTATGCACAACGCCGAAATTTTCAATGACCCGTTGATCAGCGAGGACGATCTGTTCAACATCTTCGATGCGCTGTCCAAAGAGCTGTTTGCGCTCGGGGAGTCGCCGCCTTGGGCCGTGCCAAGAACGGTGTCTTTTTCCCAGTTGCGAAGGCAGTTGAAATCCTTCGTCGCGAGGAACCCCACACCGTTCTTCATCGACGCCTTCAGGATCTATTTCATTGAGATTGAGATGCGCTTGATCGAAATGCGGAGAGGCGAAGCGACACCGGACGAGGAGCAGGCGTCGGTGGTGCGTTGGGTGAACATCGGGGAGCCTCCCAATGCCGAACCTCTCGGGGACGTTGATGGGGGAGCGCCGCTCAGTCGTCGCGACCTCGGGGGCATCTTGGAGCAGATGAGCGAGAAAGCCAAAGCGTTCGATGAACCGCCGCATTCGGCTGTACATCCGTCGGTGTCGATCCGCGATTTGCGAAGGAGAGTGAACGCCTTCAGGGTGAAGAATCCCACGCTTCAATTCGGCTACGCACTCTCGCTTTTTCTCCTTGAGGGCTGCATGAACCAGATCGAGAGGCAGAGAGGCACAGCAGAGGAGGAGGCGCAAACGAAGTGCCCCGCCGTGCGCCGGACCCTTCGCAACCGGCGAATCGGACGGCAGCTCCGGCGACGGGGACAACGGACCCGGGTCTTCTCCTTCTCGGCAAGGCTGAAGCGGCGCGGGAATCCATGCTCCTGAGCAACGTCTCGCCGATCGATCTGGTTTGCCTCGGGTGCGGCCGGGGCCAGAGCGATTCGGCGCGAGGAGAGAGGTGCGGTTGCGGCGCTCGCAACTGGGCCGATCCAACGAGGCGCGCAGACGACGTGGATCTCGCGCTCGTCTGCCTCTCGTGCGGCGAGCGCGGGCGGATTCGAGCGCTCGGCGGATGGTGCGCGTGTGGGGCCCGCAGTTGGCTCAACACCGCACCAAAGACCTCTCCCTCTCCTCCCTCTCCCTCGCGATCATCGTCCCCACCTCCTGATCCGCGTCCCCCGCCGATCGACAACGAGCTTCGTCCGCTCGGCTCCGACAACGCCAGGCGGTTGATCATCGACCACTACCCGGGCTCCGCGATCGCAACGGCGCTCGAAGGCATCGCGCGAGAGATGGTGATCATGCTCGCGGGCACGGCCGGCGCCGGCAAGAGCACGCTCGCGGCGCAGGCGGGCTTTGCGATCGCGCAAAAGACGGGCGGGGCCCTGTATTGGCTCGACGCCGATCAGCTCAAAGAGGAGCTTATCCAAGAAGCCTTCGTTCGCGCGCGGTGCCCGCCGGAGCAGCTCGCCGGGCGCATCTTTCCCGTTCATGAGGCGGGCGAGAACGGGCTCCCCGACTTCCGGCGCGCGTGCTCGCGCGTGCCGGGAGATGGGGTGATGGTCGTCGATTCGCTCGAATCCTGGGCGCCGCGAGGCGACAAGCAAGCGCTCGAATGGCTGCGCCTCCTGCGCGCCCACCCCTCGCGCGTCAAGCTCGTGATCGCGGCGACCAACGCATCGGGCGGCGTCGCCGGGGACGGCGAGCTTGAGCGCGCATGTGACGCCACCGTCTTTGTCGAGCGCGATCAACTCCGCGTGGGCAAGTGCCGTTGGGCCATCGGCGCGACGTGGCGCCGACTCGGGCCCGGCGGGCTCATGGTCGCTCGCGCGGAGGAGCAAGAGCCGGCCGGTTCTCCTAATCTCAATCTCGAATCATCCGACATGCGGCCGAGCGCCTCTGTGATGTCCACGCGGGAGCGCTCGGCGCTCGCCAAGGTGCTTCAGCGCTGGCCCTCGACGTGGCCGTTCCTCACGGCGCGCGCGATCATCGAAGCCATCGAACGCGAGGCGGTCCACGATCTTCGAGGCGCCCTTTGCGAGTTGGCGCTCGTTGAGGCGCTGACCCCCTCCAACCTGGGCTACGCCTTACGATGGGTGAAGCATCGACCCATCGGCGGCAAGATGCTCTCCTCGACGCTGGACCGCAGAGCCAAGATCGCGCGCTGGAACGTCGTCCAGGCCGCGTAGCCGACAACCCACAACCCCGCACCCTCATCACGAGCCCATCGCCGAGCACCTTCGGCGATGGGCTCTTCTCGTTTGTTCACCCGTCCGACCATCCCTGCGGTTACCCGCGATGCCACGCAAAGGCATCTCAACACTTTGCGTCAACCGTCAAACGCTCGCCTTTTTCGTCGCCCGCACCATCACCCGCTTTACCCGCATCCCACGCGGGTGATCAACATCGGCTTGTTTTCGAGGTGTTCCGGGGCGTCTGCCCATCGCACGTCACCTGTGTCATGATAACTGGCAAGATAATACAATCGTGACACTCCTTCGCTCTTGTTGATCGCAAATGCCGTTGCTATCGCTTGTCTTATGACAAACATCGAAGGGTATGGGGAGGGTGGTGAGGCGTTCGGACCGGACCCGGATCCGGTCGCGCTCGTTGGGCGGCGAGCATACGAGCCTCATCCTCTCTTTCCACGTGAAGACGGGTCGCCTGAAGATCGAGACATTCGCTATGTGACGTTCCGGCGCAGGCGCACGGGCGATCGGCTCGTGCAGAACTACCCCGAGGACATCCCCGCGCGCGACGTGCAGTCATGGGCTCAAGTCGTCGCGTGGTGGGGCGGCGGCGAGTACAAGGTGATCGGCAAGAACTCCAGGCACCAAATCGAAGCGTGTTATCCGCCCGCGACCGATGGGTGGGAGAGCTTCGACGGCGAGAGCAAACCGTTCACGTTCCGCGACAGCTCGCCTTATGCGTCGCGCGCGCCTTCGATGGTGCGGGCGGCCGAGCCGGCGGCGCCTCCTCCTTCTCATTCGTCCTCCGCTTCTTCGAGCGCGCGGGCGCACATCGAACAGAGCGCTGCACAAAGCGAAATGGCCGAGCTTCTTCGCGAGATTCGCGCGGAGCGCGCCGTGCGCGCGGCGGCGCCTCCTGCTCCGGCGCCGAGCCCGATTCAACACACCCAGCTCGACAACAACGCGGTGTTGATCGCGCTCATCAACGCGCAGGCGCAGACGGCGGCGAGCGCGGCGGCCCGCGAGAGCGAGAACATGCGCGCCTTCATGAGCGCGATGCTGTCGCTCAAACAAGGCCCCGATCCCACCACGGTCGCCGTGTCGATGCTCAAGGCGGTCAAGGACCTGGCTCAACCGCAATCGTCGGTCAATGAGACGCTCACCCAATTCAAGGTGCTCAAGGATCTCACGAGCCCTGCGACGTCTGCGGGGCCCGCGGGGCAGGGCTCGGAGATCAACGACATTTTCAACGGCCTGACCTCGTTCTTCCAGGCTGAAACGAGCCGAGCGACGATCGCCAATATCGGGCGCTCCGCCAAAGAAGAAGAGCCGCCCGCTCCACGAGAGGAGCCGCAAAGAAAGCCCCAATTGGTGAGGGTGCCCGGGCTTGGCATCGTCGACGTGGTCCGGCCCGAGCCTCCAACGTTTATGCCTGGACCTCCACCGCTGCCGCCTCCTGCGATGCCGCCGCCCGCGCCTCCGCGCGTGCAGCCTGAGCTTGATATCGAGGCGATCAAGCGCGATCCCATGCTCCGCGCCAAGCTGCTCCAATCGCTCGGCGTTGAGGCGCCTTCTCATCTTCCTATGGTGGCGCCGCCGCCGATGGCTCCGCCTCCGCCGGCACCCTCACCGCCAATCCCGTCATCGCAGGTAGCTGCGGCTCCGATCGAGATGACGACTCCGATGGAGGTGCTCGTGGTGCAGCCGCCCCCGATGAAGGTGGCTCCGCCGGTCATCGAGCCCGAGCCGCTGCCGGTCTCGACAGCCGTTTCGGAGCCTGTTTCAACCGTATCTACTCTGCCGGTCCACGCCGAGCCCGCAGCTCCGGTGGTCAATGCGCCCGCGGCGCCTTCGCCTGCAAACGAGGTGCAGCTCGCGCCGGAGCTTTCGACAAGCCCCATTCCCGAGCCGGTGGCCGTCACGGAGCCAGTGGCAGCGCCCGCGCCTGTGGCGATGCCCGCGCCCGCGGCGACACCCGAACGGCGCGTGATCGCGCTCCCCGCGCACATGCCACGTCACGACAATGGGCCAAAAGAGCGCGAACGCGTGCAATCGTGGCTTGAACGTTTGCAGAAGATGTCGTCCGAACAGCGCCGTCGAGAGATCGCCCAATTGCCCGGCGCTGAGGGCTTCGTCAATGAGCTGGTCATGTTCTTCGATATGCTTCCGCCCGACGCGCTGCCCACGGTCATCGATCGGTTGCCCCCCAATGTGCGGCAGATGTTGGCTGAAACGGGGGGATAGTCATCAACGTTGGTTGAGCACAACACGCCCGGGCGCGAAGCGCGTCTCGATTGTTTATGACTGACATCGGGCGAACACTGGGTCAAAATCTTCGCAGATGCGACCCGTGTCGTCGAGACTTGCAGCGTAATCGGTTGGGCAGGGACGTTATGCTCGATGATGACCGCAAGGCATCGAGTGTCCATGTCGGACAACCCCTTGTAGAGCTTCGCCAGTTGTTGCCACTTCTCCGCGAGAAAACGGCCGGCCACGGCCTGGCTTACGCACCAGCCGCGCGATCAAGCAATAGTCAACGCGCGCGGTCTTGGGAGGTGGCTTAACCTTCTTCTCGCCGACATACAGGCCATCTGTCTTGCCGAGGTTTGGATCCGCTGACGAACCTTCCCAGGAGATGCGAAATAATGGTTCGTCAAACGGAAATTCGGCTAGCAAATTGGTGTACCCATTGAAGCCCAGGCCAATAGCGACACCACAAGTCTCTTGAGATTGGCTCACGCTATCCTTGTCTACTGCGAGCCGAACAGGAATTCCTTCTCTCGCGCAGAGCTGGGAGAGATAGGACGCAGCCCGGATGTCCTGCTCTGCCAACCAGCTACGCACCCCCTCCGGCAAAGCCTTCATCTTCTTTGTGCTCTCGTCTTTGACGTCGGACGGTGCTCCAGGAGCGAAGAGATGTTTTAGGTGCGCGGGCTCCACGAGTCACGAAAAGACTTTTCACCGAAGAAGCGAATAAACGTAGATTTCGGGCGCCGATAGTCACGCGCCGACCAAGGGGCAATGTTCCCCAAGAGGGAGGGCTGTCGAGGCAAGATCGGTGACCGATAGGGTAGCGGAGGGACACTCCCCCCTTCCCCCCATGAGCGTTTGTATGTGATCAAGTCATTCGAGCAGGACGGCAGACACCAGGGGAGAGCCGGGAGGGAGGTGGAGCCTGTGTTGATGTCCAGAGTAGGAGAGGCGGCCGGGGATGCGGAGGAGGGTGCGATGGCGCCATGGTGTGCGCCACCGGGCTCCGTGCTGATCGGGTGAGCGGGAGGAGAGGAATCGAGTCATGAGCCTTCGATATGGGTCGAGCGGCTACCAAATAGGGAGCGCCGGCCCGCCCGTGTTCGGCCGTTGACCACCTTCCCCGGGCGGCCGTGCGCGCCGCGGATCCGGCGCTCCCTATTTTTATCCTCCCGAGTCGGCCAACGCGTTCCCTTTGGCGTGGGCGTCCATTACATACAACCCTGGGTTGACATCACCTTGAGGGGGTGGTAGTAATCCCATGATGTTACCATAGATAGCTATTACGCTTTGGGTCCAGATTTTGACGGCGCCCACATCACTCAAGGAGTTGAAACCCAATGAAGAAATTTATCGAACCACTCGCGCAGCACAAACTGGACGTCTCACGACGTCTCACGACCATCACCAGGATTCTCCTCTCAACCTCGGGACGACATTCGGTCGACTCACTCATGAAAAAGATCGAATGGCTATTCCTATTGGCTGCCTCCGCCTTGGTTCTCATGGGCTGTGGACCGTCCGCTGAGGTCCTTCATCTTCACAGCGATCCGGCGCTCACGCTCAAGCACATCGAGAAAGGGCGTGTCGCCGTCTTGCCTGCCCTGAGCACGACCCCGCTGATGGATGCCGAAGCTCTGGCGCGGGTCCGCGGGCAGCTCGCAGGCGGCATCTCCCGCGTCCGTCCCACCATCACCCAGACGGAGGAGGCGCGCATCGACAGTTCCCTGCGCGAACGGCCCCAGCTCAAACCAGCACTGCAGCGCTATGCGGGCACCCTTGCCATCTCCCGAGAAGACCTCCAGCAGATCGGCGCGGCCACAGGCGCCCGGTATGTGGTGTTCACGGTCTTCAACGAGTTCTCATTCGGCTGGGGGGAACCCCCCGTGATTGAGTACCGGAAGCAGGATCCGACAGGTCTCGCGGAGAAGCTCGCGAAGCTCGCCGACGCGGTTGCGAACCCCGGCGTCCCGGTCAGTCTTCCGGTGGCCGCTGCGGGGTCGATGGTCGCGGCAGGGCTCCTCATCATGGCCGATTCCGACCCGTCTCGCCGGCTCCAGCCACAGCCCACCATGGCAAGGGTAACGGGCAGGGCCTATGCCCAGATCGCCGGGACGCTTAGCGTTTTTGACGCCCTCGACGGACGAGCCGTATGGGTCGGGGCCGCGGCGGTAAAGGACAGCGTTGAGGAATCAGCGAGTGTCGAGCTGAATGGTAGGAAACTCAGCTCCGCCGACGTCCCGGCGCCCGAGCCGCCGGCTCTGGCCATGCTCTCGTCTCGCTTCTTCGATGTGCTGCTCAACCTCTGGCCCCAATAGCGGCCCTGCTAGACTAGATTCGGAACACGGGCCTCAGATCACGTCGCAGATCAACCTCGATGGCAAGCGCGAGACGTTGCTCCTCCAGCAGCGTCGTCGAGCTGTGCAGCGGTACGGACGCGCGCCGTGCGAGAGCAGGACCAGACAGCACGAGTGGAGTAAAGCTCCTCAGTGGCTACCCCACCAACACCGAGCCCGACGCAACAATCGTCCCGTTCGGCGCGTCCGCGGGGTCATTGCACGTGAGCACCGGATCGCCGTCCCTCGCGATCGGCCTGTTGTTGACGAGCACCGTCGCTCTCCCCGTTTGCACTGTGCCCTTGTTCGCGGGCTGCTTCTGGAACGGGCCGCCGCTCGGGACATGGGGCGTGCTGGTGGCCACGCTGCCCGCTGTCGCGGCGGGCTTGTTCTCGACGATCACATCGCTCGACAGCTCGCCGTCGAGCTTGCCTTGGAAGGGCATTGACGTCGGTGTGGGCACCGGGCCGCCCGGCGACGGGATCATGAGGACATGGGTGTCCGTCCCCGTCACGGAGTCACCTTGTTTCGCTGCGGGGTTGCTCATCGTGTTCCCTCGTTGGGCTCGGCAAAAGCTCGCCATCGCGCGAACCATCGAAGGGCATTGGCCGCGCCGTAGGCGCCGGTCCCGCCGGCCGCTGGCTCCTCATTGCGCACGCGGGCGCCCAGCTCGTCCTCGCGCCGCGCTCTCCAATCAACCTCGAAAGGTTGCTCTCCCTCA
>CAYTJL010000341.1:0-8765 GCA_964437785.1 uncultured Polyangiaceae bacterium
GCTCGCGCTCTCGCCGCACACCGCCTCGGCCCTCGCCCGCGTCGACGGCGCGCGCGACGCCCGCGAGGCCGCCCTGGCCCGCCTCCACCCCGCCTCGCAGCCCGGCGCCCCCCTCAAGTACGTGATCGTCGCCACCGGCAACATCTACGACGACGCCGATCAGGCCCGCGCCGCCGCCCAGGCCGGCGCCGACGTGATCGCCGTGATCCGCTCGACGGCGCAATCGCTCCTCGACTACGTCCCCTACGGCGCCACCACCGAGGGCTTCGGCGGCACCTGGGCGACGCAGGAGAACTTCCGCATCGTGCGCGCCGCCCTCGACGACGAGCAGGAGCGCCTCGGCCGCTACCTGCGCCAGGTCAATTACTCCTCCGGCCTGTGCATGCCCGAGATCGCGTGGCTCGGCGCCGTCGAGCGGCTCGACATGCTCCTCAACGACGCGATGTACGGCATCCTCTTCCGCGACATCAACATGTGCCGCACGTTCGTCGATCAGTACTTTTCCCGGCGGATCATCGCGCGGAGCGGCATCGTCATCAACACGGGCGAGGACAACTACCTCACCACGGCCGACGCCGTCGACAAGGCCCACACCGTGCTCGCGTCGCAGTTCATCAACGAGGCGTTCGCGCGGAGGGCGGGCCTCCGCGTCGAGCAGATGGGGCTCGGCCACGCGTTCGAGATCAACCCGTGGCTCGAAGACTCGTTCTTGTTCGAGGTCGCGCAGGCCCAGCTCATCCGGCAGATCTTCGATCGGCACCCCATCAAGTGGATGCCGCCCACCAAGTTCAAGACGGGCGACGTGTTCCACAGCCACGTCCACGACGCGATGTATAACCTCGCGGGCATCATGACCGACCAGTCGATCGAGCTGCTCGGCATGTTCAGCGAGGCGATCCACACGCCGCTCCTCATGGATCGGTACCTCTCGCTGAAGAGCGCGCGCTACGTGTTCGGCACGGCGAAGCACCTCGGCGACGAGATCCAATGGAAGCCCGGCGGCATCGTCGAGGAGCGCGCGCGCACCGTGCTGCGCGAGGCGCACGAGCAGCTCGCCGAGGTGAAGCGCGACTCCATCTGGGACGCGATCGGCCGCGGCGCGTTCGCCGACGTCAAGCGCACCCGCACGGGCGGCAAGGGCTACGCGGGCGTGGTCGCGCGGAGCGACGCGTACACGAACCCGCTCCTCGACGCCCTCGAAGGCTCGGTCGACGTGGGTCGCTCGGCCGGCGCGAGCTGAGCGCGGTGCGCGGCGTGCAGGCGGCGGGCGCTGTCGTTTGGCTCACGGGGCTGCCTTCGTCGGGCAAGAGCACGCTCGCGCGCGCGCTCCGCGCCGAGCTCGCGGGCCGTGGCCACGCGGCGAGCGTGCTCGACGGCGACGAGGTCCGCGCCGCGCTCTTCCCCAAGCTCGGCTACGGCGACGCCGATCGGGACGCGTTCTACGCGACGCTCGCGCACCTCGCCGCGATCTTCGCCGAGCAGGGCCTCATCGCGATCGTGGCCGCGACCGCGCACCGCGCGCGCTACCGCGCCGAGGCCAAGAAGCTCGCGCCGCGCTTCGTCGAGGTGCTCGTCGACGCGAGCGAAGAGGCGTGCAAGGCGCGCGACGCAAAGGGGCTCTACGCAGAGGTCGCGCGCGGCGATGCGGCCTCGCTCCCCGGCGCCGATCTCGCTTACGAGCGGCCCGAGGCGCCCGACGTGATCGCGACCGGAGGCTTTGATCGCGCGGCGATCGCGCGCGTGATCGAGGCGCTCGACCGCGCCGCGCCCGGCCCCGCCGACAGCGCCATCGGCCCCGACGCGATCGCGGAGGCGATCGGCCGCCTCGAAGGCGCGCCCGTCGAGGTCACCGGCATCGGCCCCATCGCGCTCGATCGCGCCCCCGAGGAGCTGAAGCGCGTCGGGTACGGCGAGCCCGCGCTCGTGGTCTATCGCGTCTCCGACGAGGAGCGCCGCGCGGTGCTCCACACCATGGGATCGAACTGGTTCGGCCACGATCGCCGCGCGGATCGCGCCGCGCTCACGCTGCTCGCCGCCGACACGTTCGATCGCATCCCGGGGCACGTCCCGGTGATGGACGTCGGCGCGGTGATGGCCTCGGGATCGCTCGTGTCGCTCGCGGGCTCGGGGGAGCTCTACCTCCTCACGCGGTGGGCCGAAGGGTCGCTCTACGCGCGCGATCTGCGGCGGATCGAGGCGAGCGGCGAGGCGCTCCCCATCGACGTCGAGCGCGCCCGCGCCCTCGCGCGGTACTTGGCCGCGCTGCACGCGCCGCCGATCGACGAGCCCGCCGAGCGCTACGAGCGCGCGATCCGCGATCTCGTGGGCAGCGGAGAAGGGATCTTCGGCCTCGCGGACAGCTACCCCGAGGGCGGCCCCGTCGCGCGCGAGAGGCTCCTCGCCATCGAGTCGCGCGCGGTCGCCTGGCGCTGGAAGCTCAAGGCAAAGGCCCATCGGCTGCGGCGCATCCACGGGGACTTTCACCCGTACAACCTGCTCTTCCGCGAGGGCACGGACATGACCCTGCTCGACACGAGCCGCGGCTCGATGGGCGATCCCGCCGACGACATCGCCGCCCTCACCATCAATTACGTCTTTGGCAAGGTGGTTTATCCGGCCGCGTGGCCCAAAGGCATCTCGCCGCTCTGGCGCGCGTTCTTCGAGGCCTATTTCGAGGCCCGTCCAGATCCCGAGATGGGCGAGGTGATCGCGCCTTTCTTCGCGTGGCGCGCGCTCGTGGTGGCGAGCCCGGTGTGGTATCCGTCGCTCTCCGTCGCGGAGCGAGATGCCTTGTTGCGCTTCGCCGAGAGGCTCCTCGACGAAGGCCGCTTCGACCCGCGCGACATCGCGTCTTGGTGAGCGGGCAGATCGGTTATCGGTTGCGTTGAGGCAGGAGCGGGGGCAGCGGGCGGCGCGGGAGCTTCGGTTTCTTGGCGCTCGCGGAGGGCGCGGGGACCGCGCTCGCGGACGGCGGCGGAGACGCGCTCTCGATCACGGGAGGCGGCGCGCTCGCGCTCGCGGGGACCGGCGCGCTGACGCTCATCGCGGGAGCCGAAGCCGATTCGGCCCCGTTGGCGTGGCCGTCCGCGCTCGACCCTTGGATCTTGAGCGCGGCGAAGCCGCCGAGCGCGCCGATCGCTGCGGCCGCGGCGAGCACGGCGAGCACGACGGGCCGGCCGCGTCGCGAGGGGGAGTCGTGGTGTCCGGTGGTCGAGCCGACGCGCTGGAGATCGCCCACCGTGTTGGACATGCCCTCTCCGGTGGTGCCTTTGGCGACCTCCGAAGGGCTCATGGGCCGCGCGGGATAATACGCGTTCGGCGCGAGCGCGGGGCTCGGCGGGCCCCCCATGGGAGTTGCGATGGATGGCTGTGAGCCCGCGGCCCGCGGCGGCAACATGCCCGCCGGCAACGGGGTCGTCCCGCCCTGCGGGGCGACCGCCGCGAGCTCCGGCGGGAACGTCTTCGGGTCGACGATGAAGTCGCCTTTGGCCGTCTCGGCGAGCGACAGCTCGGAGATGTCCGCGTCGCTCGTCAGCGCGGCGCGCTGATCGGCGGTGGTCGAGAGCTGGAGGATGCGATCGAGCGATCGCCGGCCCTCGTCCGAGCCGAACGGCGCGATCGCGCGCGCGAGGTCGGCGATGGTCTGCATGCGCGCCGAGGCCGTCTTCTCCAGGCATTTGAGGATCGCGGCCTCGAGCGCGGGCGGCACCTCGGGCACCTTCTCGCGGAGCGACGACGGGGGCTCAGCGCCGATCGCGAGGAAGAGCCCGCCGAGCGACTCGGAGTCGAACGGCCGCTCGCCCGCGATCATGTGGTGCAAGATGACGCCGAGCGACCACACGTCCGCGCGCGCGTCGATGCCCTTGAGGCCGCGCACCTGCTCGGGCGACATGTAATACGGCGAGCCCATCACCTGATTGGCCTGCGTGAGGCTCGCTTCGAGCTGCTCCGTCTTGGTGATCTTCGAGAGCCCGAAGTCGAGCACCTTGATGAAGGTCGCGCCGTCCGATCGCGTGGTGACGAAGAGGTTCGCGGGCTTGAGATCGCGGTGGATGATGCCGAGCGCGTGCGCCTCCGCGATGACCTCGCACGCTTGGAGCAGCCAGTCGACCGCGTCGCTCACCGGGATCTTCCCGCGCTCGCGGATCACGTCGCCGAGGTCGCTGCCGACCAGGTACTCCATGACGAGGAACGGCGCGCCGGTCCCGTCGACCGTGCCCACGTCCAAGACGCGCGCGATGTGATCGTTCTTGATCGACACCGCGGCCTTGGCCTCGCGCAAAAAGCGCTCGACCGTGCCCGATCGCTTCATCGCCTCGGGCAACAGGAACTTCATCGCGACGGGCTGCTTCAGCGCGAGGTGCTGCGCCGCCACGACCACGCCCATGCCCCCGCGGCCGATCACGCGTTCGACCCTGTATTTGCCCGCGACGATGTCGCCTTCGGTGGGCGTGCCGTCGCTCGTGGCTTCGGGAGCGTTCGCCATCAGCCGCCCTACCATACCAAAAGCGAAGGGCGAGATGGGCGCGAGCTTTTGGTCGAATCTAACCGGCGAGCGCGGAGCCCGGCCATGACGCGTAGGCGAAGGGCGGGCAGAGCGGGGACAGGAGGAGCGATCGCTCGCGGAGGAGCGGCGCCGCGAGCCTCACGAGCGTGGTCGGGTCGTCCGCGGTCGGCAGGAGCAGCTCGGCCGGAGCCCGCACGTTGTACGAAGGCGCGCCGCGCGGCAGCCCCGCGAGCTCGGCCGCGCGCTCGATCGCGGCCGCGACGTCGCCGAGCTCGTCGACGAGCCCGAGCGCGCGCGCGTCCGCGCCCGACCACACGCGGCCCTTCGCGATGGCGTCGACCTCCTCGGTGGTCTTGTTGCGGCCCGCGGCGACGCGCGCGAGAAAGCGCTGGTAGATCTCTTTGTTCGCCTTTTCGAGCGCCGCGCGCTCGTCGTCGGTGAAGGGCTTCGAGGGATCGAAGAGGTGCGCGAAGCGGCCGCGCGAGACGCGCTCGGCCCGCACGCCGAGCCGCTCGTAGAGCCCTTCGAGCACGAGCTTGCCGGTGAGCACGCCGATGGATCCGGTGATGGTGAAGGGCGCCGCGAGGATCTTGCGCGCGTGCGTCGCCACGTAGTAGCCGCCGCTCGCCGCGACGTCGCCCATGACCGCGACGAGCGGCACGAGCCGGCCCACGCGCTCGACCTCGCGCCCGATGAGATCGCTCGCCATCGCCGATCCGCCGCCCGAGTCGATGTGGAAGACGATCGCGCCCGTGAGCGGATCGTTCGCCGCCGCGCGCAGGGTTTGGATCACCGTCTCGGACCCCGCGGCGCCGCCGCCGAAGAGCGGCGATCGCCGCGATCGGCCGGGGATGATCGCGCCGGTGAGCGACACCACGGCGACGCGCTTCGCGCCCTTCGGCGCGCGCACCGGCAACACGCGGGCGCACGCGTCGATCGTGGCCGCGTCGTCGTTGAGGATCTCGTCCTCGTACGCGACGCGATCGACGAAGCCCAGCTCGGCGAGGCGCGAGGCGCTCGTCGTGCCCTCGTCGAGGAGCACGCGCACGTCCTCGCGCTTCTTGCCGCGCGACGCGGCGACGTCGCTCACGAAGCGCTCCTCGATCGCGCTCAAGATCGCGTCGAGCTGCTCGCGCTGCGGGTCGCTCATGGCGCTGCGCACGAGGCCGTCGAACGCGCTTTTGTACTCGGCGACCTGGAGCTTTTCGAAACGCACGCCGATCTTGTCGAGCAGCTCGCGCGCGAACAAAAGGTTGAGGCCGAAGCCGCGGAGGTTCACGTCGGCGCAGGGCGGCGTGACGATCTCGCGCGCGGCCGACGCGACGTAGTAGCCCATCATGCTCACCTCGGTGAGCACCGCGGTCGTGTCTTTGCCCGCGCTCGCGAGCGATCCGACCGCGCGGCGGAGCGCCCATGCCGTGGCGGGCCCGACCGCGAGATCGTGCACGCGGAACGTCACGCCGCGCAGCCACGCCGCGTCCGCGAGCGACTCGATGTCCTTGGCGAGCTCTTCGAGCGACGTCGCGGTGATCGCGAGCTCGGGCGGCAGCGGCAGCCACGGCGGCGGCCTGCGCGGCGCGCGCGCGGGGAAAGACCCGCTGAGATCGACCACGATGCGCTCGGGCCGATCGCCGGGCAAGCTCGCCAGCAAGTTCTTGATCCCTGCGCGGATCGTGGTGAGCGCGGGGGCGATCCACGCGCGGGACGAGCGTCGTTTGGCCATCGCGCGGCTCTTACCGCGGAGCTTTGTGGGTGTATAGGAGGCTGTCCTCTTCGTGCTGGGCGCGCGCTCGCTCTTCCTCCTCGACGCGGCTCCGGGTACGCTCTCTCCGCGTATGACCAACGAGACCGAGACCCTCTCCGCCGGGCAGGTCATCGCGGGTCGTTATCGTGTCGAGCGGTGTTTGGGGCAGGGCGGGATGGGCTCGGTCTACCTGGTCCATCACCTCCACACCGAGCAGGCGTTCGCGCTCAAGATGCTCCACCCGGACGTTGTCGCGGACGCGCAGGCGGTCGAGCGCTTCCGTCGTGAGGCGCAGGCGCCCGCGCGCATCGGCAGCGATCACGTCGTGCGCGTGAGCGACGCGGACACCGCGCCCGAGCTCGACGGCGCGCCGTTCCTCGTCATGGAGTACCTGCGCGGTCGCGACCTCGAATACGAGGTGACCGCGCGCGGCAAGCTCCCTCCCGCCGAGGTCCTTCTCTACTTGGGCCAGACGGCCAAGGCGCTCGACAAGGCGCACGCGATGGGCATCGTCCACCGCGATCTCAAGCCTGAGAACCTGTTCCTCACCGAGCGTGACGACGGCGCGGTGGCCATCAAGGTGCTCGACTTCGGCATCGCCAAGGTGATGGAGAACGCTCCCGGCGGCGCGGCCACCAAGACGGCGACAGGGGCGGTGTTCGGCACGCCGCTCTACATGGCCCCGGAGCAGGCCAAAGGCGAGAACAAGAAGGTCTGTGGGCAGACAGACGTGTTCGCGCTCGGGCTCATCGCGCACAAGCTCCTCTCGGGCAAAGACATGTGGACGCCCAACTCGATGGCTCATCTCGTCGCGCTCGTCGCGTTCGAGCCGCTCCCGCCGCCCAGCTCGCGCGGCGGCGGGCTCGGGCCGGCCTTCGATAAGTGGTTTGCCAAGTGTTGTGATCACGACATCGCAAAGCGCTTTGCGACCGCGGGGGAGGCCGTCGCCGAGCTCACCAAGGTGCTCGGGGAGAAGCCCGCCAATCCGCGCTCCATCAAGCTCGATCCCGTGGTGGCGCTGGCGGCGCCTTTGGCGCAGACGCTCGCCGCGCCCACGCAGCCTGCGCCGCCGCAGCCCTCCCGCCCTTCGTTCCCGTCCAATCCAGGCGACGACGCGCTCCCGCGGAGCAAGGCCGGAACACAGATTATGCCGGAGGCGCCTCCACGGCCGGGGGACGTCAAAGGTCCTCCAAAGGCCCCTCCGGCGCTGGACTCCAAGACCGGCGCCGGCGCCGCGACCCAACATTGGGACGCAAAGACGCTCCCTTATCGATCGGTCGTGAAGCAAAAAGAGGCGCAAAAGCGCGGGAACGCGCTCATCGGCGTCGCGGTCGGGCTCATGATCGGGCTCGGCGCGATCGCGCTGCTCGCGATGCGCGAAGGGTCCAACAAGCCCTCTCCGCAGGCGCCGATCCCCTCGGCGGACGCGTCTGCGTCGGCGGCGCCCGCCGGATCGGTCGCGCCATGAGGGGCGCCGCGCTGGTGGCGGTGATCCTCGTCCTAGCGCCTTCTTCCGCGCGGGCCGAGGAGCCGAACAAGGCATCTCCTCCGCCTGCCGCGGAGCGCCTGGAGCCGCCTCCGCCCGCGCCGCCTGCTCCTCCCGCCGCGCCCCCCGCGCCCGACACCAAGCTTTGGACGACCCTCCAATATACGGCCTTCGGCGTCGGCGGCGCGGCGCTCCTCGCGGGGATCGCGCTTGGGATCGGGGCGTATTCGATCCACAACGCCCAAGATGGTGTCAATTGCATCGACACCGGCGCAGGTCACGTGTGCAACGCCGATGGCCTCAACGCGACGAGCCTGGCGCGCGCGCTCGCGAACGCGGGGCAGTGGGTCGGCGTCGCGGGGATTGGCTGCCTCGCGGCGGGCGTGGTGATTCGGCTCGTGGTGATCCCGACCGTCGCCACGCCGGGGCCTTTGCCGCTCGCAAAGGCGCTTCGGGTCGCGCCGTGGGCCGGGCCGTCGGGCGGCGGCGTCCTCGTCCACGGGGTGTTTTGATGCGCGCGAGCATCGCGCTCGCGGCGCTCCTCCTCTCTTCTCTCTCGTCCTCCGCGTGCATCGCCCTGCTCGATCTCGACGCCTCCGATTATCAATCATCGACGGACGCCATCTGCGCGGCGTACGACAACCGCCATTGCGGCACGGTCGCGGGCATCCTCTGGGACGGCTCTTTGTGCAGCGACACGGTCAGCATGGAGGGCGATTTGGGCAAGGCGGCCGAGCTCCAGTGCTTCAACGAGGTGGATTGTATCGAGATGCTCAATTGCCTGCTCGCGGCCGGGTTCTTCGCGCAGGGCGGCGGCGCCGCGACGGGCGAGCCTTGTTTGGGTACGTGCGCCGCCGCGGGCGGCTGCGGCCCGTGGGCGTGCGCGGAGGGGCTCGCGTGTACGAACAACGTGTGTGAGTGACGCGGTCTCGGCAGATGGGTGTGTGGCGCGTTGTCTTGGCAGAGAGCTTCGTTGAAACGGAGTCTTTTGCAGAGAGCTCTGCTGGGTCGTTGTTTTGGCGGAGAGC